>NZ_AP023360.1:5153928-5476071 GCF_018326265.1 Catellatospora sp. IY07-71
GCGACCCTGGCAGTGGCCGGTCGGAACCGGCCCGCAGCAGTGCCACAGTGCGACGGGCTGTGCACGCTATGGTGCGATGTGGACGCTCCCGATACTGTTCAGTGACGCTGTCGGGGAGGTCGGTGCGGTCACATGTTCCTGGGACGGATCGGCCGCGCCGCGCGGGTGTTCCTCGCGCAGACGCTGCGGCCCAAGACGCTGGCCGTGCTGGCCGGGCTGTCCGTGCTCTCCCTGGCGCTGCTGCACGCGGCGCGCGGCATACCGCAGTACGCCGAGAATCTCGCGCTGAACATGGGAGCGGAACTCGTCGGCGCGATCGTGATCTTCTTCGCGGTCACGCCGATCGTGCGCCGGGCGCAGCAGGGACGGGTCCACGAGCACCGGCGCCTGGACTACGAGTGGTACACCGACCAGATCACCGGCGCGCGGACGCTGGTGCGCGTGCTCGACACCTTCTCGGGTCTGTTCTCCCGCCCCGTCGACCAGCGCTTCTTCCGCGCCGCCACGGCCCTGGTGCGCCGCCGCGTGCCCATCCAGGTGCTGCTCATGGACCCCGACTCCCTCGCCGCCGAGCAGCGCACCGAGGAACTGCAGGGGCACAGCGACGTCAGGCTGGAGATCCTGCGCAACATCCGCCGGCTCGAGGCGTACCGCCAGGGTCTGGACCCGGACCTGCGGCAGCACTTCGAGGTCCGGCTCTACGCCGCGTCGGCGTCGGTGACGATCTACCGGTGGGACAGCCGCATGCTGGTCTCGTTCCTGCCGCTGGGCCGCCTTTCGGGTGACACGGCGCAGCTCGAGGTGTCGAGCGAATCGCCGCTGGGCACCTTCGTGGGGAGCGCTTCGACGACCTGTGGCGTCACGGCACGCCCATCGAGGACCACGTCGCGCTGCACATCACCGTCATGGACAGCACGGGATCCCGGGACTACGTCGCCAGGTTCGTCGTGCTCGATGACGAGCATTACATCGCCGACCCGCGCATCATCGCGCACCTGGCCCGGCACCGCGACGGCACGATCACGGCTCGCCTGGCCAAAGTGCCCTCTCAGGTGTACGCATTGCATATCGTGGCGGAGGAGTCCGACGTCATGTCGGACCTCAACGCGAACTTCCTTGCGAAATATGAACGACCAGGTGCGGCGTTCGTCCGGCTGGTGCCGGATCCCACGCCTACGAGGAGTGACCCGATATAACTGGCATGTTCCGTGCGCTCACCAGCCGGCAGCTGGACCCGCTGCTGAAGGAGCGCACCGGCCTCGACGAGGAGGACCGACGGCAGCGCCGCGGCATCGCCGCCGTGCTGCCGTTCCGGGTCAACGATCATGTGATCAACGAGCTGATCGACTGGGATCGGGTGCCCGACGACCCGATCTTCCAGCTGACCTTTCCGCAACCCGGCATGCTGGCCGCCCCCGACCTCGCCCGGATGACCGGCCTGCTGCGGGACGGAGCGCCCGAGCAGCACCTGCGCGCCGCCGCCAACGAGATCCGCTCACGTCTCAACCCGCATCCGGCCAACCAGACCGACCTCAACGAGCCCGTCTTCCAGGGCCGCCGGCTGCGCGGGCTGCAGCACAAGTACCGCGAGACGGTACTGCTGTTCCCGCGCCAGGGACAGACCTGCCACGCCTACTGCACCTACTGCTTCCGCTGGCCGCAGTTCGTCGGCGAGCCGGACCTGCGCATCGCCACCGACGACATGGACTCGGTCGTCGCCTACCTGCGCGCACACCCGCAGGTGACCAACGTGCTCATCACCGGCGGTGATCCGCTCGTGATGAGCGCCGAGGTGCTGCGGCGCCAGCTGGAGCCGCTGCTGCGCATCCCCTCGATCGAGGCGATCCGGATCGGCACCAAGGCACTGGCCTACTGGCCGCATCGCTTCACCGGCGACCCGGACGCAGACGACCTGCTGCGCCTGTTCGAGCAGGTGACGGCAGCCGGCCGCCACCTGGCGGTCATGGCCCACTTCTCACATCCGCGTGAACTCGCGCCCCGGGTCACGCGTCAGGCGATCAGCCGGATCCTCGCCACGGGTGCGGTCATCCGCTGCCAGGCGCCGGTCATCCGGGGCGTCAACGACGACGCCGCGGTATGGGCTGAGCTGTGGCGGGAGACGACCCGGCTCGGCATGATCCCGTACTACCTGTTCATCGAACGTGACACCGGGCCGCAGCACTACTTCGGGGTGCCGCTCGCACGGGCGTACGAGATCTACCGGGACGCGTTCGCGCAGGTCCCCGGACTGGCCCGGACCGCCAGGGGTCCGGTCGCCTCGGCGTCGCCCGGCAAGATCTGCATCGACGGCATCGTGGAACTCGCGGGGGAGCGGGTCTTCGCACTGCGCTACCTGCAGGCCCGCGACCCGGCGCTGGTCGGGCGGCCGTTCTTCGCGCGGTTCGACCCGGACGCGCTCTGGGTCACCGACCTCAAACCGGCGTTCGGCGCGGTCGAGCTGACTCCAGCCTGACCTGCGCCGGTTGCCGGACTCGGCCTGGCCGCCCCCGTGCCATCGGCACCCGGCCCGAGCAGGCCTTGTCCCTGTTGCACGCATCACCTCTAATGTGGCCATGCAGAGCGATCCGACACCGATCATCGTGCTGGTCGTCATCGCGGTGATCGCGGTGGCCGTCGTATCGGCCGCGGTCGGCCGGGCGCGGGACCGCCGCTACGTGGAAGGGGTCGCGTCCTGGGCGGCCTCGCTGGGCTGGCGCTACCGCGAGGGCGGCGGCGGCACCTGGACCAGCCGACTGCCCCGAGGCGTACGGTCCGGCGTGCGGCTGCTGGTCGAGGGCAGCCGCGACGGGTTTCCCGTCACCGTGGCGCACTACTGGTGGGAGACCCGGGAGCAGCGCACCCGGCAGGAGAACGGGCACACCAGGTGGGAGACCGTGACGGTCCATCACGCCGCGACCGTGCACGTGGTGCACCTGCCCGCCCAGCAGCCGACCGTGGCGGTGAACCCTCGCGGCCTGGGCTCGAAGATGGCACGTGGGCTGGGGCTGTCGGGCGTGGTCGAGGTGGGGGTCGAGGAGTTCGACCGCAGGTTCCGGGTCGACACCCAAGATCCGGCCGGGCGGGCGCTGATCACTGCGGCGCTGATCCAGGCGCACATCGCGGGTGCCGTGCCGGTGTGGAGCGTGGACGGCCGTGACCTGATCGGCGTGCAGAACCACGCGCTGAAGACCGACACCGTTCTTCCGTTCCTGGACAGCCTGCTGCGCGTGGCGAAGCTGCTGGCCGCGACCTGAAGCGGCGTGTCCCTGCCGCATCCCCGGCGTGCCGGCCGTCTCGGGGTGGCCAGGCGAAACCGCACTCCAGGTTCGCGGAGCCGCCCTGATAGCACCAAAGTGGACTGAAGTGGAGAAGTCGATCACCCATTGTGGAGACGATCATCCGGTCTGTAGGGTGCTGCCAATTCACGGAGGGGAATGGCATGGCGCGCCGTCGGATCAGAAGTCTGTCGATGACCATCGCGATGGCGTTGGCCGTGGGAACCGGATTGGCGGGACCGGCGGCAGCCGACGACCCGGTGACCGTGGACGCGATCACGCCGCGGGTGACCGCCGCGTCCGGCACGCTCAGCATCAGCGGTCGCGGTTTCTCGACGACCCCGTCCGACAACCTCGTACGGCTCAACGGCACCGCCCTGACCGTGACCGCGGCCACCGAGCAGCTGCTGGAGGTCGGCGTCCCGGCCGGTGCCACGTCCGGCCCGATCACCGTGCAGAGCCCCACGGGTGCCGCGACGTCCGCAGTGGACGTGTACGTCCCACCGGCCGCATTCACCCCGGCACAGGTGGAGACCTACCAGCGGATCGCGTCCGGGACGCCGGCCACCGCCACGGTCGCCACCGCGGGCAACATCTCCCTGCTGACCGTGGCGGGCCAGGCGGGTCGCCGGCTGAGCATCAAGCTGGCGTCCAGCACCTTCGGGACACTGACGAGCAGCGCCCGGATCTCGGTCTACCGGCCCGACGGGACCGCCCTGCTGGCCGCGACCGGCTTCGGCTCCAGCGGCATCTTCATCGAGCCGCTCGCCCTGCCGTCCGACGGCACCTACCAGATCCTGATCGACCCGCAGAACACGGCGGTGGGGCAGGTCGCCGTCACCGCCTACGACCTGCCGGCCGACCAGGTCCTCGCGCTGACGCCGGGCACGCCCGTCACCATGTCGGCGACCGTGCCGGGAGCCAACGCCACGGCCACGTTCACCGGCGTGGCCGGGCAGCGGGTGGCGTTGCAGGGTTCGGGCGGCACCTTCACCTCGTCGAGCCACGCGCTGCTGTCGATCCGCAGACCGGACGGCACGGTACTGGTGTCCGGCACGTCCTGCGGCACGTCCTGCTGGATCGACACCAAGACCCTGCCGGCCGACGGCGTCTACACGGTCCTGCTGGACGCGCAGTCCACGAACGTCGGCTCCCTCACCGTGAAACTGACCGACGTCCCGCCGGACCAGGCCCACACCCTGACCCCGGCGAGCACGCTGACCCTGACCACGAGCGCCGGGCAGAACGCGGTCGCGACCTTCCCCGGCACCGCAGGCGAGCGCGTCGCGCTGCGGTTCACCGGCGGCACGTACGGATCCCTGACCAACGCGACCGTCAGCCTCGCCAAACCCGACGGCACCACCCTGGTGTCCAGCACCTACTGCGGCACCTCCTGCTGGATCGACACCAAGACCCTGCCCGCCGACGGCGTCTACACGCTGCTGCTCGACCCGCAGACCTGGTACACCGGATCGCTGACCGCCGAGCTGTTCCTGGTGCCCGCCGACGGCGCATACCAGCTGATCCACGGCACGCCGGTGACGATCACCACTACGGCAGGGCAGAACGCCGTCGCGACCTTCCCCGGGACCGCCGGCGGGCGGGTGGCGCTGCGGTTCACCGGCGGCACCTACGGCTCGTCGTCCTACCTGCAGCTGGTCCTGCGCAAGCCCGACGGCACGAACCTGGTGTCCACCACCTACTGCGGCACCTCCTGCTGGATCGACACCAAGACCCTGCCCGCCGACGGTGTCTACACCGTGGTGCTCGACGCGCAGAGCTGGAACACGGGCTCGCTGACCGCGCAGCTGTTCACCGTCGTAGACCCGGTAGTGGCGGCGGCCGTGGGCGGCCCCGCGGTCGCGGTGACCACGACGACGCCGGGCCAGAACGCGACGGTCACCTTCCCGGCCACCGCCGGGCAGCGGGTCAGCGTCCAGCTCAGCGGCAGCACCTACGGCACCAGTTCGTCCAGCGTGTCGGCCGCGTTGCGCAACCCCGACGGCAGCACCCTGCTCGCCGCGGCGGGGGTGGGCTCGGGTGGCCTGCTGCTGGGACCGGTGACCATCGGCGCCGGCGGCACGCACACCGTCGTCCTCGACCCGGCCAACGACCTGGTCGGCGCGCTGACGGTCCTGGTCTCCGACGTCGCCGACGCCACCGCGCAGACGACCGCCGGTGCCGGGCCGGTCACCGTGGGGACCACCTCGCCGGGCCAGAACGCCCGGGTGAGTTTCCCAGCGGCCGACGGCGACCGGGTCGCCGTCCGCGTCAGCGCCAGCACCTACGGCTCCGGCTCGTCGAACCTGCAGGTGTCGGTGCTGCGCCCCGACGGCACCGTGCTGGTCCCGGCCACCGGTGTGGGCAGCTCGGGGGCGTTCATCGACGCCCGCGTGCTGTCCGGCGGGGGCACATACCAGATCCTGGTCGATCCGCAGGGCGCCGTCGTCGGCTCGGTCCAGGTCGAGGTCATCGCCGTGCCCGCCGACACCAGCGCCGAGATCCCGCTCGACGGCACCACCGTCCGCGCCGCGACGACGGTCGCCGGCCAGAACGCGGCCCTGACCTTCCCGGGCGAGGCCGGCCAGCGCGTCAGCATCCGGTTCGCCAACGGCTCCGGCTCGGTCTACGCGACCGTCACCGGCCCCGACGGCACCGTCCTGAAGGCACGCTGGTCGGTCGGCGCGGCCGACTTCACCGAACCGCTGACCCTGCCCGCGAGCGGGCAGTACCGGATCCTGCTCGACCCCAGCACGGCAGCGCTCGGCGTCATGGACGTGCAGGCCTGGCTGCTGGCCGCCGACCCGACCGCGGCCGCCGTCCTCGGCGGCGACCCGGCGACGGTCACCATCACGGCTCCCGGCCAGAACGCCACCGTCACCGTCGACGGCACCGCCGGCACCCGGCTGAGCCTGCGCCTGTCGGGCACCGTCGGCGTGTACGCCACCGTCAAGAAGCCCGACGGCACCGATCTCAAGGCCCGCTGGTACGCCAGCACCAGTGACTTCGCCGACCCGCTGCCGCTGCCGGTCACCGGCACCTACACGGTCGTGCTCGACCCGCTCACCACCAACGTCGGCACCACCTCGGTACAGGCCTACGACGTGCCCGCCGACCCGGTCCACACCGCCACGCTGGACGGCACGCCGGTGACCGCCACGGTGGCCGTGCCCGGCCAGAACGCCGCCGTCACCTTCGACGGCACCGCCGGGCAGCGCGTCTCCCTGCAGACGACCAGCCCGATGACCGTCTACGCCACCATCCGCAAGCCCGACGGCACCGACCTGAAGGCGCGCTGGTCGGTCGGGCAGAGCAGCTTCCTCGACCCGCTCACCCTGCCCGCCACCGGCACGTACACGCTGCTGCTCGACCCGAACCTGCACCATGTCGGCGACCTCACCGCCCGGCTGTGGTCCGTGCCGGCCGACCTGGCCGGCACCGCGACCCTCGACGGCAGCCCGCACACCGTCTCGATCGGCGTGCCCGGCCAGAACGCGCAGCTCGCCTTCACCGGGCAGGCCGGCCACCGGGTATACGTGCAGGCCGAGACGGTCGGCACCTTCACCGGCTCGGTCAAGGTCAGCGTCCGCGACGCGGCGAACACGACCCTCGGCTCGGCGACGGTCTCGGCCAGCGGGGCGGTGTTCGTCGGCCCGGTCGCCTACGCCGCGACCGGCGGCCACACCATCGTCGTGGACCCGCAGGGCGCCACCACCGGCGCCGTGCGGATCAGGGTCTGGGACGCCACCAGCGCCTCGGCCGCCGAAGCCGCCGTCGGCGGCGAAGCCGTCACCGTCACCACGCAGACCCCCGGCCAGGCCGGCCTGGCGACGTTCACCGGCACCGCCGGGCAGCGCGTGTCGATCACCGTCACGGGTGCTGCGTACCTGGCGGGCGGCGTGCAGCAGATGTACGACGCCGCGCTGCTCGGACCGTCCGGCAGCAGCATCGCCACCAAGTCGGCGAGCTCCCCGGCCAGTGCGCTGCTGGGCGCTGTCGTGCTGCCCGCCGACGGCGCCTACACCGTGCGGGTCCTGCCGCGCGGGCTGGGCGTCGGCACCGCACAGGTGCGGGTGCACGCGGTCCCCGCCGACGTGGCGCTGGCCGGGGCGATCGGCGGCGGCCCCGTCTCCGCCGCGCTGACCGCGCCGGGCGCCGCCGCCGTCATCACGTTCACCGCCACCGCCGGACAGTCGATCATCACCGACGTCTACGCGGGCCCCGCCCCGCTGAACATCGTCGTCACCCGGCCCGACGGCACCACCGAGTGCAGCAGCACCTCGCTCAGCCTCACCGCCGTCATGATGTGCACCGCCCGGCAGAGCGGCGAGCACCGCCTGCGGTTCACTCCCGCCACCGTCGACACCGGCACCTGGAGCGTGGAGCTGGTAGACCTCATCGGCACCCCGGCCGTGCCCGCGGCCGCGGAATGGTCCGGCGCGGACGTCTCGCTCAGCTGGAAGACGTTCACGCAGGTGAGCCTCGCCGGATACGCGGTCGTGCTCGACGGCAGCCCCGGCACCGACCCGGGCAGCACCGTCACCCAGGTCGCCGACAGCCTCTCGGCGAGGCTCCCCGACGGGCTGCACTACCTGCACGTACGCGCCGTCGCGACGACCGGCCTGGCCGGGCCGGCGGCCCACATCACCGTCAAGGTCGACGCGACCGCCCCGGTGATGACTGGTATCCAGGTGCCCAGCCACCCCGACCCGGACGTGGCGACCGCCTCGCTGACTGTTCAGGCCCTGTTCACCGCGTCGGACACCGCCGCCGGGGTGGCAGGATATGCCGTGTCGGTCACCCGCGGCCCCGACGACGAGCCGCTCGGCGCGGCCGACGCCGAGGCCGCGCACACCCTCACGCTGGCCGGGGAAGGCACCTGGTACCTGCACGTGGCCGCGGTCGACAGGGCGGGCAACCGCGGCACACCGATGCACCGCAGGCTCACCGTCGACCTGCCGCCCAGCGCACCGCACATCGCCAGCTCCACCCATCCCGTGCCGGGCACCGTGTACCCGGGACAGGACTTCGTGGCGACCTGGACCTCCGGCCCGGCCGACGCGGCCCGGTGGGCGGCGGTGCTCGACGGCGACCCGCAGACGGTGCCCGGCACCGCCGCCACGACCGCGCAGAACCGGTTCGGCGGGCGGCTGGCGGCGGGGGAGTGGTGGCTGCACGTACGCGGCATCGACGCGGCCGGTACGGCGGGACAGACCGCCCACTTCCGGGTCGTCGTCGCGCCGCGGCCGGTCGCGTTCCAGCAGCCGCTGCCCGGCCGCGCCGTCTGGGGCACGGCCGCTGTCGCGATCACCTGCCCCGGCGGCGGCCCGCTGGTCGTCGAGGCCCGCACCGCCGGCGGCGCCTGGCAGCAGGTCGGGTCGGCGGCCGTGGACGGCGCCGCCTGCCGGACGTCGTGGGACACGACCGCCGCGGCCTGGCCCGACGGCCGGTACGAGCTGCGTGCCCGCGACGGCGACGAGGTGGTGGCCGACGGCGTCGCGGTGACCGTCGCCAACGGCTCGGACGTACTGCAGCGACTGGAGTACGACTACGCGGCCGGGGCGCTGGAGCTGACGGACTACGTGCGGTTCAGCCTGTATGCGGTGGTGCAGCCGGGCACGGTGCCCGCCGTCTACACCACCGGGGCGGTGCCCGCCGAGCACGCGGCCGGTGCCCGCGCGGCGCTGGTCGGCCTGTTCGCCGACCTTCCCGCGGCCGCACAGCAGGAACTGTCGGCGTGGATGTCGCCGGTGCCGCTCGCCGACCCGCAGGGCGCGGCCGGGCGCCGGTCGGTGCTGCGGGCGGCCGGCGGCAACCCCGACTGCACCATTCCGGTGGTGTTCGGCGAGCTGCAGGCCGACTGCCGCGCCTACGGCGACAACTTCTCCGTCTACTACAAGTCCAGCAGCTTCGACGGCGCCGACCAGGAGCGGCCGCGCTACGTCCAGGACGCGCTGGACACCCTGGAGAGCAGCCGCACGTTCTACGTCGACGAGCTGGGCTACCGGGCACCCGGCCGGATCTACGCGGTGATGCACCCGTCGGCGACGTCGTTCAGCGGCGGGCTGTCACTGCCGCCGTTCCCGGGCTGCAACTGCCCGACCGGCGTCATGTTCCTCGACGAGGAGCACGGCGACATCCGTGAGCTGGTCCGCCACGAGATGTTCCACTTCATCCAGTACGAGTACATGAACCACCTGTACATCGGCGAGTACAACATGAACTGGTGGATGGAGGCGACCGCCAACTGGGGCGCCCACCAGGCGTCCGAGGCGGCGCGAGCCGGTGACGACGACTACTACTACAACCTCTACCAGTTCCTGCGCGAGTCGGAGCAGCGCTACGACGAGGGCGACTCCGTCCTGCAGGCGGGCGGGCCGGAGTACGGTGCGTTCATCCTCGCCGAGTTCATGCAGGAACGGCTGGGCGACGACGCGATCCGGCACAGTTGGGAGCGGCTGGAGGGGCAGGCGCGGCCGCTGCCGGGTGTCGTCATCGGCGAGCTGCTCGACGAGCGGGCGGGCACCGACGCCGCCACCGAGATCGAACGCTTCCGGCAGTGGGCGTACGTGCTCGACTCCGGCGGGTCGCCGGTCGGGTTCGCCGACGACGACGCCGACGAATGGCGGCTGAGCCTGGACAGGCTGCCGGGCATGCGGCCGCCGCACCGCACCGTCACGATCGGCTCCAGCGGCGACGACGGACAGGCCACGACCGGTGCCCTGAGCCTGCAGCAGACCGGTGCGCAGTACGTCGAGCTCGCCAACCCGGGCCGGTTCAACACGCAGCTCACCGTCGGCTTCACGGCCGGCGATCCGGCGGTGCGCGCCAGCGCCGTGCTGCTAGACGAGGACCGCCGCCCGAGTGCCGCCTGCGGCGGCGCGAGACCGGTGCACCGTGCCGACACGTACCTCGACCTCACCACCGCCTGCCCGAACGCCGTGCTGGTGTTCGTCTGGGCTGAACAGGACGACGACGGGCTGGGATTCTGGACGAGCGGGCAGTACACGATCTCCTACGCCCGGCACAGCGTCGACCTGTTCGGCGTTTCCGACCTCGGCCTGGGCGCCTACGGCAACATCACCAGCACCTCCGGGATCGGCCTGCGCCGCGGCGGCGAGCCCGACACCGAATCGGTCCTCAACGGATGCTGGTGCGAAGGCTGGGGAGTGGGCGTGCCGGGCGCGTTCGGCGCGTCGGTCAACGAGGACTACGGCGTCGACAACATGGAGCTGGAGCAGTTCAGCTACGCGGGTGGCGTGGTCAGCAGCACCGTGCGGGTGCCTGACGGGCTGCGGGTGGTGCAGACGACCTCGGCCTCGTCCGTGGACGAGCTGTGGGAGCTGCGGATCACGGTGTACAACACGACCGATGAGCCGCTGGGGCCGGTCCACTACCGGCGGGTCGTCGACTGGGACCCGATGCCGACGCTGTTCGACTCCTATAACACCGTTGCCAAGATCGACGGCACCGACACCGGATACCTCGCCGGGATCACCAACGACGGCTTCGCGAACCCCGATCCGTCGCTGCCGATGACGGACCTGGGCGCGACGGGCTGGTTCCAGGACTACGGCCCGGACGACACCGGCGCCCTGCTCGACGTCGACCTGGGCACCCTCGCTCCGGGCACGCCGAAGACGTTCTCGATCTTCTACGGCGTGACCGGCAGCGAGGCGGCGGCGATCGACGCGGTGACGGCCGTGGGTGCGCAGGTTTACTCGCTGGGCCAGGTCGCCACCGACGAGGGGCGGGACAGCGGGTTGCCGTACACGGCGGTGATGGCGATCGACGGCAGTGCCCTCACCACCACCGGGCCTGCGCTGCGCCTTTTCGCCGCCACGCCGCAGCGCGGCTGGGGTGCCCCGCAGGACACCTTCCTGCGTAGCACGACCGGGGTGCGCCCGCCGCAGCACCGCCCGCCGGGTGCCGCAGGGTGAGCACTACTGCTCGGCCGACTCGGCGGAGTGGCACCACGCGGCCGTGTCCACCGGGAATGTAGGACCCGCCTGCTCTGCGGGGGCGGCGCGGCCTGTGGCCGGGCCGCCCCCGCGGCGATCGGGGCCGCTGCAGATCGGGCAGCGCCCGGACCGCGCGTGCGCGGCCCTTGGGGCGGTGCGGCGTGGCGACGGGTTACGGAATCCGGGAATGTGCTCGTCCGTGGTGCCGTCGTGACCCGGTTGCCCGGCGCGGGAAGCGCCGGGCGACCGGTGAGCCGCACGGTGTCAGCCGGCGCGGCAGGTGAAGCCGGTGGCCTGGGCCCCGGTTCCGATGAAGCCGAAGGTGGCCGTGCCGTTCGGGGCGAGGGTGCCGTTGTAGGCGACGTTGGTCGCGGTCACGGTGCCTGCGGAGGTGGTGAAGTTCGCGCTCCAGCCGTTCTGGAGGGTGCCGGTGAATCCGACGGTCCAGCTGCGCGTGCCGGCGGCGCCCGCCGTGACCAGCACCTCGGCCTGGTAGCCGCCCGGCCACTGGCTGGTGATGCGCAGCGTGGCGGTGCAACCGGCCGGAGCCGGGCTGCTGGGCGCGGGGTTGCTGGGCGAGGGGCTCGCCTGGGACGGGCTGGGGCTCGGGCTGGCCGGGCTGGAGGTGGACGGTGACGGCTGCGAACCGCCGCCGAAGATCACGTCGCTGCAGGCGTAGTAGGACTGGTCGAGGTGGCTGGCCTGCCAGATCGTGTAGACGATGTGCCGGCCGGTCCGGCTGCCGGCGTTGACCTGGGCCGTGTAGGTGTTACTGGGCGCCTGCCTGCCGGTCTGGGTGACCAGCTCCAGCGCGCTCCAGGTCAGCCGCTGGGTGGTGGAGTCGAAGCCCTGCCGGGTGATGTACACCTGCAGGTAGTCCGCGCCGTGGGCGGAGGGGTCGTTGAGTTTGAGCGTGAAGTTGTTCGGCTTGTCGACCGCGTGCCAGCGGCCGGGGACGTCCATGGCGGCGTAGCGTCCGCCGACGGTCAGGCCGCCGCTGCACAGCGTGCCGTCGGGGATGGCCGCCTGGTGGTTGCCGGCGACCCCCTCCCGGAACAGGCCGTTCCAGTTCCACATGGCACCGGGTTCGGCCTGCCACGCCTGGTAGCACATCGGGTCCTGGGTCTGCATGGCCGGATTCGTGTGGTCGCCGCTCCAGCGCAGGTAGCAGCTGTATGCCCGGGTGGCCGGATCGGAGACCGCGCCGTGCGCCTGCGCCCCGGAGGACGCGAGCAGCGCGGCTCCTGCTGCCGCCACCGCGGTGACCGCGGCGACGACGGCGACTTGTGCTCTCTTCCAGTTCATAGCGACTCCAATCGCAGGTGGTAGCGGTTGTTTGGCTGAGTGCGGCTCATCGCTGGGCGCTGATGAAGCCGACGAGGGTGGCCGTCCACCAGCCGGCTTGGGAGATGGTCGCGACGAGGACCGCCGCGCCCAGCAGCCGGCGTGACGGCCGGGCGTTCCCTAGGCAGGCGAGCCGCTCCTGGACCCGCCCGGCCCATTGGCCGTTGAGCGCCACGGCGAGCACGGCGACGAGCTTGACCACGGTCAGGGGCGACGAGGTGTCGGGGGACAGCTGTGCCCCGCTGACCACCAGCAGGCCCAGCCCGAGCCAGATCGGTGTCTGCACCACGCGGGCCACCGAAACGAGGGTGGCCAGGTCCTGGCGGCCGAGCAGCCACATGAGGCCGGACCAGTCGAGGGTCAGCACCGCGCCGAAGCCGAGGACGACCGCCGCCAGGTGGACGAACAGCGCCACCGGGCGGATGCCGCTGCTGGTGGGCAGGTATGGCGCGGCTGCGAGCAGGGTGCCCCAGGCGACCAGCAGGCTGGCCGTGGTCACCGCGGCCGGGACCTTGCGGCGCCCGCGCGTCGCGGCGTCCACCACCGACATGCCGATCTCCTCAACTCCGCATGGGAACGCTCCCATTGTGGTGCGTCGATGTTAGGCAATCCGGCAACGCACACGAAACCTGACGGCCATGAACCGGCGGCGGATCCGGACCAGAGTGGCGCGGCGCATGCAGCGCGGGCTGCCGTTCGTCCACACCGCACGGTGTGCGCGTGCGTGAAAGTTACCGAATCGCCCTGATGCCGGCGGGGCCGAGAGTCCGTCACCGGCCGACGGCGGCCCGCAGCTGAAGCTCGGCGGCTTCGGCTTCCGGTGGCTGCGCCTCATCCGGGACACGTGACGGATCTCGCCGGCGGTCATGCCGCGGACGGCACAGGTCTCAATCCTCGTCCCGCATGAGCCGGTCGAGATCTTCCGGCGGCATCTTCTTGATCTCGTCTTCGAGCCGGCGGCTGTAGCGGCGATCGTTGGCGTTCAGGCCGTTGCCGCTCTTCCGCCTGCCGTAGGTGTGCAGGAAGCCGCCCAGCTCCCTGCGAATACGGTCCTCCCGCCGTGACATGACCTCACGGTACGAGCGCCGCCCGCCGGACGCCACGGCTTAAGGCCAAGGGCGACAGGCGGGTCCCGGCCGACATCCGACCCGGCCGTGCCCGCTGCGTTCCCGTCACCGAAGAAGACAACGCGAGGCCGAGGTCCACCCGATCATCGCCCCCACGGTTGAGCCGGCCGGTCCGGCTCGACGGCCGTCCGGATCACCGCAGGATCTCGCTTCCCAAGCTGATCATCCCGGGTTCTCAGCTCGGAGGTCAGCCTGCAGACGACGCCGGAGCAAGGCACGTCCGAGACCCACGGCGTAGCCCATGGCGATCACCATGTGGACGATCGGCAGCCACCGGCCTTCTACCAGATCGTGGAGTGACGCCACGACACCGAACGCGCACATGCCCGCCGGCCAGATCCAGAACGGCGCCTTGTCGATCGACTTCATGGCCAGGGTTATAGCCCGTCATGTCAACAGCGGGGAAGATCATGCCGCCGTGATCTCCCGCGTGGCCGGGGCCGCCACACCCGGCTGGTTCCCGGCAGCGGCAGCCTTCCAGGCCGACACCGAACCGCCGGTGCCGGCACAGGGCAGTCTCATGCGGAGTGAGGACGGCCTACGGCATGGAAGTGTTCCGTGGACGAGATGATGGTCCAGCTGCGTGTGCCGGACCCGCGCTGTCGAGCGCCGCGTTGGTCTGGAGGTGCCCATCGAAGACGAGCGCGGCTCGCGTGGGGCCGGCAAATCGCCGCGCTGACGGGGTCGCCCGCGGCGGCCTAGGCGATCGCGGGCGGGTCCGAGGGGCCGGGGCCGCCGATTGTCAGCAAGCCCGTGAAGTGCAGTTTTGTTTCATTTGATGCGTATACGATGTTGTTGCGGCCGCACTTGGAGACCCATCGCCATCCGTTTTCCGCTGATGACAGACAGACGGGATCCGCAATGACTAAAATGTCGCACTCGCGACGTCCGAGCGCTCGCGGCCTGGGGCATCCTTACCATGCGTCCACCATCCCGAGCCGCCGAAGAGCGCCATTGATGGCGCTACGCCTGCGCCGTACCGCCTTGCTGGTAGTGGCAGCCGCCCTGACCGCGCTGCCGGCCGCCTGCAGGTCCCCCTCGGACACCCCGGCTGCGTCCAGCGCGCAGGCGCTGCCGACCGCAGCGGCCTCACCGTTCCGGGCCGCGACGTCCGTGCCGGCCGCCACCTGCGCCGAGGTCAAGAACGCGATGGTGGTAGGCACGATGGACCCGTATCGCGCGTACGGCGACGAGGGTGCGCCCCTGACCGAGGGCATGTTCTCGGGCCAGGACGGTCTCACACTCGCCGTGCAGGAGCCCTGCGCCACGGGCGACCTCGGCGGCGGGCTCGGCACGACCACCGCCGGCACCATCATGAGCAGCGTCGTGAACACCTCTGGCCGCTACTGGGCGGTCATGCTCTGCGGCAAGCCCGTCGAGCGGGCCCGGTGCGTCGTGCAGTTCGAGCTCGACGATCGCGAACCTGTCGAGAAGGTCAGCATCGCGGATGGGAAGCTCACCCAGGTCTACCTGACGCGCCCCAGTGATGCCGGTACGGCCACGCTCAGCATCCGGCGCACCGCCGTGTACGCCCTGGACGGCGACGTCCTCAAGGAGATCTCCCGCACCGACGAGCCCTACAAGCCCTGACCGGACGCCCGGGCCTTCATGTCTGCACCGGCGCGCAGGGAATCCCTCCCTCCTTTCTGTGGCTCCTGTGTCAGTGGTCAAGCCGTCTTGTTCGTCTGCTGCTAGGCGGGCGCCGCATGAAGCGCATTGTGCTTCGGTCAGCAACAGTTGCACGAGTTCATGCGTGCGCCAGTCGGTGGCTGTTCAATACGAGCAGACGCCACAGAGGCCTCGCCTCTTCACGTCCAATGAAGAGCTTGAAGAATGCCCCAAGTGGGTACGCCGGAAATCCTGACGATTATCGGATTTTCACTGGTGCCGGACCTACCATGACTCGTAGCACTTCGGACTGAATGAGCCGGCGGATTCATTCCGGCGCGACGATGCGCCAGTTCTCATCTAAAACGGGGGATGATTACATGAAGGCCTTCATGAAAGAAAAACCGTCAGCACCGCTCACGGCGCTTGACTTGGAGCACCTGACGAGCACGGCACCACTTCCGGCCACCGAAGACATGCCCGCGGAGATCGCGGAGTTGTTGCGGCCGGATTCCGGCGTGTACATCCGTTCGGACCACAAGCCGACAATGGACTATTCACTTGAGCCCGTCGCGGGAACGGCCGACATGTGGAGGGTCATCGACAACGCAACGAACGGCGAGCTCCGGCTGACGATTCCCGGACTTGACCGCACCGAACTGCAGCCTGAGGAACGGGCCGCGGATTCGGTGAGCGTCGAAGAGGCCGGCACGGACAGTCACCGCCCGCCATGGATCGAGCAGGAGTTCCTTCCCAGCCTCGTGCCGTTCCGCCTTTCGGCACAGAGTTCGGGCCTGCCGCAGGCGCAGGTGTTCATGGAGCCGAGGCCCAGGGTCATCGAGGCGGAGCGGCTGCCCTATCCGTGGTGCACGGTCGGCCGGATCGTCGTCAGGAGCTCTCTCGGCACGTGGGTGGGAAGCGGCGTTCTGGTGGGCCCGAACCTCGTCCTGACCGCGGGGCATGTCGCCCCATGGGGAGGCACGAACTGGTCGATGGAGTTCATCCCGGGCCTGCGCGAAGGCGACAGCAACCCTCGGCCGTTCGGAAGTTCCTTCGTCGAGCGGTACAGGGGATACAACACACCGGGCGAGGTCTCCGGATACGACTACGTCGTCTGCAAGCTGTACAACCCGCTCGGCCGGGCGCTGGGCTGGATGGGCACCCAGTGGTGGAGCAGCGAGAGCAGCTACGAGAGCCGCAGTTACACGTCGTCCGGGTATCCCGCGAGCTTCGGCGGCAGGCCCGCCGTTCAGTTCGCCGTCGGCATCCGGGACATCGACAGTGACAGTCCAGGGATCGAACTCGAAACCGTCACGTACACGTCGGGCGGATGGTCGGGTGGTCCGCTCTGGTTCTTCGCCGGACAGAGTCCCACCATCGTCGGCACGCTGAGCGGCTCCGAGAAAGACGAATTCGATCCACGACGGGATGTCTACGCCGGCTACATGGCCATGGTCGACCTCGTCATATTCGGCTTGGACAATTGGCGGCCCTGAGCCGTCAGCAGTGTCTCTCAATGCACCTATCGGGCAACAACAAGGGAAAGAGAGGAACACCATCATGGCAGATTGGAAGCTTGGGGACTGGAACGGCAACTCCGCATCCGGCAACGGGGATGGTGCCGCCCACGCATCCACCACGGGGCGATATGTGGTGGTCTTCAGCGACGAGGTGCGCGGTGATCACGCGGCGACCGCAGACGCTCTGCGGGCGATGACAGGTGTGGCGAGCATCGCCAGCACCCGGGACTTCAGTGCCGGCGCGCTGGATTTCGACCAGGCGGCCGCCGCGGACGCCATCGTGTTCGCCGAACTCGGCATCGCGGTGGTGGCGGCTGAGCCGGACCAGGCCGCTCGGTTGAGCGCCGCAGGAGCGGCCGACCATCGGATTCTGGCGGTGGAGCCTGAACGCATCCTTCACGCGATCACGGAGGCGCCGCCGGTGCCGTCTTCCTACCTGCTGGGGTACCGCGATGCGGTCACCGACCTCTGCGACCGGGTGATCGCCACCGCGTCAGAGACGACGAGGGCTGCGAACGGGCTCGGGTTCGCCGACACACCGCTTCTGACCTGGGGGCTTCAGGCGACGAAGGCGAGTACGTCCGGTCGCACCGGCCAGGGCGTCTCAGTGGCCGTACTCGATACGGGATTCGCCCTCGGTCACGCCGACTTCGCCGGACGCCAGGTCATCGCCCAGTCGTTCATCCCCGGCGAGTCACCGCAGGACGTGCACGGGCACGGCACGCACTGCATAGGCACCGCATGCGGTCCGCCCACCCTGTCCGAGGGCCGCCGCTACGGCGTCGCCGGCGGAGCCCAGATAATGGTCGGCAAGGTTCTGAGCGACTCGGGCAGCGGCACCGACACCAACATCCTGGCCGGCATCAACTGGGCGATGGTCAACGGCTGCAAGGTGATCTCGATGTCGCTGGGCGCGGACATCCCGACCGTGTCGTTCGCATACGAGCAGGTCGGCCGGCGTGCTCTGGAGGCCGGCTCGCTCATCGTCGCGGCTGCGGGCAACAACGCTCGCCGCAAGTTCGGCAACCCGGGCTTCGTCGGCATTCCGGCCAACAGCCCGTCGATCATGGCTGTCGCGGCGGTCGACGAAATGCTCGACATCGCCCACTTCTCCGCTCGGAGCAACCCGGTTCCGGGAGGCCAGATCGACATCGCCGGACCGGGCGTGAACGTCTACTCCTCATGGCCTACGCCGCCGCACAAGGCCATCTCGGGTACGAGCATGGCGACACCGCATGTGGCCGGTATCGCGGCATTGTGGGCGGAGGCCACCGGTGAGTCCGGCCGCGGGCTCTGGAAGGTTCTCACCCAGGCCGTTCGTGAACTGCCCCTGCCGGTGCAGGACGTCGGCGCCGGTCTTGTCCAGGCGCCGCAATGACCAGGTCACGGGCCGCAGCGTCAGGGTGGGTCAGGCCATGAGCGACCGGATCACAGTGAGCGTCAATGATGATCACGTCACCCAGATCGACGACCTCGCAGAGCGCCTTCGCACTGCCGGCATGCGAGTTGATCAGGTCCTCAGCGCGGCCGGGATGATCACAGGAGCGGTGGACCAGGACAGGCGCGCCTCGATCGCTATGGTGCCGGGCGTAGCCGCAGTGGAGGATGAAACATCGTTCCAGCTTCCACCACCTGAGTCGGATATCCAGTGAGCTGAGCGTTGACGCGGCAGTTCCGGCTCAGTTCCGGCTAGAGATCAACTGGCGGACACCTTCTAGGGGTGCCCGCCAGTTGATCTATCTGCCTGAACGCGGCATCCGGGCGGGCGGCCGTGGAAGTCGGTTCGCCAGTGTCGGAGGTGCCGGATCCGCCGGGCCCGGCGCCTCTCGCGCTATGACCCCCGGGGCCGAGCGTGTCGACCGCGCGGGGAGCATAGGTAAAAACGGAGCTGAGCCGCTCTCTGGGCAGATGCGAACGGCGCCGAGAAGTGCCGAACGGAGTTGATCAGGGACTGCCCTGCCGTATGGCCGTCTTGCTCGGGCGGGGCCGTTCGGTGCAGCGCGCCGGCGTCGGTGCCTCCCGGTGATTGCCGGTGTGCGGGGTTGCCGGGACGAAGCTAGATGAAGCGGTATGAATTATCCATGAGAACCGTCATGAAACGGACACGGGGGGCGTGTGCGCGGCCGCCCTCGGAGTGCGCTACGCTGTACGGGCTGCCGCGGTGAGAGATCATCTCGGCAACGGGCTGTAGCGCAGTTTGGTAGCGCACTTGACTGGGGGGGCTGGACGCCACCGTCAACGGAAGCCGGATCCGATTCGGAAACTCGCAGGTCGGCGGCATTCCTGATGCTCGTAACAAGTGGCGAATTCCTACCTGCTCATTACCGTGGGAGCATTGTGGGAGCGCAAGATCGACGGACACGATCAGGCCGAGTTCGCACCGCGAGGGATCACCCCGTCCGGCCCGATACCGTATATGGTGGGTGGCACATGGCTACTTATCGAAGTCCCGCAGTGCTGCTGTCCGCTGACGGCACGAGAACGTCCGGCACCGCCGCCCTTTTCACCGAGCCTGGGCGTAAAGGTGGCATCCCGCCGTGGGCGGGCGATTTCCGTCTCGCTGCCGATTCCGCCGAGATCAAGAACCCGGTCGGCAGGATCTTGACGCTGGAGATGCCGGACGGGCGGTCCGGCAAGGTCGTTGTGCAGAGCCGCAAAGGCGGTTCGAAGAACATCGTCCTAGCCCTGCTGGGCGAGGGCCTGGCCCCGTTCTGACCGATCCCGGTCAGCCGGAGGTTGATTAGCGCGGTGCGCGTCGCTGGGATGTCAACGGCGGTCCGGCCTTCACCCTCACCGCCGATACCTTGGCGGCCAAGCCGCCTCGCCCTGCACCAGGCGAGACTGGGCTCCGCGTACCACACCAATTGTGAGAGTGCCGGCCGCGCAATGCGGGCGGCGCTCTCACGTCCAGAGGTGCCGTTGCATTGCTGGATCGGTGGATGCGTCGAACCGCTGTCGTGTCCGCGGCCAGATCGCCCGGGCGAGAAGCGCCGGGTCGAAGCCGGCAGTCGCATACGAGGCGGCAACGGCACTGGAGTGCGACGAGCAGCGAAGATCAGCATATGCGGATGCTGGGGAAGGCCTCTCGAGGAGGCCAGGAGGCCCACGCGCGCGACGTCCTCCGGTTACGCGCTCTGGCCGAAGACAACCCACTGCGAATTCGTCCCCGCCGGACCCTTGGCCTGGCAGACCGACTCGAAGCGGTCGTGGTGGTAGTCGAGCCGTTCATTGCGCTCGGCTTGCTGAACCCGCTGCCATGCGCCTTGGCTTACGGTCCACCAACTGCCGTCGGTCTTGGCGAAGGTGTTGATCGTCGAGGACATCGGAGTGACGAGGCCTTGCTGCCATCGCGCCACCATCGCCTCGTGCGTCATTTCCGTCAATGCGCTCACATCGGGGCGTACGGGCGGAAAGTTTCCGGTAGGCACAGTGGCATCCCTTACGGAGAGGCGGGTTTCCTCGAACTATGCGCGCGCTACGACGAACCGGCAAGCCTTTCGAGGACCCGATGTGATCTCAACGGCGTCGTCCCCGGCTGGACGCGGCTGTGGGCTCTGACGTAGAAGGGGCGTGCCGGCAAATACCTTGCCGGTCGTGGGCGCGTGTAGGGCTCAGTATCCCCGTACCTGCGTGACCTGCCACTTCGTGATGATCTGTGGGGCGCGCTCGTACTCGGTGACCGTAGCGCCGACGCGTATCAACGCAAAGTAGCGACGGATCCGGTGCCACACCTACGGGCGGGGTAGGCAGCGGCATGTCATGATCCCTCCTACCAGCGTTGGCGACGAGCCGGCGCTTCCCGGTCGCGATCAAGCCGTACGCTGACGCGTTTGTTCTTGATGGTCGCGGTCCGAAGCGCGTCGATGACGTGGTCGGCCGCCGCCGCAGGGACCTCGACCAGCGAGAACCGGTCGGCGATCTCGATAGCGCCGATGTCGCGGCCGGCCAGGCCCGACTCCCCGGCGATCGCGCCGACCAGATCCTGGGGGCGTACACCGTCGCGGCGGCCGAGCCCGATGAAGAGCTTGACCGCACCCGCCGCGGTACGGGCGCCGCGGGCGCTGTCGCGGCGGCCGGCACCGGGGCCGGACCGGTCACGACGGTCGGCGGGCGGCTCGGCGATGTCCGGGATCGTCTCGTCGTCGGGTGCGTTGCCCATCGTCTCGTGAGCGAGTTTGACGGCGGCCAGTGCGACCTCGACGATGTCGAACTCGTCGGCCAGCGTCTCGACGACGACCCGGAACCGGTCGAAGTCGCCTTCGAGCAGGTTCTCCTGCAGGGCGGCGCGGGTCATCTCCAGCCGGCGGGAGCGCATGTCGGCGACGGTGGGGATCTTCTCCATGGTGATGCGCTGCTTGGTGACCCGCTCGATCGCCTTGAGCATCCGGTGCTCGCGGGGTTCGGCGAGGGTGACGGCGACGCCTTCGCGACCGGCGCGGCCGACTCGGCCGATGCGGTGCACGTAGGCCTCCGGCGCCGACGGCACATCATAGTTGATCACGTGGGTGAGCTGCTCGATGTCCAGGCCGCGGGCGGCGACGTCGGTGGCGACCAGCAGGTCGGCGGTGCCGGCGCGCAGCCGGCCCATCACCCGGTCGCGCTGCTCCTGGCTCATCCCGCCGTGCAGCGCCTCGGCCCGGAAGCCGCGGCCGTTCATGGTCTCGGTGAGCTGGTCGACCTCCTCGCGGGTACGGCAGAAGACGATCGCGGCCGCGGGGGCTTCGACGTCGAGCACCCGGCCCAGTGCGGCCGGCTTGTGCGCGCGGGCCACCACGTAGGCGCTCTGCCGGACCTTCGGCGACTCGCCTGGCGCGGCAGCGGCCCGGCCCATCTGGATCCGGATCGCGTTACGCAGGTAGCGCTTGACCAGACCGTCCACCCGCGACGGCATGGTGGCCGAGAACAGTACGGTCTGCCGGGTGTCGGGCGTCTCCTGCAGGATGGCCTCGATGTCCTCGGCGAAGCCCATGTCAAGCATCTCGTCGGCTTCGTCCAGCACGACGGTGCGCAGGTCGGCCAGCCGCAGCGTGCCCCGGCCGATGTGGTCCAGGGCCCGGCCGGGGGTGGCCACGACGATGTCGACGCCGCGCCGCAACGCCTGCAGTTGGCGGCCGATGGGCTGGCCGCCGTAGATGGGCAGCACCTGTACGCCGAGGTCGCGGCCGTAGCGGTGGAAGGCTTCGGAGACCTGCACGGCGAGTTCGCGGGTCGGGACCAGGATGAGCGCCACCGGATCGGTGCTCTTGCGGCCCTCGATGCCGTCGGCCCACTGCTGCAGCACCGGCAGTGCGAACGCAGCGGTCTTGCCGGTACCGGTGGCGGCCTGGCCGAGCAGGTCACGGCCTGCCAGCAGCGGTCCGATGGCCTCGCGCTGGATCGGCGTCGGTTCCTCATAGCCGAGCGTGGCCAGCGCCTTCAGCAGTTCGGGCCGCAGTCCCAGGTCGATGAAGGCGGTGGTGTCCTCGGACGAGGTCCGGGTCTGTTCCTGGGACATGGCGGGCTTCCTGGCTCGGCGATCCGGGCTGCTTGACTGGAGCTACTCGGACAAACTGTCATAACAACAGTAGCGCCGCGGTTCGGAACGCTCGTACACCGGCCCGCGCGCATGGTCATGAGGTGGGTCTGATGCGTTGAGCGTCGGCATGATCAACGTCAGCTTCCAGCAGTGAAGTCGTCGCCCCGCCCACGGGCGCGGTGGGTCTGTTGCATTTGAGCGTTGGCATGTTCCAGGCACATTCGAGCGGTGAATTCCTCGCTCCGTTCACGTTCGTGGCTGCCTGCGAAGTCGGCGTTCGCCGGGTTCCGGTTCCCGCCGGAGCGTGGACCGGACCTTCTGCTCCTACGACGTGTGGGGCCAGGCTTCGGCGTCCGGGGCGGCGCCGTTGTGGCGGGCACCCAGCCAAGTGGAGTTGCCGCTGGTCAAGGTTCTGGCCGATGGCACCTACGCCTCGGTGGTGATCAACCCGAAGCTGCGTGGCGCCCGACGCGACCGCGTCCTCACCGCAGCGAAAGCCGGAGCCGAACTTGACCCGCAGGACGGATACCTGATGCATGTGATCGAGTACAAGTGCCCGACCGGGACGGCAACGGCGCCGGTGAGCTGATCGTGCTGATCACCTCCATCACCGATCCGCACGGCGCCAGGGCCGGCGAGCCGGCCGACAACTATCACCGACGCTGCGAACAGGAGACCGGCAATGACCAGCTCAAGACCCATTTGCACGGCCCCGGCAAGGTTCTAAATCAAGGCGGTAGGGACCTTACGAGCTGATTACCGTCCGCGGCGGCAATCGCCATTGAGGCAGGGGCGTCCACGAGACGCCGAGTCGGGCGTACAGCAGAGCGCGCATAGCTTGCTTGCGCGTGAACATGTGCCGCCCGGGTGATCGAAGAGCAGGCGTCCTTCAGCGCCGGCCAGTGGTGGGTCGGCAAGAGCCAGGGGCTCCGACTTGGGCTCGCCCAGGCGTGGTACGGTGTGTCCTGTTGCAGTTGTGATTTCCGAATGCTTCGCCAGCCTGGGGATCTGATTCCCTGGGCTTTCTGTGTATTCCCGGTCATCTCCGGATGTGGGCGATCAACGCCGCGACATCGAGGCCCGCACGGTGCGGGTCCGAATCCAGCCTTCCAAGGAGAAGACATGGCTGTCGGTACTGTGAAGTGGTTCAACGCGGACAAGGGCTTCGGATTCATCACCCCGGACGACGGTGGCGCGGATCTGTTCGCCCACTTCTCGGCGATCGCCTCGAGCGGGTTCCGTAGCCTCGAGGAGAACCAGCGGGTCGAGTTCGAGATCACGCAGGGCGCCAAGGGCCCGCAGGCCGCGAACATCCGCACCATCTGAACCACCGTCGATCGCGTGCCGCCGCCGCTCGGCGGCCGGCACGCGTCGGCATCGGGGCAGCGCCCGCCGTGAGGAGGCGCCCATGTCCACATCGTCGACGCGAGTCCGTACCGCAAGCCCGTACGCGCAGACTCTCTGAGACAGGTCGCCTGCCCGGCGGCCGTCCCGAACGGAGCCTTGTCTTGCCTGCGTCGACCAGCGCCCCGCTCGAACCCTTCGTCGCGTCCAGCGCCGACGGGTTCGACGGATTGCGCCTTGTGCATCTTCCGTTCGTACCGGAGATCCGCCTTCATCTGGCCGATGACGCGATCGTGCTGCGGGCCAGGTTGGAGGCGCAGGTCGGGCCGGGGCTCACGCCGTTCTGGGCGAACGCCTGGGCCGGTGGCCAGGCCCTCGCCCGGTACGTCCTGGACCACCCGCAGTCGGTGGCGGGCCGTCGGGTGCTCGACGTCGCGTCCGGATCCGGCCTGGTCGCCATCGCCGCGGCCAAGGCGGGCGCGGCCGAGGTGACCGCCAACGACATCGACCCGTACGCACTGGCGGCCGTCGCGATGAACGCCGCGGCCAACGGGGTCACCGTGGCGGTGAACGAGGGTGACCTGCTCGACGGCGATGGCGGCGACGCCGACGTGGTCCTCGCCGGCGATGCCTTCTACGACCCCGATCTCGCCGCGCGGATGCTGGGGTTCCTGCGCCGCGCCGCCGCCGCCCGCGACGTCCGTTTCCTCGTCGGTGATCCCGGCCGCGGGCACCTGCCTGACCGGTGGCTGACGGTGCTGACCAGCTATCTGGTACGCGGGCTGGGCGCCGCCGAGGACGCCGAGCTCACCGAGGTTTCGGTGTTCGGCCGCGCCGGGTAGCGCTCAGCGCCCAACGCGGCGAGCGCCTGGCCGGGCCCGGGCGGAGAAGGCCGGGCGCTGTTGCGTTCGCGGATCGTCGTGCATGGTGAAGCTCCGGTTCGGCGCCGAGTCAGATCGCCTTGGCGAGTTCGCGTACGCCGCGGCGGCCCGCCCGGCGGGCGGGGTGTCGATTGCGATCTCGTGGTGTCCACGGCGCAGGTTCTGCAAGAACTCATGCTCAGCGGTCACCACTTGCGCAGTCCTGTCGGTCTGGAGTCCGCGCATCGGTCTCAGCCGGTGTTTGAGCTGGCTGTGGATGGCTTCGATCGGGTTGTTCGCGTAGCGTTCGACGTGGTGCCACGCCTGCGGGACCAGCTCATCCAGCACGGGCGGGTAAACCGCCGCGGCATCGGTGAAGACCTCGGTCGGTGTCACCTTCAACGTTGACAGGGCCCGGCGGAAGAACCTGCGGGCAGCGTCGGCGTCGCGTCGGGCGGACACGAGCACGTCGATGATCTGACCATGCTGGTCGACGGCCCGGTAGACGTAGCGCCAGACCCCGCTGACCTTGACGTAGGTTTCATCGACGAACCACCGGTCACCTGGCGCGTCGAGGTGGTGGCTCAGCAGCGCCTGTTGGGCGGCGACGGTGAGGTCCAGGCGCAGGGTCGATCGAGACGCTGTCGCCGAAACCATTGGTGCGCCAGCACAGGAAGACCTCTGCGAGGTGGCCTGTGTTGGCGGAAGGCACGGAGGTCGTCGACGTCCTGCGCTTCGAGCGGGGAAGGATCGCGGAGAGCAACGCCTTCGTCGGCGCGCACCATGTCGCCGCCTTCGGCCTGGCCGCGACGCTGGAGCCCTAACGGGCGCAGGTCACCAGGCTGCACCAGCGGCGCATGCCGGCCTCGTCCAGGAACAGCCACCGGCAGTGCGAATCCGTGCAGGAGCGTACGGTCAGCCGGCGGGGGTCGGCGAGCAGTTCGGCAGCACTCCAGGCGGTGGCGTGCAGGGGCAGCCGGAGTCCGGCGTCCAGGCTGGGCCGCCAGCGCCCTCCGCCGGTCTCGTCGCGGGTGTACTCCAGCGTCTTGGCAGCCGCCTCCGCGGCTCTGGCGACCGCGTCGAACGCGGTGTGGTCGGCGGGCCCGCTGAGGCAGGCGTACACCTGGGCGCGAAGTGTCCGCGCCTGCTCGAGGGTCCGGTCGGCCTCAGCCGGGTCGCGGCCGGCGAGCGTGAGCAGGCGCGTGACCGTCGGGTCGTCGGCGAGCCCGATGTAGCCGCAC
Source organism: Catellatospora sp. IY07-71 (assembly GCF_018326265.1). GTDB lineage: Bacteria > Actinomycetota > Actinomycetes > Mycobacteriales > Micromonosporaceae > Catellatospora. Next base: position 5,179,724 of record NZ_AP023360.1, read on the forward strand.
CACACGGCGAAGGTGTTGTAGCCGCGAAGCCATTCGGCGCCGGGTGGGGGTGGTGTCGGGAGACCCCAGCCGGCGAACGTGTTGCAGAAGTCGAGCGCGGGATGCCCGCCGACGGTCCAGGGCAGCACCTCCTCGCGGATCCGCACCTCGTACACCGCGCGGCGTGGCTGGTCCATGCTCGCATCGTTGCGGAGGATGCGCCGGTGCAGTTCTTGCAGGTCGGGGCCGGGGTCGACGCCGAGTTCGGTGGCCAGGGCCTTGCGGGTGGCCTCGTACAGCAGCAGGGCGTCGGCCTGGCGGGCGGCGCGGTAGTGGGCGGTCATCAGGACGCCGACGAGCCGTTCGCGCAGGGGATAGGCGTCGGCGAGCCCGGCCAGGTCCTTGCTCACGCGGGCGTGCCGACCGAGGGCGAGCTGCGCCTCGGCGCGCATTTCGACGGCGACCAGCCGGGCCTCGTCGAGTTGCCCGTCGAGCCGGTGCCGCAGCGCGTCGTCGGCCACGTCGGCCAGCAGCGGTCCTCGCCACATTCGCAACGCGCCGTCGAGCAGGGCGGCTCGCACCGCGGGATCAGCGGCGTCGATTCCTTGCTGCACTGTGCGGTGGAAGTCGGTGACGTCGACACGGTGGTCGTCGGCCTCGACGAGGTAACCGTCCGCGCGCGTGGTGATGCGCACTCCGTACGGGCTCAGCGCGGCGCGTAGGCGGCCCACATAGGTGTACACGGCACCGCGTGCCGAGGCCGGCGCGGTGTCGTTCCATAGCAGGTTGATGAGGCGGTCGATGGTGACCAGGCGTCCGAGGTCGAGCAGCAGCAGGGCCAGCAGGCAGCGTTCCTGGCGGCGGCTGGCGATCTGCACGAGGCGGCCGTCGTGACAGGCCTCGAATGGGCCGAGCAGGCGGAACTCCATACCGCTAGGACGCTCGGGCGGACCGGAGTGGTTGACCTTGACGCCTGTCGAGGAGGTGGTGAGGCATGCCTGAAAGTCGGCGTGTCGCCGCCGTCGGACCAAGCGATTCAGCCTATTCGCCACTTTTCGATGGTCAGGCCGTGGTGAGCCGGCCGCGCCAGGCTGTCCCGGCACGTGACGAAACAACAGGAAGGAAGCGTTCGTGCGTCGAGCAGTCATCGCGGCCGCGGTCGTGGTCATCGCGCTGCTGGCCGGGACCGCGCCGGCTCAGGCCACCGGATCGGCCGGCGGAGCCGGTGCGCACGGGGGCTGGGTGCCCGCCCCGTCAACCGGCTTCGAGCAGCCTGCCGGGGCTCGCTGCGACTTCGCCATCCGCAGTGAGCCGATCCGGGACGAGGTGCGCAAGCTCGTCCTGGACACGTACGCCGACGGCGCGCCCAAGCGCGAGGTGTACGCCGGTGACCTCATAGTCAAGTTCACCAACTTGGAGACAGGGGCGTTCACGGAGGTCGACGCGAGCGGCACGGCGATGGTCGACTACGGCACGGACGGGTCCATGACCTATTACGTGATCGGCCCCGTGATTTTCGGGTTCCGGGCGGACGGCAGCACCTTGCCGCGCGGCATGTGGTTGATCGACGGTGTCTACACGGTCGCGTTCACGCCCGCGTACCAGAAGACCCTCACGATGGTCCACGGCACCACGACCAACCTCTGCACGCTCGTGGACTGAGCGACACGTGGCCGGGTGGCACGGCGCACCCGGCCACGCGCCGCTCGCGCTCGGATCGAGTGGCCGGCGCGCCGCAGGTCGGCGATCATCACCCGTTCGTCCTCGGACAAGTAGGGATCGGAGATCGCGATCGGCTCCTGCTCGTTGATCGGCGGATACGTCCGCTCATCGCCAGCCGAGTTCACGATCGTGCGCCCGTATCGCCACCGGGTTCCGGTACGACGGTTGACGCCAACCTCCCGGCAGCGCTTCGGAGTTGTTCATGCCCTGTGCCATCAGGCGGAGATATTGATCTCGCTTCTCGGTCAGCGGGGCGGGTCCACGGGTCTTGCGAGTTCGGCGATTCGGGTTCATTGCAACACCTCCGGGGGTGGAGTGTTGCGACCACCTGTAGAACCCAAGGTCCCAGGTGGGGCCACGAGCCAGTATCAGCGCCACCCAGCGGCACCTGGAGGCCCGGGGTGGCCTTACGTCACGGATAGCCACCCAGCCTGGGCGAATCCGGCGGACCTCGCGACTCGCCTCCTTGGCCAATGCGTGACTCCGCCACCAGCCCGTACGCTGCTCCGAGCCGAGCCGAGGTGGCAGCCAGTGGCCGACAGACCGCGGTCACAGTCAGTCCGGTTCTGATCTGCGGACCCCCTTTCGGCGGCGGGCGGGGAGTCGAGGCTGGCCAGCAGCGCGACGCCCAGCCCGGCCCTGGGCAGCGTCGATGACCCCGGCCAGGTAGCCCCACTCCCCGACGATGGCGGCCGTGCGGTCGGCACCGGCTTATCGACCGCATCGAGGCAGGCGTCTTCGAGTTGGACCTCGGGGACTAGCCAGGCCGAAGAGTCCCAGCCATTCCGAGAAGACGTTCCCCCAGGTCGTTTCGCATATCTCGGGTGCCTTGGTTTCGTCGGTGCGGCACACTGCGGCGGTGGAGAGCTTCCGGTGCGCAAGTTGCGGAAACGTGCTGAGCATCCTGGTGCAGTTGGTGGAGTTGCCGGCGGGACCGCACTGGTCGCTGCTGGACCACCACCATGTCAATCCTCCGCTGCTCGACCCCGGAACCTACGCGGTCGATGAGGCTGCGTTCGGTCGTGACGGGGTCGTCGGCACCTTCGTGCTGTCGCCCGGCGACGTGCGCGGGACACGATTCGTCCACGACCTCGTGCTCACCGGCTGCTGGTCACTGGTCGGATGGAGCCCGTGCGTCGCCTGCGAGCAGTGCGGTGCACTGGTGGCTTCCCGGACCGATGACTGCCACGCTGCTCAGGAGACGCGTTTCTACCCTGACATGGTGGTCCGGGAGAGCAGTGACGTCGAGGTCGCGCGCGCCGATGAACCGTTCGCGCTGATCGCCGACTGGGACGAGGCTGCGCCGGATACCAGGCAATACGGCTGGGTGCCCAAACCTGTCCGCCCGCGGCCGGCGCTCACCGCGACGCGTTGGGGCGGCCGAGGTGTGAAATCACATTTGTACAGAGACGATCCACCGGCCTGACCGTGCTGGCCGCGGACGCCCGGATCCGCTTCGGTCGCGAGTTGGTCTTAGGTATGCGCACGGCTTCGGTTGCCTAGCCCCAGCTAAACGTCAGGCCAAATAGTGGTACATCATGACATGAGAGACCCGGGGCACCGGCTGCGCGGCGCGCACTCAGCCAGCGGTCAAGTCGAGGTCCCACGAACCACGCAGATAGCAGAACAGCGAGGGTGGCTCATCGCGCGACCGTGCGGCCGACCAGGCGTCCGTGATCTCGGTCCATACGGGTTCGGCCGGATCAATGTTGTGGCCGAGGATTTGGTACGCGAGGTCGTCGCCGTTTCTGGCCGCCGACACCAGTACGTCGTAGGCGGCCATGTCGGCGCCGCGGCCGTGCAGCATGAATGCCAGGTTGGTCGCGGCGGCCGGATCGCCGTCAGCGAGCGCACGGCGGAACATCGCTTCCGCTCGGTGATCTTCTTCGATATCGGCCAGGACATTGCCGAACGCGTTGGCCGCTCCTGGTACGTCGTCGTCGACTGCCCGCGAGAGCAACTCCTCGACTTCCATGATGACGTCCTGCCAGTCGCGGCCGCTCTCATGCCACAGGAACTCGGCCAGCCGCACCAGTGCAGGCCGATGGCCGGCGGCTATCGCATCGCGTAGGAGCCGCTCGGCCTCTCCGCCCCGCCCGCCGTGTGAGGCAAGGTCATCAGCTCGATGGAACCACAGCTGAGAGTCGTTCACGCCGGACACAATATGCGGCTTCAGGCAAGCGTGACTCATGCACGCGAGCTGTCCGAGGCCATAACATCGACAGTCGCCTCATGAACAGCACTCTGACTGGTCGCCTCAGAACATGCCCGCAGCCCTGTCATACCCGGCCTGCAGGATCGTCGCCATGGCAGCCACCAACCGGCTCGATCGCTACCCGGTCGACGAGCAGGGCAACCTGGAGCACTACCCCAGCCGAATCCACACTTGGGGAAAGGTCGAGCGAGACCTGGGCCAGTTATGGTCCGAAGGCAACGAGCCCTTTGCGGCGACGCTGAGCCTCGTGTCGGGCAACCGGGGCCGCTCCGCGGCGTACTTCGTGTGGCGTGACGAGGCCGGACGGACGTATCCGATGTTCATGACGGACCTCGTCGACGTGCTCATGTGCAAGCTCGTTGACCGCGGCGCCGTCAGCGGGCTGTGGCAGGTGCGCAAGCGCGGCCAGAATTACGGGCTCGCGCTCGCCACGGCACCGCGCGACCACGACGCATAACGGGTCCCGGCCTGCGATCGCTCAGTCCTGTGAGTGACCCGGGTCGTGTGGCCGGACGCCGGCTCGGAAGCACCAGTTCCCGCGCTGGGCTTCCGTATCCGCACTGGATGACGCCGAGCCGCAACGTCGCGACGGCGACCTCCTGGCGAACGACGACGATCCGGCTGACCACGCGGGAGCCGTACCGCCGGGCGGGTGGGGGTCACCCGAGGCGTGACCTGAAGGCCGCAATGGTCCGCCGCGACGTGGTGTCGAAGGCCAGAACGCGGCCTTCCGCGTCCCACACTGCGACCAGTCCGGCCTGAGCGTGCAGCCCGCGCAGTGCCGCGGTGAGCATCAGGTCGGCCAGTTCGCCGTAGGCTCCGGTGGCCACCGTGGCGCGGTCGGTGCCGATGATCGCGTACACCTCCCCGCTGGCGAGCAGGCCGACGTCCTCCCCGGACAGGTCTTGCAGGACGCGCCAGCGTTGTTCGCGCAGCATCCGTACCTCGTTGCCGACGTCGGCCAGGAACTCGCCGGTGGACAGGAGCACCGCCTGCCGGACCCTGTCGATGGCGGCCGGTGGTCGGCGGCGCAGGACCACCTGCGGTAGATCCCATTGCCACAGCTCGGCCCGCTGCCCGCCCGGAGGCGTGACCAGCGCCGACATCGCGGTGGCCGATCGGGCGAACATGTGCAGCGTGTGCTGCGCGTCCAGCTCCCGCCACGTGACGCGCGGCTCGTCGTCGACGGCTGCGAACGCGATGCCGTCGGCGTCGGTGTACGTCAGGTGGTTGCCGTCGTAGGAGGAGGGCAGCCGTGTCGCGCGCAGGGCCGTCCAGCGCTGCGCGCGTCGAGTGGCCAGGTCGAGCCGGTGTAGTTCGACGGCGCCTTCGGCGGCTGAGGCCACCAGCACGTGGGTGCCGCGGTCGGCGGGGATCAGCCGGTGTGCCGGCAGGTCCCAGCGGGCGACCGTGCGGCCGTCGGGGCGCACCAGCCGCACGCCGTGGCCGCCGTGCGCGAGCAGGATCAGGCCGCGTGAGACGGCCACGGCGTCGTGCACGGGCAACTGCCCGCCGCGGCCGGACGGCATCGCGAGGCGCAGCGGTTGCCCCGCCGGCGGGGTGGTGGGTGGGGGCAGGTCGGCGACGGTGACCTGGTCTGCGCGGCTGGTGAGCGCGTCGCGGGTGCGCCGTCCGGCCGCGTCGGTGTGGCCACGGGCCAGCCCGCGTACGGCGGCGGTGGCGATCCTGCGGTCGGCGGCCGCCGTAGCGGCCGGCACTGCGCTGAAGACTTCCAGGAATGCCGACCGTGCCGGATCCAGCTCCGGGTCGGCGCGGTCGAGCAGCGCCAGAGCGGTTTCCGCCGCGGTGGCGTCGACACTGAGCAGGTAGGCCAGTGCCCCGGCCCCGTCGGGGCCGCCGGTGGCCATCGCCGCCTGGATGTCGGCCACCGCAGCAGGCCGCAGCGCCGGGTCGGGCCAGGCGGCGGTGACCGCGCCGAGATGGTCGCCGGCCTGGCGCCGTGACCGCGCCCACGCGGTACGCAGCTCCCGGGCGAGCACCTCGTCGGTGTTGCCGAGCCGGTCCAGTGCCTGAGCGAATGCGCCACGTGCCAGGGCGACGTCGACGGCTCGGCGGTGGTCGCCGGCCCGCCACCACAGCCGCACCACCAGTGCGGGTTCGAGCCGGCGACCTTCGGCCAGCTCGGCGGCGGTGTGGAAGCGTCCGTGCCGCTCCAGCAGGTGCACTGCCTCGGTCGGTGCGTCCAGCAGGTCGGCCAGCACGTAGGCGGCTTTGTCGATCTCCCCGGCGCGTTCCAGCTCGGCCGCGGCGTGCTGGTAAGCGTCGCGGAACATCTCGTCGATTCCGCTGACACCGAGCGCTCGGCCGCCGTGGCGGCCGTGCGGGGTCGGCGCGAGCATGCCCTGCCAGCTGCGGGGCAGTCCCAGGCTGAGCGCGGCGCTCAGGCCACCCAGCGGCACGGCCGCCCGCAGCGCGTGTTCCCAGTCACGGGCGGCGAAGGCCCGGCGCACCTGGTCCAGGTAGGCCAGGTGGTGGCGGCGGATCAGCGGGCCGGCCGGTCCGGCGAGCGCGAGTCGTGCGGCCAGCCGCTGCCACAGCGGCTCGCGGTGTGGGCCGCCTGCGCTGCCGTGCCGGGCACGCACGTTGCCGTCGCGGCGAGCGCGGGTAGGGCGGTTTCGTGCGGGCCGGGTCGCGCCGCGGATGCCGAATAGCAGGCCGGCCACGGCCGCGGCGATCAACCCGGGCCATGCCGTCGCCGGGTCCGCCGCGCTGGCAGCCAAGCCGACGAGAAGCACTGCCGCCCCTACGCTGGCGGCGGCGACGGCGAGGGCGAACAGCGCGTGCACGGCCCGCGGCACCCAGCCGGCGGTGCCCAACGGCCTGGGTGGGCTGCCGGGCAGGCCTGCTGCGGCGCGCAGCTGCAGCGTCGGAGACGGCGGTTCCGGCAGGGGTTCGGGCTCGGCAATGGGCAGGTCGAGCGGCTGCAGGCGATGGACCGGCAGTCCGCCGAGGTCGACCTCCGGGTCGGCGGCGGGCAGGTCGTCGAGCAGGTGCCGCATGCCGTGCGGAAGGAGCACCTCGCGGGGCTGCGGCTGGCCGTGCACGCCGTACGCGAGGAGCCCGCCACCGTGGGCGGTCAGCGGTGTGCCCAGCGCCAGCTCGGATCGGACGCGCACCGGCGTGGGCAGTTCGAGCAGCCAGCGGCCGTCGGGCAGGTGGCGCAGCACCGCGCCGGGCTGCCACAGCTCGGCCGCCCGCGTCCGGGCCTCGGCCGGGCCGACCAGCAGGGGATCGAGGATGAAGCCCGATGCCGACACATCGCCTCTCATGGGCGCTGCCGCCATTCCCGCAGCACCCGGTTGGCGTCCAGGTCGGCCACCGCGACGACGCCATCGCGCTGAGTGAAGGCGAGCCAGGGCCGGTTCGGGTGCAGCGACGGTCGCGGGCCGCCGTGCGACCAGCGGGTCAGCGCCCGGGTGGCATGCTCGGTCACCTGCCGCACGATGTGCCCGCCGGGAGAGAGCGCGATCGCGGACAGCTCACCGCCGATCACGGTCACGCCCAGCAACTCGCCCGAGGGCCGGAACTCGTGCCCGCTGGAGGTGGTCCAGGTGCTGCCGTCGTCGCATGACCAGGCGAAAGAGCCGGCCTCGTCCGGTGCGAGCAAGGCCAGCCGGGGCAACTTCGGCTGGTCGCCGATCCGGGTCAGGCCGTCGACCGAGCGGGCCAGCAGCGGGCCGCCGACGGGCCGGCTGCGCGCGGCCACGACGTCGCTGGGCTCGACCTCGCCTGCGCGGGTCAGCCGCCACCAGCGGCCGCCCAGTTCGGCGAGCAGGCCGCCGCCGTGGACGTACACCGGCCGCAGCGGTCCCTCAGGGTCGCAGGTGAGCCCGTCGCGCGGCCAGCTGGAGCCTGCCAGCTCAGGCAGCGGCTTGCCCGCGACCTCCAGCCGGATGCGGCCGCCGTCGGCGGCGATCAGTGCCAGCACCCGCCGGCCCTGCCGCCATGCGCTGAGCACCGGCCGGCTGAACCGGTGCCGGCGCAGCCGTCCCTCCAGCAGAGGCGCGGACACGACCGTGTGATCGTCGTCGCCGCGTGCCAGCAGCACCGGTGTGCCGTCCGGGAAGACGGGCAGCCGCAGCCATGCCGCATCCACCTTCGTCGTGGCGGCCGTGCGGGCCGCCGACGGCGGAGCGGCGAACCCCTTGCCGCGCAGCACCCGCACCGCGATGTCCTGCGGCGGCATGGGCAGCACGAACCGGCGCCCGTGGTACGACACGCGCACGTCGGCGACACCGGTGTCGGTCCAGGTGCCTTCCTCATACGCGACGGTGCGCCGGTGCCCGACCTCACTGGCGACACCGGGCGCGGTCAGCAGCCACGTCTGCTCAGGCAGGTCGGCCAGCAGCCGGAGAACCAGCGCCGGATCGGGCACGCTGCGCCCGCGCGCCTTCACGAACGAACGCACCAGCTGGTCCAGCCCTCCGCCGTACGCGGTCGGCCGGCCCGGCCCGAGCACATGCAGCTCGAACGATGCGCCCCGCACGGCGGCTTGCCGGTGCAGCACCAGCAGGGTCGCCAGCTGGGCCAGCCGGGGCGCACCCCACATCAGCGGACCGCAGTCCACCACCGCCACCACGGTTCCCGAGTGCGCCGGGCGCAGGGTGGCGGGGGACAGGTAGGTCAGCTCGCCGGTGGCCGCGCGGCGCAGGAACTCATCAGGCAGCTCCGCCGCGAGCAGCCACTCCAAGACGAGCATCCGGCTCGGGTCGCCGCGCGTGGACAGGCCGTCGTAGCCGTCCGGCACACCGCCGGCTGCGGTGGCGAGGTCGTCGGCGGTCAGCAACTCGGTGATGCGGCGTACCCAAGGGCCCAGCGCCAGCGCCACGTCGGCGTAGAGGACCGACAGCTGCTGCGCCCACGGTGCCAGCGCCGCCGGCAGCCCGCTCACCGGGCCGTCTCCAGGGCCCGAAGCCGGTCGGGATCGACCGGCCGTCGTGGCAGCGGCCCGCCGAGCAGCGCGTCTGGCAGTACCACCACCAGCTCTTCGCGGCAGCGGTGGAGGGCTTCCCGCGCGACGAGTTCGGCGGGCAGGTCGGGCCGCAGGGCGGTCGGCAGCAGGACGTCGGCCTCCCAGCCGACGTAGCGCACCTGCGGCGCCCACGGCAGGTCGGCCTGCGCGCCGAGCACCAGCAGCCATCCGCTTGCGGCGCACGCGCGCAGCCTGGACACCGCAGGATGCAGACGGGTACGCGCCGCCAGTCCGGCAACCGCCTGCCCGGTGGCGAGCACCGCCCCCGCCGGCAGGGGCGGCTCGCGGCGCTGCCAGGCGGACACGGTGAGCGCGCCGGTCACGGTGCGACCAGGCCGACCAGCCGGCCGCGTACGTCGCGCAGCACGTCGGGCACCTCGTCGGCGGGGAAGCCGGCATCGATCTCCCGCAGCATCGCCTCCAGCCGCAGCCGGTCGTCGCGGGTCGGCTCGGCGCCGTCCAGCTGCGCGAGCAGGCGGTGCCCGGCGCCCGCCAGCCGCTCGGCGCGGGCCAGCGGGCCGCGGGAGTACTCCTCGGCCGCGTGCCCCAGGGTGCTGCTGGCCGAAAGCTTCAGCAGGTCGGCCAGCACCTCCCGGGCCTGTGCCTGGTCCTGCTCGGTCGGGGCCACCAGCGGCAGCACCCACAGGTCCGCCGGGCCGGCCACCTGCCGCCCGTCCAGCGCGGCGGCGGCCGCGATCAGCCGCTGCGTGCGCACCGCACGCCGGTCGCTGAGCCCGATCCCCGCCTCGCGCATACGGCGCAGCGCTGTCGCCAGCAGCGGCCGGACCTCGCCCAGCGTGCACCGGCGGGCTGCTGCCGCAAGCCGGTCGACCGCAGGCAACACACTGCCGCCGACCTGCTCGCCGGTGCTGTCCCAGCCGCGCTCGAGCAGCTCCTCCAGACCGGCGTCGGACACCGGATGCACGTGCACACGCGCGAGGAACCGGTCGGCGAACGCCGCCAGCGCAGGGTCGTCGGGCAGCGTGTTGGCCGCGCCGACACACACCCGCAGGGGGCTGGCCAGCACGGTCGCGCCACGCCGGAACACCCGCTCGTTCAGCAGGCCGAGCAGCGCGTTGAGGATCGCCGTGGAGCCGGTGAAGATCTCGTCCAGGAACGCGATCTCGGCGGCGGGCAGCATACCGGCCGTCTCATACGCCATCACACCGTCCCGCAGCCGACGCAGGTCCACCGGGCCGAAGATCTCGTTCGGCTCGGTGAACCTGCCGATCAGGTACTCGAAGTAGGTCCCACCCAGATGCGCCGCAGCCGAACGCACCGCCGCCGACTTCGCCGTGCCGGGCGGGCCGACGACGAGCACATGTTCCCCCGCCACCGCGCACAGCGCGACGACCTCGGCGATCAGTTCGCGTTCCACCAGTGACGACCGGGCGGCCGTCATGGCGGCACAGATGGCCTGTGCGTCGGCCGCAAGCTGCTCAGAGGGGGTGAGAGTCACCGGGGGAGTATAGGGAACAGATCATGGACCCGGCGCCCCGATAAAGGGTGGCCGGGTCGGCTCGCCGTCGTCCCGGCTTTAGGCGCTCCGATGGGGGCCTCGCGCAGGTGAGCACGCATTCGGCGCCGCTCCCATTTGCCGCACGGCTGCTGTGTCGTACAGCGGTGTGAGACTGCCGCAGTGCTGGAGCGACTCGACAAGATCGACTGGGCGGGCCTGACCCACGCCTACGGCCCTGCGCACGACGTGCCGGACCAGATCCGCGACCTGTCCTCCGCGACCGAGGGTGTACGTGCCGCGGCGCGCAACGCGCTGTACAGCAACATCTTCCACCAGGGCACCCGCTACGAGGCGACCGCCCACGCCGTGCCGTTCCTGCTTGAGCTGCTCGCCAACGAATCCGTCGCAGACCGGCCCGCGCTGGCGAGAATGCTGGCCGCGATCGCGATCGGGTACGACGAGAGCTGGCTGCCGGGCACGCTTCCGATCGCGGTCATGCGGGAGCAGGCGACCGGCGGGGACGCGGTACGCGCCGCGGCGCCGACGCCGGGCGACCTCGGCTATGACGACGAGAGCGAATACCTGTACGTCGAGTCGTTGTCCGAGCAGGACCGGATGCAATACTTCAGGCACATCGAGGTCGCCGCCTACGACGCGGTCCGTGCCGGGGTACCGCTGCTGCGCGAGCTGCTGCGCGACTCTGATCCGGAGCTGCGCACCCAGGCCGCGTACGCGCTCGGCTGGTTTCCCGAGGACGCGGCCATGAGCGGACCAGCGTTGCTGGCGGCAGCGATCACCGGCCCGGAGGATGGCCCAGAGCAGGTGCGAGCGGCCGCGGCAGCCCTGGTCGCGGCCGGTCTGCTCGGCCATCGCCCATCCGCGGACCTGATTACCGCGCCCGACGCACTGCTACGCTGGGCGGCCGCTGTCGCCACCGGCCTGGCCGCAGGCGACGACACACCCGACGCCGCCGTCGCGGAGCTGCTTGGTTGGACATCGAGTGGCCACCGTGACCGGATCCCGTTCCTCGGCGGGAACCTGGCCGGGCTGGCCGGCCTCGTGATCGAGCGGCTCAACGGCCGCCACGCAGCGCAGACCTTCGAGGCACTGCTGCGCACCATTCCGGCCGTGAGCGGGGTCGAGGCGATGCCAGTGGTGGCATCCGCCCTGCGTATGGCCTTCCCCCAGCTTCCCGTCCCGGAAGGCATCCCGTACGCCGAGCTGACCGATGACCAGCGCCGGCTGCTGTCCGTGCTGGCCGGATCGCCGAGGACGTGGCTGCTCGGCGAACACCAGTTCGGCAACTTCCTCCTGATGCTGGCCGGCTGTGAACTGCCCGCCAGTTGCGATGAACTGCAGACGTACATAGACGGCGGGACGATGCCGGCACGCCGATGACGGGTCAGGAATGGATGACGAGGTGACGGGACGGCTTAGTTCCGAGCCCCCTTCACACGTCCAGGCCCATCCTGCCGACCGGTGCCGCGCGGCCCGACGCGTCGACGTGGTGCCGGGGCAGCGGGTGGCGGAGTGGGAGCAGCACTGCTCCCTGAACAGATGCCGAACAGCGCTGAGGAGCACTGAACGGCGCTGATCATGGTTTGTGAGGCCCGTTGGCTTTTGTGCGTGGGGCGGGAGCGCTTCGGCGCATCGCGCCCGCCCAGGTGCCGTCCGGAACGCCGGTTAGGCAGGCTTGTAGGATGATCTAGACAAAAGTGGCCGAAACATCCAGCGGGAATGGCATGAAACGGACACGGGGGCCGTGCGTGTGCCCGGGTTCGGAGTGCGCTACGCTGTACGGGCTGCCGCGGTGAGAGATCATCCCGGCAACGGGCTGTAGCGCAGTTTGGTAGCGCACTTGACTGGGGGTCAAGGGGTCGTCGGTTCGAATCCGGCCAGCCCGACAGCGATGAGGGTTTCCGCAGGTCAGTTCTATGGAAGCCCTCTCTGTCTATCTGGGATCTTCCGTCGAGCCCCGAGTAAACCGTTGCTGGACCCCTTTACCTCGAGTCAAGCGGCACTTTATTCGTATGTGGCCACCTCGGCGGTATACGACGACGTTTCCACAGGCCAGATATGTGGAAGCCTTCTACGGATGTTCGCCTTCGTCGATTGATGGTCGAGTACACCGTTCGTGGGCTCCTTGACTTGTCGAGAGTCATCGCGCTGGGGCTGGCCGGCTGCGGATATCGGGATCAGGCCAACCACGTCGCGTTGGCGCAGCTCGAGGCTGCGACGCACTCCGGCTTTCGACTGCCGGAGGCGTTCGCTGGATTCCCTCGCGTACACAGCGGCTTTCCGGTGCCGTACCCGACCGCACGCAGCCCGCAGGCATGGGCGACCGGCGCACCGCTGGCGTTCGTCAGGGTGATGCTCGGCCTGCAGCCCAGCGTGAGGGAGATCCACTTGGACCCGGTGACCTCCTGGGGAGATCGGGTGCCTCAGATTCGCAACCGGCCCGCCTTCGGCACCCACTGGGACATCGAGGCGTACAGAACACGAGGCTTCGTCCGCTTTGGCCCGCTGGACGTAGACACATCTCTATGCGAGAGCTGGACCGGCTAACCAGTTGATCGATGCTCCCGTGTCCTCAGCGTCGCCGTTTGGCCAGTTCCGGCGACGAGGTCGGCAACCGGACAGCTGGGATGGGTTCGGGGCCATGCGAATGTGCGGCTCGTGATCATGGCAGCAGCTGGTGGGGGCGGGGGCGAGGCCTATAGATCATCGCAAAGCTGCTTCTGCGCCCGGGCCTGGTGACATGCTTAAAGGCGGGTCAGCTATATGGCGCCGGCCGCCGTTTCGTGTCGAGCGGTCGACGCCATGGCCCGTAGGCCGCCGGTTCGAAGTACCTGCGTTCACCGGCACCTGCGGGAGCCTGCCAGCAAGGTCGGTGGGCGGTTTCTCCGGTGGCGGGATGGAGGAGTGCCCTCATGCGGATCGTCGTGGATTTGAATCGATGCCAGGGATACGCCCAATGCGTTTTCCTGGCTCCCGAAGTCTTCCAGTTGAACGGCGAGGAGGCGCTTGTCTACGAGCCGAACCCCGATGACGGGCGGCGTCTGCAGGTCGAGCGCGCCGCTGCCGCATGCCCTGTCCAGGCGATCGTCGTCGAGCGCCTGGCTGCTGCCGAGCGGAGTGTGGCCTCATGACCGTGGCGGCAACGCTCGCAGAGCTGGTGCGGGATTTCAGAGCCAACGGCCGGATCGTGATCGTCGGCGCCTCCCTGGCGGGGCTGAGGGGCGCTGAAGCTTTGCGCGCCGAGGGCTTCACCGGGCCTCTGACCATCATCGGGGATGAGCCGTATGAGCCCTACGACCGCCCGCCGCTGTCCAAGCAGGTCCTCAAGGGCTGGGTGCCGGCCGACCATACCGCGCTGCCCCGCCTGCGGGCACTGGACGCGCAGTGGCGGCTGGGGGTGGCCGCCACCGGCCTGGACCGGGCCACCAAGCACGTGCTGCTGGCCGACGGCGAGCAGGTCCCGTACGACCGGTTGCTGATCGCGACGGGCACCCGCGCGCGACCGTGGCCCAACCCGGACGAGGCTGCGTTGGAGGGCGTGTACACGCTGCGCTCGCGTGACGACGCCGCGGGGCTGCAACGGGCGCTGGCGGCGCGGCCCTCGCGGGTCCTGGTCATCGGCGCCGGGTTCATCGGCTCGGAGGCGGCCTCCGTCTGCCGGGATCTCGACATCCCGGTGACCGTCGCCGAGCGGGGCTCGGCGCCGCTGGTCGGCGCGCTCGGCGGGGTGATCGGTGAGATCGCCGCGCAGATGCAACGTGATCATGGCGTGGACCTGCGCTGCGGGGTGGGCGTGTCGTCGCTGGAGGGCGACGCGGGCGGCCATGTGCGCCGTGCTCACCTGTCGGACGGGACCACCGTCGCGGCTGACGTGGTGCTGGCCTCGCTCGGGTCGATCCGCAACGTGGAATGGCTGGAGGGCTCTGGGCTGGCGGCCGGCTTCTGGGGCGTGGGCTGCGACGCCGGCGGTCGCGCCTTCGACATCAACGGCGTCGCGACCGACAGCGTCTACGTGGCGGGGGACGTGGCGAGGGCACCTCACGTGCTGTACGAGTACCAGTTTCTCGCGATGGAGCACTGGGACAACGCCGTCCTGGGCGCGCAGGCGGCGGCACACAACATGGTGAACCTCGAGCCCCATTACCGCCCGAATCTGCTCCTGCCGGGCTTCTGGTCCGGCCAGTTCGGTGTCAACATCAAGTCCGTCGGCGTGCCGCCGTTCGGCGACGAGATCGTCTTCACTCAGGGGTCGGTCAAGGACCGCCGCTTCGCTGCCGCCTACGGCCGTCGGGGTCGCATCGTCGCCGCCGTCACCTTCAACCACGGCAGGTGGCTTGAGTATTACGGGAGGCTGATCCAGGAGTCGGCTCCGTTCCCGCCTCCGCCTCCCGGTTGGGACCGGCCCGACGACATGAAGCCGATGCCGGCCGACTTCCCGGAACCGGGCGTCCCGACGGCCGTACCCGACGTCGTGCTGACCGGCCACGACCCCAACGAGCGCAGGGCCGAGTTCCGGCCCCGGCGCTGACCGCCTGTCGGGGCCGAGCGTGTAACCGGACAGGGTAAGGAAGAAGGAACACCATGGCCGAGGAAACGCCCTGGCAGCAGGCCCTGCGCCATGCCAACCGGGCCAATCCGTACCCGTTCTACGCCGAGCTGCGCAAGACGCCGGTGGCGCGGCAGCCGGACGGCACGTATGTCGTCAGCACCTACCGAGAGATCGTCCAGTTGCTTCACGACAACAGGGTCAGTTCCGATCCCAGGAACCTTCCCGTCCCGGTCGCGGCCCCGGCCGAGGGTTCGGCGGAGTCGGGGGCCGAGCCGATCACGGAGGCGGTCATCTCCTTGGAGCCGAACATCATCACCTGCGATCCCCCCGAGCATGATCGAGATCGTCGGATGATGACGCCGCACTTCTTCGGCCCGCCCCATGCGCCCCACCTGATCGCGGACCTGGAGCCCGAGATCCGTCGCATCGTCGACGGGCTTCTGGACAACATGAAGGGCAAGACCCGGATCGACGCCGTCGACGACTTCGCCTACCCCCTGCCGGTGACCGTGATCTGCAAGGTGCTCGGCGTGCCGCTGGAGGACGAGCCGCGCTTCCACGGCTGGATCGAGACGGCCCTGGATGCCCTGGATTTCGGCCCGGAGGCCGGCTCCGAGCAGATGGTCAGCCGGCTGGAAGGGGCTCGCCAGGCCGTGAAGGACTTCGAGCAGTTCGCAGCCGAGCTGCTCGACCGGTACGCCAAGCAGCCCGGCCCGGGCATGCTGTCGGCGATGGTGAACGAGGACGGTGCGGAGGGGCGGATGTCCAAGGGCGTGCTGGCAAGCAACGCCCTGCTCCTGATCTTCGCCGGGCATGAGACCACGGTCAACCTCATCGCCCACAGCGTGCTCACCCTGCTGCGCCACCCCGACGCGCTCGAGAAGCTGCGCCGCAGGCCCGAGCTGATCGTGCCCGGGGTCGAGGAGCTGCTGCGCTTCGAGTCGTCGGTCCAGTTCTGGCACACCCGCTCCGCCCTCGAAGACATCGAGATCGCAGGCACCACCATCCCCAAGGGCGCGCCGATCTTCCTGGCGTACGGCTCGGCCAACCGCGACCCGCAACGGTTCGCCAACCCCGACGAGCTCGACCTCGAACGCCCGGACAACGAGCACCTCGGCTTCAGCCAGGGCATCCACTACTGCTTCGGCGCTCCGCTGGCGCGGCTGGAGGTCCAGGTGGCCGTCGGCGAGTTCATCCGCCGCGTGCAGAACCCGCGTCTGGTCGTCGACCCGCCGCCGTACCGCCACAACCAGATCTTCCGCGGCCCTCGCCACGTCCTGGTCGACATCGACGGGATCCGCGACTGACCGTGCAAGCGGGTGATGACCACGCAAGCCTTCCGAATCGTCTACGGCCCGTGGGACTGCGGACTATGCGCCAACTGCGGCGAGGGCCGCGAGAACTACTGCGAGCGGACCAGCGGTCTGGGCGGAGGCCTGGGCGGCCACGACGGCGGGATGGCCGAGTACCTGCTCGTGTCCGCGACTCGGTTTCTGATCCCGCTGGACGTCCTCGATCCGCGTGAGGCGGCCCCGCTCGCCGACGCCGCGCTGACCAGCTATCACGCCGTGAAGCGGTCGCTGTACCTGCTGGGCGCGGGCTCTACCGCGGTGGTGATCGGGGCCGGCGGTCTGGGCCAGATGGCGATCCAGATCCTGCGGGCAGTCACCTCCGCCACGACGATCGTCGCGGTGGACACCGCTGCCGACAAACTGGCGACCGCCAGGCGCATGGGCGCCGACGAGGCGCTGATGGCGGGCGACGAGGCGGTCACCCGTGTCAGGGAGATGACCGGTGGGCAAGGTGTCCAGCTCGTGCTGGACATGGTCGGCGTGGATGCCACGCTGCGGATGGCTGTTCAGGTGGCGCGGGTGCTCGGGAACCTGACGATCGTCGGTCTGGGCGGGGGAGCGCTGCCGGTCAGTTCCCTCAGCCCGCCACACGAGTGTTCGGTCTGCTCGCCCTACTGGGGCTACATCACCGAACTGATGGAAGTGGTGGACCTGGCACGGGCGGGGAGGATCCGGACGCTGGTCGAGTACTTCCCTCTGGAGCGGGCCGACGAGGCGTACCGGCTCCTCCACGAGGGCAAGATCCAGGGACGTGCGGTCATCACGCCCCATACGTGAACGCCACAGAGCAGCGACCGGGAACTGCTCCGTGGCGCCGGCGGTGTGCCGCCGACTAGATCCGGCGCTGCCAGAGCGTGAGCCATGCTGTGGCGTTGAGCACGAGCAGGACCATGCCCAGGCCCCATGCCGTCCAGTCGAGCGGGGTCTGCAGGTACGGCCACACCAGGTAGAGGCAACCCAGCGAGATGCCGGGAAAGACCAGACCGGTGACCACACTGGGCAGCAGTTTGCGCAGCAGTCTCCGGTCCTCCAGCAGATGGGCCTCGTACTGGAACAGACGCTGGTCGCCGACGTACTGCGCAACGAGCGGGGCCAGTTGATCACGGATGTAGTGCGCGATGGTGGTCACGTCGCGTGCGGCGTCATGTGCAAGCAGGCCCAGTGCGCCCGAGATCATCGGCAGCAACAGCAGCAGCCGTATGTCCGCTTTCTGGGTGATGACGATACCGGCGATGCCGGCGATCGCGGTCAGGTTGAGATTGATGATGGTGCTCTGCGCCCCGAGTTTGTGCAGCAGTTCGGCGCGCAGCGCCGAGTACTCCGCCAGGACCGAGTCGGCAGCCTTGCCGACGTTCATGTCGGGTGCGTCCACGCGTTCTCCCTCGGCGGCGCCCAAGGCGCGATAACGACAAACGAGATCATTTTATGACGAAGGTGCCTTCAGCCCGGCGAGTTGTGTGCTTGCCCCGCCCGCGCCGATTCCACGAGCAGGCGCAGGTGCGCCACGAGCGCCGAAAGGCTGAGTCCTGCGCTCAGCACCGTGCCGTCGGGCCGTACCAGCACTGCCTGCGCCCGCCCGCGGACGAGCCAGCGGTGCAGCTGGCTGCCGGGCCGTGCGTGAATGACGACCGCTCCGGTGTCCGTGACGTCGGCCCGCTGGGCGGCGGACGGTTCGGTGGACGTGACGAGAGCGAACCGTCCTGCGGCCACGTCGTCGTAGCGCCTGCCGTCGTCGAGCAGTGCGTTGGGGCACAGCCGTCCCGGCAGTCCGCGGCGTAGCTGCGCACGCACGACCAGCGCCGAGCGCGGCAGCGCGGGAGTCTGGCTGTCGGCGATCAGGCTTGTGAGCACGGGCAGTATCCGCAGCCACGGCAGGGCGGCGCGGCGGACGAGCCGGTGCAGCGCGCCGCCGGTCATCAGGACGCCGATCAGTTTCGCCAGCTTGATCATGGAACGGGCATGCGGAGCGCGTTCGATCTGGTAGGTGTGGAGCACCGCTTCGGGCAGGGATCCGTCGAGCACGCCGGCGAGTTTCCAGGCGAGGTTCATCGCGTCGCGCAGGCCTGCTGCCATGCCCTGTCCGACGAACGGCGGGGTGAGGTGGGCTGCGTCGCCGAGTAGGAAGATGCGGCCGTCGCGCCACCTGTCGGCGACCTGCGCGCGGAACGTGTACTCGGCGGTGCGGAGAATCCGCAGTCGCTCGACCGGCAGTTCGCCGGTCCATCGGGCTATCAGCGGGTGCAGGGCGGTGACGTGCTGGTAGTCGTCGG
The DNA here is from genome assembly GCF_018326265.1 of Catellatospora sp. IY07-71. Lineage (GTDB taxonomy): Bacteria > Actinomycetota > Actinomycetes > Mycobacteriales > Micromonosporaceae > Catellatospora. The sequence continues at coordinate 5,198,281 of NZ_AP023360.1, forward strand.
CGGTCTCGCCGGGTGCCAGCTGGAACTCCCAGCGGTGGCGGTTGGCCGCGACGCGCATGTAGGTCGCGGCCCGGTGCGGGTCGCAGACCTGGTGGACGCCTTCCCAGTGACCGAGGTCGGCGTCGGTGGACACGTCGACGACGAGCCACCGTTGCGTGAACTTGAGGTCAGTCATGGTGGCGCAGATGGCGGTGCGGATCTGGCTGTTGGCGCCGTCGCAGCCCAGGACGTATTGGGCGCGCACCGAGTGGTGTCGGCCGGTGGCCAGGTCGGTGAAGTCGACCAGCACGCCGTCCCGGTCCTGTGTGAGTCCGGTGACTTCGGCGTCGCCGCGAACGGTGACGGTGCGGTGCCGCGAGAGGTTGCCGCGCAGTAGCGTCTCCAGTTCCGGCTGGTCGAACATGCTGCCCTCGGGGAAGCCGTGCCGGCCCTGGGGATGGCGCCGGAACTCGGCCAGAACGCGCAGGTCGTGGTCGAGCAGCCGCAGCCCGTGGTGAGGGCGGGAGGCGGCGGCGAACTGCTCGCGCAGGCCGAGGCGGGCGATGATGCGGTGGACCTCGTCGTCGACGGCGACGGCGCGCGGCTGCGGATAGACGCAGTCCCACCGCTCGAGTAGCAGGCACTCCACGCCGTACTGGGCGAGCAGCGTGGCGGCGGTCAGCCCGGTGGGGCCGGCCCCGACTATCACTACGGGCACGGTCGTCATGCCGATCCCAGAAGTGTGAGGTAGACGGCGACGAGGGCTGCGCAGGCCAGGGCCGGGGCGTACTTGCGGGGCCCGTCGCCTTTGCGCACGTGCACGACGACGGCTCCGCCGAGTAGGAGCAGCAGGCCGACGCCGGCGGACGCGCCGATCAGGGGTTGGAGCAGGCCGAGCAGCAGGCCGAGGGCCGCGGCGACCTCGAGCAGCCCGATGCGGCGGTAGGCGGCGGTGGAGAACCCGGCCTCGGCGGCCAGTTCACGCATTGCCGGCACGGACTTGATCTTCGCGCCGCCCAGCGCGGCGAAGATCAAGGCGAGCAGTATCGCGAGGACGATGGTGGCCAGTGTCATTGCTTTACCTCCGTACGCCAGGCGATGGCGTAGCGGTCCAGGACCGCTTTGACGGCCGCCTGGTGGGCCGTCGTCTGGACGGTGATGGTCGCGACGAGGCGGCTGCCCTCGACCGCGATGTGGATGTCGTGTATGCCGGCGATGCCGCGCAGCGCGGCGTCGAGTTCGGCGCGGAGTGCGTCCATGCGCAGCGCGGGACGGTAGAGCTTGCCCACCGCCGTGGTGGGCAGCTCGTCGAGGACGGTGACTGTCTTCGGGGCGGCGGCAGGGTCGGGCACACGGTCGCGGGCCCAGTCGCGCAGCTGCTGGCCGGTCACCGTGGCACCGGCGGCGAGGGTGACGTAGGCGACGGGTACCTCACCGGCGTGCAGATCCGGGCGCCCCACCGCGCTGGCAGCGGTGACCTGTGGATGTGCCAGCAGCGTGGCCTCGATGATCGCCGGGTCGATGTTGTGCCCGCCGCGGATGATGAGGTCTTTGGCCCGTCCGGCGAGGTGGACGTGGCCGTCGGCGTCGACGTGCCCGAGGTCGCCGGTGTCCAGCCAGCCGTCGGTGAGCTTGCCGAGCCCGTCGAGGACGTAGCCGTCGGGGCCGCGGCCGGTGACGTAGCCCGCGAAGACGGTCGGGCCGCTGATCGCGAGCACGCCGGTGGTCCCGGCCGGCAGGTCCCGCCACGTCCCGTCGGCGGCCACGGCGATCGTCTTGATCTGCTGGTAGGGCAAGCGCTGCCCGACCGAGCCGGGCCGTGGCGTCTCGGGGAAGGTGCGCGCGCTGGCGCAGGTCGCCTCGGTCAGCCCGTAGCCCTCGACCAGCGTGCTGCCGGTGTGCTTCTGGAATCCTTCGCGGACGGCCGCAGGCAGCGGCGACGCGCCGACCATGGGGTGGCGCAGGCTGGTGATGACGGCGTCGACCGGGTACTTGGTCAACGTCGCGTACACCGTGGGTACCGCGCTCATGGCGGCGATGCGGTAATGCTCGACCATCCTCCAGAACACCTGGTACAGGTCGGGGTCGCGGTAGCCCAGCGGGCCGGCCCACACCACATGCTGTCCCTTGAACAGCGGCGTCAGCAGCGTGACCACGAGCGCGTTGACGTGGAACAGCGGAAGGCCGGCGAAGACCACGGTCTGCTCGTCGAACACGGAGCCGGCGGCCAGCATCCACGCGTCGGCGACCTCGTTGGCGTGGGTGTGCGCGGCCAGCTTCGGTGCACCCGTCGTGCCGCCGGTGTGGAAGATCGCGGCCAGATCACCGGGGCGGGGCAGGTCACCGGCGAAAACCGACGGGTTGGCCGCGGCGGCCAGATCGGCGAGGTACCCGACCCGCACGCCGTCGAGCTGCGGCAGCGGCTGCAACGCGCCCGCCGGGGCGGTCGGCGCCAGCACGAGCACGGTGTCGACCAGGCCGTCGCGGGCCAGGGCCTGCGCGGTGTCCCAGGTCGCCGGCGCGAGGTCCGGCCCTGCCGTGACGAGCACCCGCGCGCCGCAGCGCCGCAGCAGTTCGCCGAGATGCTGCCGGGACAGGCCGGCGCCCAGCGGTGCGGCGATCCCCGCGAGCTGCGCGGCCAGCGTCGCGGTGATCAGCTCGGCGCAGTTGGGTGACATCAGCGCCACCGCGTCCCCGCGCCGTACACCGAGCTCGTGCAGCAGGTTGGCGTGCCGGTGGACGTCGGCCAGCAGCTGGCCGAAGGTGCGCTGCCGCGGCTCGCGCCATTGTGCGCCGGAGGGCAGCACGCTGAGCGCGGTACGGTCAGGCCAGCGACGGGCCGCCCGGGACAGCAGCGCGTAGGTCGACTCCGGCAGGCCGCGACTTTCCAGGGGCACGGCCTCGATCGCGGCGAGGTCGGCAAGGGTGGCGTAGCGCGGCCACAGCGCCTGTTCGGTCATGCCGCGTCCCGCATGATGGTGCGCTGCACCCCGAGGTCGATCATGCCGTCGTCGGTGGCGACCGTGGCCTCGACGACGTCGCCGTCCTTGAGGTACCTCGGGTTGCGGGCCTGCCCCTGGAAGAACAGCTTCCATCGCGTCGCCGGCGGCAGCAGCGAGGCGATGAACTGGACCGGCTTGGGCGGGGCGCTCAGCGCCGTGCCGACCGGCGTGCCGGTCAGCACCAGGTCACCGGGCTCGAGCCGCTGGAACCGGGTCAGCGCCTGCAGCGCCCGGACCGGCTGGTAGATCATGTCGGCGGCGGTCATGTCCTGCCGCAGCTCGCCGTTGACCCGCAGCCGAAGCCGCAGGTCGGTGAAGCGCTTGAGCTCGTCGGCGTCCAGCAGCACCAGGGCCGGGCCGACCGGGGTGAACGTGGGGTAGGACTTGGCCTCGTAGAACTGGGTCTGCGGCAGCTGGACGTCACGCGCCGAGACGTCGTTGGTGACGACCAGACCGGCGACGTAGTCGGCGAGGTTATCGTCGGTGACGCTCGTGCCGACCGGCATCGGACGGCCGATGACCAGGCCGATCTCGACCTCGTAGTCCAGCAGCCGCACGTGGGCAGGCCGGACCACGTCGTCGTGCGGGCCGCTGATCGACCCGGACGCCTTACGGAAGAACGTCAGCGGGACAGTGCCGGGATCGCCTCCGGTGTCGGTCACGTGCGAGGCGTAGTTGGTCATCTGCGCCACGACCCGGCACGGTGCCGTCACCGGGGACACGAGGGCAAGCGTGTCGACCGGGACGTTGCCGGTGCTAGCGGAGGCCGCGGCGATGGCCAGCCCGTCGGCCAGCAGCTCGCCGGTGGTGGTCGCGTCGGTGGCGACCTTGGCCGCGCCGGTGGGGGTGACGGCCCACCAGGCGTCGGCCGTGCGCAGGATGCTGATGCTCATGTGTTTGCCACTTTCAACAGGCCGCGAAGGCGTTGCAGGTCGAATTCGTTGTCCTCGGCCAGTGCGGCGGCGACCGCGCGCAGTTCCCGAAGTGCTTGTCGGCCGGGTTTGATGCCGAGGAAGTCGCTGGTGGCGGGCGGACCCCACTGGGCCAGACCGGAGGCGGTCATCGGCGCCCATCCGGGCTCCAGGGTGCAGTCGAACAGGTCGCCGTCGCTGAAGTGCTCCACGAGGAAGCCGTCAGGGTCGCGCCAGTAGTCGAACAGCTGGCTGCCCTGGATGTGGCGCCCGATTCCCCACGACCGCCGGTAGCCGTGCTCGCGCAGGTACTCACCGCCTGCGGCCAGCGCGTCGAGGTCGGCGACCTGGTAGGCCGAGTGCACGTATCGGTCGGCCGGGCCCAGGGCCAGCGCGAGAGTGTGGTGGTCGGTGGGCGTGGCGCCGCGGTCGCAACGGATGAAGCTCATCACCGGCCCGCGCTCGCGCTGCCCCTGGTAGTAGAGGAAGTCGCTGACGATCAGGCCCAGATGCTCCAGGTACCAGTCGAGCGTCTGCACGTATCTCGTCGACTGCAGCACGAGGTGGCCGAGCCGCTGCACCCTGGCCGGTTCCCGCGGTGGCCGCTGCGTGGCGTTGAGCCGCACCGGGTCGTGCCCGACGTTCAACGGCAGCGGCCGCTGAGCGGGCCGCGCCGGCAGCTCGTGCGTGTCCGCGACGACCCGCACTCGTATCCCGTTCGGGTCGGCCAGGTCCACGCTCACCCCGCCGAGGCTTTCCGGCAGCGGTGCGACGGTGGTGCCGGTGGCGTCGGCAAGGCGCAGCACGTCGCGGGCGTCGGCGGCCGTGAAGGCCGGGCCGATGAACCGGGAGCGGGCGCCGCGGCGGATCAGAACGCACGGCGCGCCCGGATCCGTGCCGCGCAGATGCAGCTCCTGCTGCGTGCGCAGCGACGTCGTGAAGCCGAACGCGTGGGCGAACAGCTCGGCGCGCTCCAGATCCGGCTTGTGGAACTCGAGCCACGCCAGGTCGTGCACCTTGACGATCGGCTGGCGCGCCCGGCCCGGGTGTTCCTCGGGCAGCGCACCGTGCTCGCTGTGCACACCCGCATGCGGTTCACGCATTGTCGACGCCCCTCCCCGGACTTCTTGATGAAATCATCATCCACGAGGATACTGTCAGTCAAGAGAAACTGAGAGTTTCATCATCGCTGACCTGTGCCGCTAACATTGATGACTTACGACCGTGAGGTGAGCAGTCATGGCTCAACGCAGCACGGACGCCCCGAGCCGGCAGGAAAGGCGCAAGGCCCGCACGCGGGCGGCGCTGATGCAGGCCGCCCAGACTGTCATCGCAGCCGGCCGGTTGAACGCGCCCATCCTCGAGATCACGCAGGCGGCCGATGTGGGGATGGGCTCCTTCTACAACCACTTCGACAGCAGAGAGCAGCTTTTCCAGGCAGCGCTGGAGGATGCCCTGGAGCGCCACGGAACCAGGCTCGACGAGCTGAGTGCCGGCCTGGACGACCCGGCCCACGCCTTCGCGCAGAGCTTCCGGCTGACCGGGCGCATCCACCGCCGAGAACCCGCGCTCAGCCAGCTCATGCTCACCTACGGGCTGGCCATGGCCGCGCCGGACAAAGGCCTTGCACGACGTGCCCGCCGCGACATCGATCACGCCGTGCGTGCCGGCCGCTTCAGCGTGCGTGACACCGATCTGGCCATGGTCATGGTCGTCGGCGCGGGTCTGTGCCTCGGTCGCCTGCTACGCGACCAGCCCGAACGCGACGGCGATGCATCAACCGACCACGTCGCACAGGTTGTGCTGCGCATGCTGGGAATGCCAGACGACGACGCGAGCGAGATATGCCAGCATCCGCTACCTGGTCGCGCTGAGCGCGCAGCGCACGTTGAAGGCCATCATCAAGGACTGACGCCGCCCATGGGCGCGGCTGGTGCTCGATGTGTGTCGGGCCGTTGCCTGAGTGATTCGCCCCATGTGGAAGTCGCTGCCCAGGGACTGGGGATTTGTCGTCGGGGAGATCTCAGCCCGCCTCGCCTGGGGTGACTCTGTTTGACGTGGGCCTGCGTGTTCGCCGGCCGCGAAGTTCAAGGAACTTCCAGCGCAAAGATCGTCGGGCGGCCCACGAAGGTGTTCCCTTCTCATGCCCGCGCCTGCCGGGCCGGTTTCACCTACTGCCGGATCTCCGCCGCCTACCTCACCGGCCAGCTCATCGTCGCGGCGACATCCCGGACAGGGGCGACATCCGGACGGGCGGGGCGATCTGCTCGCCTGCCACACCTCCTGGTTACTACATCGTCCTGCGTGCCGCGGCCGGGAACGTCATGCATCCCGTGCGCTGTCGCCAACGGGTATGGACACCCGCCTGGTGCACGCACAGGCAGTCCGTGGCGGCTCACGTCGGAATTCACCTCGCTTCTGGCATCTTCCACGAAGGTAGTTGGGCGCCATGCTCATATCTGATAATTTCGTCAGTAGAGATAGATAATTCAGCACGGCCACGGCTCCGCTCGAGAGGCGCGTACGCCTCCGCCCGAGGCTTCGTCGCTGGAGAAGACCAGCACGTACGTCTCATTTGTCCGGTTCGGGGAATCATCTCGTTTTCCGAGCCGGTCCGCGGACTGTTGTCCGGCACCTCTTTGCGTCTTCGCAGGAGAAAACCAACATGGGGAATTGCAATGACCACGCTGGCGGGACCGCTCGACACGATGCCGGTCGTCGACGTCGAAAGCGAGCTGCCGCCGCAGCTCCTGTGGCTGGCCGACAAGATCGACACCGTGCTGGGGGAGGGGGAGCACGCCGTTGCAGTCGCCCGGTGGGCGGCGCGAACCGCCGCGCGCATGGGCCTGGATGGCCAGGCGCAGTTGCGCACCGCGGCTGCGGCACGCCTGCATGACATCGGCAAGATCTGCATCGACGGGTCGCTGCTGGCGAAGCCGGGTCGGCTCACCGCGTCAGAGTGGGAGGAGATGCGCCGCCACCCGGACGAGGGAGCGCGCCTGATCGTCGAGCTGGCGGACCGGCCGGATCTGGCGCCGCTGGTCGCCGCCCATCATGAGCGGTATGACGGGGCTGGCTACCCACGCGGCCTTACCGGCGCGGACATCCCGATCGAGGCGCGGATCATCTCGGTATGCGACGCCTGGGCCACCATGCGCGTCGATCGGCCCTATGCCCGAGCGCTGGGGGTCACCCAGGCGCGTGAAGAGCTCAAGTCCGGACGGGGCACCCAGTTCGATCCGGCGGCGGTCGACGCCTTCCTTGATCTTGTCGACGAAGGCGCCATCGACGAGCCCGCGCTGCTGCCCGGGCACGGGGCCCGGCAGCAGGCGAACTGCGGCCGCTGGCAGCGCCGTGCTGCCCGACAGGCAGAGGAGGACCGGTGACATGGCCGGAACGGCAGAACTCGTCGATGAGGTGGCGCAGGCATTGCGTGTCTGCGACTCCGTGATTCGTGCGTGCAATGCGGTGGTGGGTGCGCTGAGCGCCCGTTCGGGCGTGTCGGTGGATGTGCTGCTGACCAACGCCAACCACCTGTACCTGGTCGCGTGCAGTGGTGTCTGGCGGGCGCCGCGAGCCGTACAGGTGAACTACGGCATCGCCGGACGTGTGCTGAGCACGGGTGATACGGCCGCGCTGCGCGATGCGTCGATCGAGTACACCGGTCTGTACGCGGGCCGGGGGATAGGTTCGGTGATCTCCGCTCCGGTGCGTTGCCGGCACGAGTCTGCGATCGGTGTGGTCAACGTCGAGTTCGACAGCGTGTTGGCCGATCTTGAGGACTGGGAGGCGGCGCTGACGAGGATCGGTGCCCTGCTCGGCAGGCGAATCCATCAGCTCGGCGGGCCGTCCGAGGAGAGCGTGCCGCAATGGCTGCTGCGTAACACGCTGAGCCTCGTCGCCGCGGACGATCCCGCCGAGCTGGCGGCACGATACTGCCGCGCAGCCGTGGATCTGTCCGGGCTGCGGTGCGCGGCCCTGCTCGTCCGCAGGGCCGACGAGTTCGCCGAGTGGATCGGTCCGCCGCTCATCGTCATGGGGGACTACTGTGCGTCGGGGTCGCGGCGCCTCGTCGATGCCGTCAGCGCACTACCACCGCAGAGCCTGTCCAGGCTGGTGGACGCCGCATGTCAACACCAGGCGTCGCACTCTAGGGGCGATCGGAGCGTTCTCGACACCCGCGGATTCGAACCGCTCATGGATGCCGGTGTGCGTACCCTGATCGCGGCCTCCGTGCATACGGGGAGGGAGCGCCTCGATTTCGACGCGGCGATTCTGGTCATGGACGAGCTTGCCTTTCAGCCGCCCTCGGACACGGCCGTTGTGCTCGAGCTGCTGATGACCAATGCCGCCGTGGTTTACGAGCGCATGTGCACACAGCAGAAACTGCAGACCCTGGCCGAGTCGGACCCGCTCACCGGCCTTCGGAACCGTCGGCCCTTGGCCGGCCGCCTGGCTTCGAGCGCTCCGTCGCGCACCGCCATACTGGCCATGGACATCGACAATTTCAAGGATATAAACGACATGTGGGGGCATGCCGCCGGAGACCGTGCCCTCACCGAGGTGGCCGACGCGATCCGACAGGCGCTGCGCGAGGGCGACGAGGTGTTCCGCGTCGGCGGTGACGAGTTCGTCGCCGTGCTGGACGTGTCGGACCAGGACGAGGCCGAACGGGTCGCGCAACGAATGGCCACTGCGGTGGCCGATCGCGGGCAGACGATCAGCGTCGGTGTCGCCCTGCGGCGTCCGGGCGAGCCCGCGGAGATGGCCCTGCGCCGCGCCGACGAGGCCTTGTACGCGGCGAAACGGGACAAGAGCATCTCGGCGATGGTCGCGTCCTGAAGCTTAGTCGGAACGCCTCCGGCCAGGTCCGGTGATCCTCGCGGGCTGTTCGGTGGCCTGGCCCGCGAGGATCGTCATGCCGGTAGGCGAGCCCGGACGGCCCGCCTACCGTGTGCCGAGGCATGTGCTCGATGAGGATCGCGCCTGCCTTCTGCCCCGTTCAGCGGGCGGAGTCGGCGCAATAGATGGCGGTCAGCCATGTACTGGTGAATCGGCGGCTGGCAGCGGCGTGTTGGCCAGGGCGTGGGCCTCCTCCGGCGGCACGCCGAGCATGCGCAGCAACTGCTCGGCAAGCTGATCGCATGCGGTGTCGTCGACCAGGCCGGGGTCGGTCAGCGACAGATGCAGGGTGGCCAGCACCGCTCCGGCGACGGCGGAGCGGGCCAGTCGCGGTTCGGTGATAGTGAAGCGGCCCGACGCCACCCCAGCCTGGATGTCGCGTAGCGCACGGGGGGACAGACCCCGCGTCGAGTCCACGTAGCTCATGCCGTGCCGGACCAGCACCGCCGAGATCTGCGGGCGGCTGCGGCACACGCGAAGGGTCAGCCGGACCGACTGGGCGAAAGCGAGCGCGGGGTCCTCGACGTCGACGCTGAGCTGATCCAGCAGTTCCCCGAGCTCCTCCAGCACGTCGTCGACCGCGGCAGCGAACAGCTCGTTCTTGCTGGAGAAATGGTTGTAGAAGGATCCGAAGCCGACGTCGGCGGCGTCGGTGATCTCCTGGATGCTCGCCTGCGCAGCGGTGTCGGTGGCGAGCATGACTCGGGCGGCATCGACCAGCTTCTTGCGCGTATGCGCCTTGCGTCGCTCGATCCGGCTCGGCACGACCGTGCAGCTGTCAGACGCTTGCGCAACAGGCTTCATCACAAGCCCAACTTATCCCAGCTCTCACTGTTGCGCCTCATACATCTCAGCGCTGATACCTACATCACTTCTGAGTCATTTCTGGAGATGGTCCTTGGAGTTGCGAGGCACTACCTGATAATTTTGTCAGTGCTGATCAAGTCATCGCCGGTGGAGAGCTGCGAAGACGCCATCTCAACCGCGCTGAGACCAGGGGCGGCGCCAATGGCCGTCGATGACCACACATGCCACGGGTGGTCCTGTGCCGCGAGGGTCGTCGACAGCTACCCCAGACCTTCTCTCATTAGGAGGGCAGAACCCATGGCCATCCAACCCACCGACCTACGCTCCATCCGCTCACCGCGCGGAATCCCGATCCTCGGCCACACGCCGCAGATCCCCAGAACCAACCCCGTGGAGTACTTCGGCGAACTGTCCAAGCAGTTCCCCGAGGGCATCTACAGCATGGACATCGCCGGCATCGAGCAGGTCTTCGTGTACGACCCGGACCTGGTGGCCGAGGTCTGCGACGAGACGCGGTTCTTCAAGCAGATCGACAAGACGCCGCTGCAACACGTCCGGGACTTCGCGGGGGCAGGCCTGTTCACGGCCCACCAGCATGAAGAGGAATGGGGCATGGCGCACCGTGTCCTCATGCCGGCGTTCAGTCAGCGGGCGATGAGGGCCTACTTCGGGCAGATGCTGGAGATCGCGCAGAACCTGGTGGGCAAGTGGGAGCACAGGGAAGGTCTGCCGGTCAACATCACCGACGACTACACCCGCCTGACGCTGGACACGATCGCCCTGTCAGGGTTCGGCTACCGGTTCCAGTCCTTCGACAAGGAGGAACTGCACCCCTTCCTCAACGCGCTGCTGGGCACGCTGGTGGAGTCGCTGCGGCGCTCGCAGGAACTGCCGATGATGACCAAGCTCCGTAAGGCGGACGACAAGAGGTACCGCGAGAACATCCAGCTGATGCAGGAGCTGGTGGAGAGTGTGATCAAGGACCGCCGCGAGGGGAGAGGCAGCGGTGAGGAGGACCTGCTGGGGCTGATGCTGGAGGCCACCGACACGGAGACCGGCAAGCTGCTGGCCGACGACAACGTCCGCGACCAGGTGCTGACGTTCCTTATCGCCGGTCACGAGACCACCAGCGGTCTGCTGTCGTTTGCCACCTACTCGCTGATGCGCAACCCGCACGTGCTGGCCCAGGCCTACACCGAGGTGGACCGCCTGCTGCCCGGCGACACCGTACCGGACTACGACACGATCATGAAGCTGGACGTCATCCCGCGCATCCTCGACGAGACACTGCGCATCTGGGCTCCGATCCCAGCCTTCGGCAAGGCCCCGCTGGAGGACGCCGTCATCGGCGGTCGCTACCTGCTGAAGAAGGGAACGCGGGTCAATATCCTCGAAGGTCCGCTGCACACCCACCCCAAGGCCTGGGAGCGGCCGGAGGAGTTCGATATCGACCGGTGGCTGCCGGAAAACCGCGCCAAGCACCACCCGCACGCCTACAAGCCGTTCGGCAACGGCGTGCGTGCCTGCATCGGCCGCCAGTTCGCGCTCACTGAGGCCCGTCTGGCCCTCGCGCTGGTGCTGCAGAAGTTCAAGTTCTCCGACACCGGCGACTACAGGATGGACGTGCGTGAGGCGCTGACGCGCAAGCCCGGCGACTTCGAGCTGGTCGTCCGCACCCGTCAGGAGCACGAGCGGACCGTTTTCGGCGCCGCGGATCTGCAGACTGACGACACGCAGGCGCAGGCCGCGGTCAGCGGTGTCGGGGTAAACCTCACCGTCGCCTATGGCTCCAGCCTAGGATCTTGCGAGGACCTGGCGCGTACGATCGCCGACCGCGGCGAGCGCTCCGGGTTCGGCACCACGCTGACGAGCCTGGACGAGCTGGGCGACAACCTGCCCACCGAGGGCCTGCTCGTCGTCGTGGCCGGCAGCTACAACGGCAAGGCGCCGGACAACGCCCAGCGCTTCGACGACCTCATCGGCGTCGGGCTGGCCGAAGGCTCCCTTGCCGACGTGCGGTTCGCGCTGCTGGGCGCCGGCAACACCCAGTGGGTGGCGACCTACCAGGCCTTCCCCAAGCGGATCGAGCAGGCCCTGCTGGCCGCTGGCGCCACCCCGGTCATCGAGCGGGGCGTGGCCGACGCCGCCGGCGACTTCGACGGCATGGCCACGCGCTGGATGAACACCCTGTGGGCCACCTTGGCCGAGCAGTACGCCGCCGACACCTCCGACCACGGCGCGCCGCGCTACCAGGTCCAGCTGCTCACCGAGGCCGACGTGCGCCCCGCGATCGTCTCCGCCCAGGCCTACCCGCTGACCGTGGTCGCCAACGAGGAACTGGTCAGCGACCCGACCGGGCTGTGGGACTTCCAGATCGAGCCGCCGCGCCCGTCGGCGAAGTCCCTGACCGTCGAGCTGGCGGAAGGGGTCACCTACGCCACCGGCAACCACCTGGCTGTCTTCGCCAAGAACGAACCGGCCCTGGTCAAGCGTGCGCTGGCGCGGCTGGGTGTCGAGCACGACCAGGTGCTGCGACTCGACCAGCCCGGCGGCGGCAGGACACACCTGCCGGTCGGCACACCCGTGACCGCCGGCCTGCTGGTCACCGAGTTCCTGGAGCTGCAGGACGTGGCCACCCGCTCCCAGATCCAGACCCTGGCCCAGCACACCGCGTGCCCCTGGACCCGACCGCAGCTGGAGGCATACACGGCCGACACGGAGGAAGCAGAGCAGCGCTACCAGGAGGAAATCCTCGGCAAGCGCGTCTCGGTGCTGGGCCTGCTGGAGCGCTTCGCCGCCATCGACCTGCCGCTGGCCGCGTTCCTGGCGATGATGGGGCCGATCCGTCCCCGCTTCTACTCCATCTCCTCCTCCCCGCTGGCTGACCCGCGCCACGTCCGGCTCACGGTCGGCCTGGTGGAGGGACCCGCCCTGTCCGGCGACGGCCAGTACCGCGGGCTCTGCTCGTCCTACGTCGCACGCCTCGAACCCGGCGACGTCTTCTACGGCTACGTGCGCGTGCCCTCGCCGACCTTCGCCCCGCCGGCCGACCCCGCCACGCCGCTCATCCTCATCGGCCCCGGCACCGGCGTCGCACCGCTGCGCGGATTCCTGGAAGAGCGCGCCTGGCAGCACGCCAACGGCACCCAGGTCGGCATGTCACAGGTGTTCGTCGGCTGCCGCCACCCAGGGCACGACTACTTCTACCAGCAGGAGATGCAGGCCTGGGAGAACGCCGGAATCGCCCAGATCCACACCGCCTACTCCGCGGTCGTCGACCACCCGGCCCGTTACGTCCAGGACGCCATCACCATCGCCGCCGACACGGTGTGGCAGGCGCTCGAAGACGGCGCGTACGTCTACGTCTGCGGCGACGGCCGCCGCATGGCCCCGGCTGTCCGCGAAGCACTCGCCGCGCTCTACCGCGACCGCACCGACGGCGACGACGAGGCCGCCCACAAGTGGCTCGCCCAGCTCGACGCAGACGGCCGCTACCAGCAGGACGTCTTCGCCTGATCCGCGAACGCCACGCCCGACACGCCTACAAACCCACCGCACCATGCACCTCGAACCATCGAGGGACACACGCAGAGAAGGATCACCATGGACACCATGCTCGCCGGACGCTTCCATCTGGACTCGAAGAAGTTCGTCGTGGAGGAGGTGCCCGTGCCCGTACCCGGCCCGGGCGAAGTGCTCGTCGAGGTGAGGGCAGCCGGCGTCTGCCTCTCCGACGTCCACCTGATCGACGGCTCCCTGGTCCCGCTATTCGCCACCTCCAACGTGGTCACCGTCGGCCACGAGGTCTCCGGCGTGATTCACAGCCTCGGCCCCGGCCTCCGGCGCGGACTGACCGCCGGCACCCGCGTCACCCTGGAAGCCGGCCAGAGCTGTGACCAGTGCGCCGACTGCGCGCGGCGCCGCCCCTGCACCCAGATCCGCACCCGCGGCATCGACTACGACGGCGGTTGGGCCCAGTACACCCTCGCCCGCGAGGACACGCTCATTCCCATCCCCGACCAGCTTCCCTTCGACCAGGCCGCGATCATCCCCGACGCGGTCTCCACCCCCTACGCCGCCGTCGTGGCCACCGCAGGAGTACGCCCCGCCCAATCCATCGGCGTCTGGGGAGTGGGCGGAGTGGGCGCGCACAACATCCGCGTCGCCCGCCTGGTCGGTGCCGCGCCCATCATCGCCATCGACCCGCTGCCCGGCGCCCGGCAGCGCGCCCTGGCCTTCGGCGCGGACCTCGCACTCGACCCGACCGCCGGCGACTTCACCGATCAGATACTCAAGGTCACGGGAGGGCGCGGCCTGGACTTCGCCTTCGACTGTGCCGGCTTCCCGGCGGTCCGCGAGCAGGCCGCCGCAGTGCTCGGCCAGCACGGCGCACTCATCCTGGTCGGCATCACGCCCGAGCCGCTCACCATCAGCGAAGGCCTGACCTTCAACTACCTGTCCAAGCAGGTGCGCGGGCACTACGGCGGCTTCCCTGAGTCCGTCTCCGAACTGGTGCAGCTGGCCTCCAACGGCCGCCTCGATCTGGCGCCCTCCATCACCGACCACATCCCGCTGGCCGACGCCGCCGACGCAATCCACCGGCTGGAGAACAAGATCGGCGATCCGATCCGCCTTGTCCTCGTTCCCTGACAGGCTTTTATGAAGCCAGCCGGGCGCCGGTGCTGCCAGCACCGGCGCCCGGCACCGAATGCCGCGACGCATACGCAGGGCAGACTGGGCGGAGGCGTACAACACCGCTCGCACCACAGGCGCACTCCTGGCCCCCGCTTCAACAGATCGCCTCTCGAGGCGGGAAAGAAGCGCGCCCTCGTCGCGGTCGGGCATACATGTGAGTCGCGGGGTAGACCATCCATCCTCCCTCGCGACGGTGCTCGGACCTCACCAGGGTCCGGCACATGATGGTGTCGAGTCTGGCGGCCGGCGGCTACAGCGTGAACGAGGTTGCCGAACGGATGGGCCGCGATCCGCGACGCTGATGCGCTACCACAGCCAAGTCACGCTGTACGCGTCGCCGGACCGGTGACGATGCTGCGGCGTTGGTCTCGGGTCGGCTTCGGCCCGCTGTGCGCGATCGGACCTTCGGCGCCGACGATCGCGCACAGCGGAGGCGGGCTCGCAGCAGCGACGGTAGTCTGGCCGGATGAATCCAGTTTTGGGCGGCTACTGGAGTGGAGATCGTGCCCGGCAGCCGGTTGAGCTGGGCAAACGCGGCGTAGAAATGGTGCAATCACAGACCCCTTGACTGGGCCACTTTATACTTCTGGCGACCTCGGCAAACGTTTCCTAGTACACCGCTGACCCCCACAGCAACCCCCCCTGGGGGTCAAGGGGTCGCCGGTTCGAATCCGGCCAGCCCGACGGTGTGTAAGACCTGGTAGAAGCCCGTTTCTGGACTCCGGAGACGGGCTTCGATGATCTTCGAGACACGGTTCTTTACACGTACGAGCGTACGGTTTTGACGAATCCCGCCCATGGAACTTGGTGGGTCTCACCTGGCGAAGGCTTCTTTGATCTTGGTCGTGGCGTGACGCGTCCTGGGCGGCATTCTCAGATGCGCTGACGGGCAGCGGGAATTGCCACGGAAGTCTTCATGATCATGCCTGCGGGACGTGCCGGCGGCCCAGTCCGTGAGTGATCAGAATGCGGGTCGTCTGTAGACAGTGGGGACACGCTCGGGACACATGCCCACGCCGTAACCGCAGGTCTTCGGTGCCGCACAGGCTCCGATGAGACGTGTCGCCAGCCTGGACCGAGGTTCCTAGGATGCGTAGGCGGTGTGCTCTGGGCCTCTGGTGAGACAGCTCGGTCTCCGTGGCAGTCACGCCTCGGGAACCCGTGCTGTGCGCAGACCGCCGGCCGCGGTCGAGCACACCGCTCATGGACAACTTGACCCATCGGCCCCAGGGCGCCGAAGACGCCGCCCGCGACTCAGACGGCGGCATAGCCGACCACAGTGACGATCTGCACGATCGGCCCGTAACGGTCTGGCCGGGGGACCGCGCACAGGAACCGAAGGCCGGTTACGCAGTGGTAGGGGGTCACCGGCAGTGCGCATGAGCGGGGTGATGACAGCCGCGCCTCAGTAGGACGAGCCCAGCTTGAACTCGGTTCAGGCCAGTGCGCCAAGGACGAGGATGCGCGGGATGGCCAGATCACGCTGGAAGTGGGCGGACGCTGCCGGCGGGCACGGCAGATCACTGCTCGGTGACCGACGCGTCATGGCCTGTGCTGTCCAGGGCTCTGGAACCGCCCTGGCCGAGCGCGAAACAGCGGAGGTGGAGGTGTTCTGATGGGCAACGAAGTTGACGCGATCGTGCGGGATCTGAAGACGGGTATGTTCGGCTTCCGGCTGGAGATGGGCCGTGGCCGGGACGGGTCGCGGGTGCAGGCACGGCGGTCGGGGTTCGCGACCTTCCACGCCGCGCTGGCCGAGTACCGGCGGCTGTGCGCCCAGCGCGACGCCGGCCAGCCGAAGACGCGCATGACTGGTACGGTTCGGGCGCTGTGCGACGGCTGGTTGCAGGCCCGGAAGCAGGAACTGGAGCCGAACACGCTTCACAACTACCGGTGGCTGCTCGGGTTGACCTACCCGCACGTGGGCCGGTTGCGGGCATCGAGGCTGAGCGCGCGGGCAGTCGAACGGATGTATCGGGCACTGGAAGCCGAAGGCTACTCGCGGACGACCCTGCGCACCCTGGACCTGGTGTTGTCGAAGGCGTTCTACGAGGAGACCGGGCTCAGCTTGGGCACGCGTAAGCCGCGCCTGTCCGACAAACTGCGGCCGGTCTGGACCCTCGATGAAGCCCGGACGTTCCTGCGGCATGTCCAGGGCGACCGGCTCTACCCGCTATGGCGTCTGCTACTGGTGTCAGGGCTACGCCGCGGCGAGCTATGCGGCCTGAAATGGACCGACCTCAACACCGACATGGCAACGCTGAAGGTGCGACGGCAACGGATGGTCGAAGGCTCGGGCAGCGTCGTGCGGGAGAAGCGACCCAAGTCCGACAACGGCATCCGCACCGTCATGCTGGACAGCATCACGCTCAACACGCTGACGCACGAGCGCAAGAACGCCCGCAGCCCGTACATGTTCACCGGCCGCACCAACCGGCCGCTACGGCCCGACAACGTCACCGACCGGTTCAACAAGCTCGCCGCGGCGGCGGGCGTCCGCGCGATCGGGCCGCACCAGGTCCGGCACCTGCTCGCCTCCACCCTGTTGGACTCCGGCTACGGGGTGCATGAGGTGGCCGAGCGGCTTGGACATGATGCGGCCACGCTGATGCGGTACTACACGCGGGTCAACGCCTCACGCCGGGCGCAGGCTGCAGGGGACGTCGCCGCGCTGGTGACCGCAACGCCGTGGGAGAGCGACAGGCTTTGGTGGATCCCGCAGCAGGTCCGGCCATGGAAGCGCGAGCATGCGAGTTCCGCGATGGGTGATGATCGGAAAACGGCCTGTCGGCGGTTGCTGACTTGAACGTCAAAGGGTCGTCGCAGCCGCTGAAGGTAGCTTGACCTGGTCGCTGTTTCCGCTGCGCAAGCTAGCGGTAGCGTTATCGTTCGGTGCCCCTGGCTCTGTTGAGAGCCGGGTGAAGCTTCGGCGCACCCTTTACTGTCCCCATCGGCCGCAAACTTTGCCTAAGCCGCCGGCAAACTCGAGCGAGGCCGTGGACAGCCGTCGTGGCGCCCATGGATAGGTTCCTAGGACGTCAATAGGCACGGTGTCAAAGGCACCCATCGTCTGCACACCAATTCTGCAGACGGTGGAGAGGCTACGGCGACGTGTCAGGTGTGTCAGGTGTGTCGCCTCTATGCCCGTGGTGTTTCGAAGACGACCAAGGCTGAACCCTTACGCCGCTACGCAGCGGTGAGTTGCGCTTCGGGTCGCGCCCCGCTGGTCGAGGGCTGGTCAGCCTTCGGGCCTTCAGCGACAGGTCTGAGCCGCTGTAGCGCCTCTGTTCGGTCCACTCGTCGGTCGTCTCGGCCGACAAACGCACCGACGAGCGCGCAGGTGTGGCCGTACCGAAACTGCTCGGCACGGCCACACCTGCGCAGGCAGATCAGCAGCCGACGTTGTTGCGGAAGTCGGAGACCTGCAGGTCACCGAAAGTGCTGAAGCAGACGAACGAGCTGAAGCGGGTGTCCTGGCTGAGGAAGCGCTTGAACCAGGAGACGATCATCTTGGACAGCTCGCTGTCGGTGGTCTGCGGGAAGAAGTGGCCCTCGCCCTGCAGCTCCAGGTAGGCCTTCGGGCCGGACAAGCTGTTGTAGAACGGGATTGAGTGGGTGGAGACCCCGGCGATGGCGTCGGTCTGCCCGCCGACGATGGCGACGGGCTCGGTGATACCGGACCAGGTCTTGTCGAGGTTCCACGGGGCGATCGGGACGCCGACCTTGACCCGGCCGGAGGTGTCGGCGGCGAGCGCTTCCAGGGTGCCGCCGCCGCCCATGGAGTGCCCGGCGACTCCCCAGCGTTGGGTGTCGGCGCGTGAGCGTACGGCGCTGGGCGCCGAGGAGCTGACCGCCCAGTTCAGCGCGGCGAGCAGCTGCTGGCCGCGGCTGGCGGGCTGGTCGAGCAGGGTGTTGGTCTCGATGCCGACGACGACGAAGCCCCACGACGCCAGGCGCGGGCCCAGCCAGCTGATGCTGGACCAGGTGGCGGTGTAGCCGGGGGAGATGGCGATCAGCGGGTAGGTGCCGGTGGCGGTCGGGTAGTACACCCGGCCGCCGCCGAACCCGGACACCAGCGAGGAGATGCTCGCCGAGGTGGTGGCGAAGCTGCCGTTGCCGGTGATGTTCAGTGAGGTCGGGTTCTGCCCGATCTGGTCGGCGTATGCGGCCGGGGCGGCGCCCGCGATGCTCGTGGAGACCATGCCGATGGTGAGGGCGGTGGTGTAGGCCAGCCTGGCCAGGCGTCGGCGCAGTGGGATGAGAACGGTCATCGTGCGCAACTCCTTCGGGGGTGGGCGGTGCTGGCGGTCGTGCGGGGAGGGGTCGCCGGTGGCACCGATGTTGACCGATGACCGCGAGTCTCGAACGCTGCGCTGCTCTGTCGCGTCGGCAGAATCGCCAGTTAGCCGCCCGCCGAGCAGGACCGCTTCGATCGGCCGGTACTGGCAGGCGAACATGGGGCCGCACCGGGTCCGGCACACGCGGGGGCGCATGACTGCCGCTGAGCGGCAGACCGGCTGCGGGTCTTCGGTGCCAACGGCTCTGGTTCGTCGCGACTATGACCGTGAGTAGCCCGGCGTGCTCGCAAGGTGGCGGATCCGCGATTGTCACAGAATTGTCAAACGAGATCTTGGCGGTGTTCTGACATTTGCGAGGCATTCTCGTCCGATGGTGAAAGTGCTCTACCTGGCCGGATGGGGACGTAGCGGCACCACGATCATCGACAATGTCCTCGGCTCTCATCCTGGCGTGTTCACCGCAGGGGAGCTGTGGTTCCTGTTCGAGCGGGGCTTGCTCGGCGGGCGCAGCTGCGGGTGCGGGCAGCCGGTGCGCGCCTGCGGCCTGTGGCGCGACGTGTTGCGGTGCGCGTTCGGCGACGACATTCCCGACCCACGTCAGATCAAGAAGTGGCAGCGTGACACGGCTCGTGCCCGGCATGCGCCGCGCCTGCTGCGGCAGGGGCACCCTCTGGTGGGGGTCTTCACCCGGCTGTACCGGGCGATCGCCGAGGTGACCGGCGCGGAGCTCGTCATCGACTCGTCGAAACTGCCCTCGGGCGCCGCGGTGGTGGCGCGTCAGCCCGCCGACATCACGCCGTACCTGCTGCAGGTGGTGCGTGACCCCCGTGCGGTCGCGTACTCGTGGCGGCGCCGCAAGAAGCAGCTGGACAGCTCCGCCCCCGACGTGATGCTCGAGCACCGCCCTTACGACAGCGCGATGAAATGGGTGTCGTGGAACGGCCTGACGGAGTGGACGTCGCTGGCGTTTCCGGGCCGCTACCGCCTGCAGCGCTACGAGGACTTCACCGCCGACCCCCGGGGCGTGGTCGACGAGCTGCTGCGGTTCGTCGGTGTCGCTCCGGCGTCGAGCCCGTTCCGCGACGACCGGACCGTTGAGCTGGTGCCGAACCACACCGTGTCCGGCAATCCTGGCCGCTTCCGCTCCGGCACGGTGGAGATTCGCGCCGACGAGACTTGGCGCGACGAGCTGCCGGTCACCGCACGGCTGGCCACCACGGCGTTGACCCTGCCGCTGATGCAGCGCTACGGCTACCCGGGTCACCGACTGGACCGGACACGCTGACGCCGAAGGTCCACCGGTACGAACCCGTTGGCGTCGGGAAGAAGGGACATTCCCGCGGGCGGTGCAGCGTGTAGGGCGGCGACAGGTGTTCGAGCAAACACCTGTTCAGGTCATCGCGACCTGTCGTGCCATGGCCGGCTACCTCGGGCGGTTCGGCGATGCACGGCACGTCACCGAGGCACCCATCCGGAGATGGTCGGCGTGTTCAGATCATCGTCGATGAAGCGGGTTCAGTGCGCGGTGTAGCCGCTTCCGTTCCAGCGGTAGATCGTGTGTTTGATGGTGCCGCCGGCGCAGTCGGGGTTGCAGTCGTTGATCGCCGAGTCGACTTCGTAGCGTCCGTCGCGGTCGGCGTCGGTCAGCGAGGCGCTGTAGAACCGCTGGGCGTACTCGCCGGGCGGGGGCAGCGTGTCGAAGGTGTCGAACCCCTGCGGGCTGGGACGCAGAATGATCACACCGTTGTAGCGGCCGGGGTCGTAGTTGAGGAACAGGTGCCCGGTGCCGTCGATGGCGGGATCGGCGGGCGCTAGCCGGTACCAGGCCCCGGCGCGGTGGCGCCAGCGGACCTTCCCGTCGGCGCCGATCACGGTGATGAACGCGTCGGAGGCACCGACCTGCGTGGGCATCGTGGTGATCAGGACGCTGCGGCCGTACGCCGGGTGCTCGAAGTACACGGTTCCCGTGACCGCGCATGCGGCCGCGCACAGTTCCAGCCGGCGCAGCCCGCCGGCGCCCGGGATCGCCGGATACCCCGACAGGGCGCGGACCTCGTCGGCGACGACCCTGGCCGCCTTCGGATCGCCCCAGTCGCCGGGCAGGAAGTCGGCGAGCTTGATCAGGTACTCGTCAGCGCAGGCGTCCAGCGGCTTGACGGCCGAGCGTGCCGCAGGCTGCCACTGATCGAACTGCCAAAGCTCGAGGTTCTTGTCGGCGAACGTGTCCTGCAGGGCGAGGTTGCGGTAGATCCGGCCGCTGTCGACGTCGACGTCCTGGCAGGAGGGCTTCCACACGCCGAGCTGCTGCGGCCGCCCATCGCCGCGCACGCTGAAGGCCAGCGGCCCGACGAGCGTGTCGGCGAGCTGGTCGGACAGGTAAAATAGCAGGTCGGCGTACTTGAGTACGGCGTAGGCCTGGGCGAGCTGGTGGACCAGGCGGTCCCCGCGGGCGACCAGTTGTGCGGTGGTGCCGGGGTGGGCGCGGATCGCGTGCTGTTCGAGGGCCTCGAAGCGGGCGCCGAATTCGCTGGCCGGGTCGACGATCTCCGTGGCGCAGGAGCCGACGGCGTCGACGACGGCACGGACGATCGTCTCGGGGTCGGCCTTCGGCCGGTTGAGCAGCTCCTTGCCACCGCATTCATACAGCGCCTGAAGCATGGCGTTGATCACAGGGTTGTCGCTGCCACCGGCCGGAAGCTGGTCGAAGATGTACGCGGTGACGTCGACCAGCACGGTGACGGCGTCGACGGTCCCGGTGCCGGTCTGCATCACCGAGCCGGGGGAGTCCGGGCGGCCGATGCCCACGGCGACCTCGGTCAGCGGCGGCAGCAGGAACGAGCTGTCGGAGTCGAACACGTCGTGGGCGGTGCGGTAAATGACCGCCTTCGGGCCGAACTCCTCCCGCCCGGCCCACGTCCACGCCCACGCCGCGTGGTCGGGCTTGAGACGCAGGCGCTGGGTGAAGGTGCGGTTGTTGGCCACCCGGGCGGTGACGATCTCATCGCGGTCGGGTTCGAAGCAGACCCGCAGCGCCGCCGCTGACAGGTCCTCGTCCGGGTCGACGACTCCACGCACCCACGCCGCCAGCGGCTTGCCGCTGCACACAGGCGCGTCGACGCGTTTGCCGAGCAGCTCGCCGGTCCACTGGCTGGCCGAGGCGGCCCAGTCCCAGAATGAGAAGTCCTGCAGCGTCGCCACGAGGAAGTCTCCGTCGACGGCGAGGCGGGCGTCGGAGACCTTCCACATGCGCAGGTCGGCATCCCATCGGGTGAGCACGGCCGATGCCCGCTGCCGCGCCGACAGCTGCGGCACGTTCCACCGCACGGTGACCGGCTCGCGCAGCGGCTGGCCGTGTTCGACGCCTACCGGCTGGCCGAACAGTTCGCCGCCGTGCTCACCGATGGCGGCGACGGGCAGCACGGTGATGTGGCTGCCGTCGGCTACGGCACCAGCCGGTATCTGCATCTCGACGCCGCCGACCTGGACGGTGCCGCCCTCAGGACCGACGCGGGTGCCGTCGCCGGTGACGTGCGGGGCGGGGTCGCTGATCGGCGCCGTCGTGTCGCGGTGGGTCCACCACCAGGCGCCTGCTGCGCCCCCGGCCAGGACCACGACGGCGACGACTGCTGCCAGTAGCCGCTTGCTGCCCATGTCCGCATCTCCTCCCGTACGCCTGACGGTCTCCGGCTCCGCCGTATCGACGCTACGAGATGCGCTGGTCCGGGCACCTCAGTCGAGCACACGGACGTGGTAACCGAAAGACGAGACCGATGCTGCGTACGGACCAGGATGCGGTCGCGGTGTTCGAGCCGACTTGACGGCCGAGGACAGCATCGGAGGAGCCAGTCGCCGCGGTGCGGGCAGGCCCCTACGGCTGCGGCTACGTAGACACTGATGCATGCACATACACCAGCCGCGAACTTTCGCGGCTGCCACCTGAGGGGTGAATGCCACGGCACCTGATTTCCGCCGTCACGGGCTGGCTGGTGTCCGACGGTGGTGGGTAGGCCTTGGTCGTGGCCCGGCGGCTGATGCCGAGGACCCCGCAGCAGGCAGCGCTACGTCGGCTGGGGAGTGATGTCGTCGCCTGCCGAGCGCAGCGCCGTGCCGTCGCCGGACAGCGACATCGGCGTACCGGCAGCCAAGGCGGCCCGTGCGTCGGTGTGTCGCTGGTCGGGGTCCTCCGTGATGTCGATGTCGACGGTCCAGTGCTTGACGGGGGAGTGGCCGGGACGGGTGGGAAGGCAGATGGGTTCCGGTCCGGGAAGAGCAGCGGTTCCCGTTGGTCGCCTTCCCCGCGGACGGTGTGCGGCGGGCTGCCGTCCTGTGCGGCGCAGCCGATGCTGGATCAGATCGCCGAACGTGAAAGTCGCCGCGACCGCGGCGGCCGACGTGCTGCGCGGGCAAGATCGCCAAGCCCACCGCCAACCTTGCCCTGGCCCAGACCGAGCTGGCCGAACTCGCCATCACCCGCAGGACACTGCAGAGGCTGACCTGCCGGGCCGAAGCCGTTTCCTCTTCAACGGGAGCGGACGAGGCTCGTGCGAGGGAGCGCGCCGGTGGGACTGCACCCCTCGAGCAGTCCCACCGGCCGAGTTTGGACCGCCGCAACCCCTCACGGCGGCGACTCTGAACTCTTCAACGTGCGAGAAGGCTCCGAGATACGAGAACTGGCCGAGGAGGTACGCACGCTGCAGGAGGAGATGTCGGCGAGCTAGATCGCCGCGCCGCCCTCAGGCACCCGGGGTGCTGAGGGCGGCGCGCGCTTGCGATGCCGCTGCGGCCATATTTGGCGCGTCGTGACGGAGGGACTCACGCCCGGCCTGACTCGGCGACCATCACCTGGTCCTGTCGGTAGGGTTCGTGGAACGCCGCCGTTCGCCGTCGGCCATTCGAGCTGTCGACGTCATGAAGGACCCATCGTCCGGCACGGTCCGTGGGCATACTGTGCCGGGGCCGCCGCTAACCAGCGGGCGGGCGCGCACGATGGCGCGAGCCGTTGGCCTAGATGGAAGCGCACCTGCACCTGACGCGAGGTTGGCGTGGGCGAGGCGGCGCCCTTCCATGGGCGGGCGTGCAAATCGCCGGCCGGCGCTGCTCGTGCGCCTGGACGGCGAGATCGACGGCATCCTGGCGGCCGACGTCGGCAACGACCGCATCACCGGCCTGTACTACGTACGCAACTCTGAGAAGCTGACCCAGCTCGCATCGGAAACGCCGCTCACCCTCCGATGAGGTGATCGAGGGGTGTATCAGGCGAAGTGGCGGTCCGTACGCCACGCTTCGGCGTTGTCGCGCCACATCAACCAGGAGCGCACCAGCATGGCCGAGCCGCCGATGCCGAGCGCGCCGGCGAGGACGAACATCAGCAGCGGCAGCACGTGGTCACCGCCCATCCTCGCGTCACGCACGATCGTGGCGGGAGCCTGCGGGTCGTAGACGACCGTGGGAGTGTCGCCGACCTCAGGTCGGGGACGCCAGTAGTAGTCATGGACCTCCGTGGTGACGCGGCGCCCGTCCGCCGTGGTGAACAGCACGGTCACGGAGGAGTCCCGCCCCCTGCTGTCTACCTTCACCACGACTGCCGGAGCACGCACTCCATGCTCGTCGAGCCGGCGTGTCTGATACCTGCTCGCCTCAGCCATGAGGACGAACACACAGGCCACGGCAATGTTGAGGACGAGGCTGAGCAGCGGGTGCCGAAGCCAGAAGCCCGGATGCCAGCGGCTGTGCGGCCGCGCACGGTGGGACCGCCGACGTCGTGTCATCACGACATTCTGCGACCGTGGTTCAACCGCGCCACACATCGTGCGGGATCGGCCGCGCCCACGACCGGCCCGGTGGCGCGGCTCGTGATCATGGCCGCTCCGCCGTCACCGGCGCCGGATCGGACTCCGCGGGCCCGGTCATCGCTTTCAGGGCGCCACGCCAGCCGCCGCCGGCGCGTTCGAAGATGCGGGCGACGAGGATGTCGGTGGAGGAGTGGGCCAGGATCGACAGCACGATGGTGAGGGCGACGAGGTGGAAGACGTCGTCGGCGCCGGGGATGGCGGCTTCGAGCACGAGCAGGCCGTACACGACCGAGGCGAAGCCTTTGGGCCCGAACCACATCGCGGCGGCCTGCTCACGCAGCGACAGCCCGGAGCGCAGGAAAGACAGCCACAGCGCGATCGGCCGGGCGGCGATCAGGGCCAGCACGGCGAATGCCCATCCCGTCCAGGAGATCTCGCTGAGGAACTGCACGGAGATGAGCGCGCCGAAGACCAGCAGCGCGGCGAGTTTCAGCAGCTCGGAGATCAGCTCGCCGAAGTGTTCGAACGCCTCGCGCTGGCGGGGGCCGAAGGTGGCCACGGTGATGCCGGCGGCGAACGCGGCCAGGAACAGGTTGGCGTGGGTGGCGTAGCCCAGGGCGAGCACGAGCAGGCCGATGGCGATGGCGTTGAGCGGTTCGTACTGGGTGGAGGCGGAGAAGAACCGGCGGCGTTCCAGCCACAGGGCCAGCCAGGGCACCGCGACGCCGATGGCGACGCCAAGGGCGAGTTCGGTGCCGAGTTCGGGCAGGTGTAGGTCGTCGGAGCCGGCGGCGACGGCGAGGAACAGGATGACGAACGGCAGGGCCAGGCCGTCGTTGACGCCTGACTCGACGTTGAGTAGGTGGCGTAGCCGGGCGGGGACCTTGTCGTTGCCGACCAGGGCTGCGGCGAAGACGGGGTCGGTGGGGGCGAGGATCGCGCCGACCAGCAGCGCCTGGGGCCACGCGAGGCCAGCGATGTAGTGGGCCAGCAGCGCGGTGATCAGCAGGGTGAGGGGCAGGCCCCAGCCCAGGGCGCGGCCGGGTAGTTTCCAGGCGGTGCGCAGGTCGGCCCAGCCGACGCGCATGCCGTCGGTGAACAGCACCGCGAACAGGGCGAGCTCGGCCAGCGTCGCGACGATCGGGGAGTCGGCGGTGAGGTCCAGCACCCCGAGGGCGCCGGGTCCGAGGGCGAATCCGGCGATAAGGAACAGCACCGCGGTTGACAGGATCGTGCGGTGGGCCAGGCTGGACAGCAGCACTGCCGCCAGCAGCACAGCAGCGAAGCACAGCAGCAACATCTCGTACTCCTGAAAGTCGGGGTACTGCCAAGTGCGGCGGGTCGGAGCCGAACCGTTTTGCGGGTGCCGCCGCCGCACGAGTAGAGCGCAAGTGCACGGGTGGCGTGACAGGAGCCGCAGCGGACAAGCCGCGCCTGCGGTGCGATGAACCGGCAGACGCGGGCCATCGCGGGCTTCTTGACGATGGTGGTCAGGGTCATGGTGTTGCCGCGCCCGGTGCTGGCACCTGCCGAGGTAAGTGCTGCTCGGCCACCGACGGTTCCGGCGCCGGTTCGTCGTGTCCTGCGACCTGCTCGCGAAGTTGCGCGACCTCTTGTCTGAGCATGCCGAGCTCGGTGAGCACCTGCGCGATGTCGTCCTTGGTGGCGTCGCGGGTGGTGTTCTCGGCGATCGCGATCCGCTCGACGATCCAGCTGGCCAGTGACCCGGTCACGAAACCGATCAGGCCGATGCCGCTGATCATGAGGACGAGCGCGACCAGCTGGCCGGTCATGGTGACGGGGTAGTGGTCGCCGTACCCGACGGTGGTGATGGTGACCACCGCCCACCACAGCGCGTCGGGGTAGGTGTCGATGTTCGTGCCGGGATGTCGGCGTTCGGCGTCGAGGATCGCCAGCGCGGCCACGGCGACGACGGTCGTCGTGGCTCCGGCGACGTACACGGCGAGCCTGCCGCGGGTCCACTGCTCCGCCCGCCGGTTCAGGTTGGTCAACGCCGCGAGCAGGCGCAGCACCCGCAGCGGCCGGATCATCGGCAAGACGAGTACGGCGAGGTCGAACACGTTCTGACGGACGAACCGCCAGCGCCGTGGCGACAGCAGCACCCGGGCTGCGTAGTCGACGCCGAACA
The DNA here is from genome assembly GCF_018326265.1 of Catellatospora sp. IY07-71. Classification (GTDB taxonomy): domain Bacteria; phylum Actinomycetota; class Actinomycetes; order Mycobacteriales; family Micromonosporaceae; genus Catellatospora. The sequence continues at coordinate 5,224,816 of NZ_AP023360.1, forward strand.
TCGCCCAGATGCCGAAGTCGGCGACCCGGCACAGGCGGTCCAGCGAAGTAGGCAGGGCGGGCCACAGGATCGGCACGGCGTAGGCGGCCAGGAAGACGACGGCCAGCGCGGTCAGCGGTGCGGCGGTGTGCTGCTCCCACCGCCGCACCGCGTGTTCACTGCGCAGACTCACCGGGTGAGCGTGCCGCCGCAGGCCGCGCACGGCAAGGCCGGTCTGGGCCGATTGCCCTGGTCGGCGAGGTTCATGAGCTGATCTGTCATGAGATCGTCATGAACGGCCGGTAGATCGACTGCCGCGACGGCCGGATCCGGTCATACGAATCGGTTCAGCGCGTCAGGGGCGCCGTCGGGTGCTCGGCGAGACCGGACTAGGAAGGTCGCCAGCGGGGTAGCAGTATGTCGCGCATGGCGTTGGCCAGCCAGTCGCGGTAGGCGGCGGGCCACCCTGATTCGTCAACCAGTGCCGCGTAGTGGGCAGGGTCGTTGAGTAGCCACATCAGGTCAACGGCCTGATCATCCGTGTAGTCCGGTGTGAGCGGGCCGAGTGCGGCGGCGTGTGCGATGACCATCCGGGCTCCGGCGCGCCGGTTGGACTGCACGGTCTGCCAGAGTGCGGCGACCTCGGGGGATTCGTCGGCGGCGCGGCGCACGATCTCGAACACCGCCGCGGCGCGCTGGCCGATCAGCACGCAGACGTCGGCGTACGCGTCGAGCGCCTGCGCCGGCGTGGTGGCCTGCCAGACGGGCTGGAACCAGGGCCGCCGCAGCCAGGGCCCAGTTGAACGCGAACCGCCCTGCACCGGCATGCCGATGCAGGTCACGGTCCTGGGCCGGAGTCGGGTCCAGGGCGAAACGATACGCCTGCACCACCACTCCACCAGCCACATCGGACATGCGGCCAGGCTAGACACCGGGTACGACAACTCTCGCCACGACCCACCAGGCACCACCCTCGCCCGAGTACACCAACGAACACTGGAGCACACCAAAGCTCAATCAACTACCAGCAGTTAGCAACCCTTCGTGTGGTGTGGCGGCGACGGCTCGGGCGAGGAGTTCGTCGAGTGCGTCGTGCACCGGGTGGGCGGCGGTGCCATCGGTGATGTCATCGGGACCTCGGTGGACGGCGGCGAACAGCGATACGATCCGGCAGGTCAGCCGACCTCATGACATTTCCGTGAAAGTCGAGCCGGCAAGCACGCGGCCGCTCGGCAAGATAGGTCGCCTGTGATCTGCTTTGCTGAGCGAACGGCCGAGCATCGTCGCGCGCGATCGGCACCTGCCCCTGTTGCGCGCGCACGCTGGGCCAGACGGAGGTGGCATGTGGTTCCTCAAGGCGGTCCGGTGCTGGTAGCACGGTGGCAGGTGCCCGTGGTCGAGGTGGTCATCCAGGGCGACCTGGATGCCGGCTCCGTCGAGGAGGCGGAACGGGTGATAGGCGAGGGCGGTGCGGCTGCGGCCGCGTCAGCTGGTCGTTGATCTTAGGCGGTGCCGCACCGTCGACACCAAAGGCGCCATCCTGCTCGTCGAGACCCGCCGCCGCGCATGGGCGATCGGCGGGTCGTTCGTGGTCCACGGGCCCGACCGCGGATCGGCCCGGCACGAGGCAGGCACTGCAGAACTGCGCATGGCGGCGAAATGACCGAACGTCTCAGCTGGGAGCGGCGTCGGCCCGCCGGGGACGCGTTAGGCGTCGGGGCTGGTGCCTCGGGCGGTGCGTTCGCCGGCCCGGCCGCGGCGCCACCACACGGCGGCCGTTACCGATAGCGCGAGCGCGGTGCCGGTGACGGCGATGGCCGCAGGCCCGGCAGTGCTCAACGCCTGCGCGAGCCACTCCTGCACAGCTGCGGCGGTGTCGACGACCGGGTCGGCGGCTGCCCGGCCGCGGTAGAGGCGGATCTCGTACCAGCCGTACCACGCGACGTATGCCCCGGCGGCGATCATCAGGACGCCGCCGAGGCGGGACACGACCGATCCGGATCGGCGCAGCCACCGGATCGCGGCCTGCTGGGCGGCGGCCACGGCCACGGCGATCGCCCCGACGACCAGCGCCATCCCGATCGCGTACGCGACGAACAGCCCGGCGCCCGAAGCGGCCGACCCGGTGGTGAACGCCGTGACCACCACCGCGAGGAACGGTCCGATCGTGCAGCCCAGCGACGCGACCGCGAACGACATCCCGAACAGGTACATCGGCCAGAACCGCTGCCGAAGCCGCGGCCCCGTGCCCGGTTTCGGCAGCGGTGAGGGCAGCTGCCGACCGGCGGCCAGCCAGCCTCCCAGCGCCACCAGGATCAGGCCGATGGCCACGGTGACCCAGGGCAGGCGGGTGGCGATCCAATCGGCGGCGGGCGCGGCCAGCAGCCCGAAGAACCCGAACACGGTGACGAATCCGGCCGTCATCGCCGCCGTCAGCGCCAACGCCCGGCCCAGCCGCGTCGGCCACCGCGGGCTGCGCCCGTCATGTTCGGCGGTGACCAGCAGCGACACGTACGCCGGCAGCATTGCGAACCCGCACGGGTTCACCGCGGCCAGCAGCCCCGCCGACAACGCCAGCGAGTACGACGCGGTGTCCACGCTCAGCCGGCCAGGGCGGCGACACGTTCGCGCAGCTGGTCGCCGCTGAGCCCGCCGCGGTGGACCACCTTGCCGTCGCGGTCGATGACGACGAAGTACTCCTGCGCGGTGACGTCGAAGCGCCGCCACACCTCGCCGCGGTCGTCGTCGAGATTGGCGAAGGCGGTGATGCCGGTGTCGGCGGCGAAGCGGCGCATCGCGTCCTTGCCGCTGCCCAGACCTGCGACCCCGACCACGTGGACGGCATCGCCGTGCGCGCGTTGCACGGCGACGACATCGGCGGCTTTGGCGCGGCAGCGCGGGCACCACGCCGCCCAGAACCACAGCACCACAGGTTTGCCCGCGAGCGCCGCCGCGTCGAACGGCTTGCCGTCCACGGTCGTGGCGGTGAACCGCAAAGATTGCGGCACGGTTGCAGGCGACATGCTGGCCTGCGCTGGAGAGGCTGACACGGAGGGCTGCAGCGCGGCCGAGGGGCTCTGTACCGCAGGCGCCTGCGGCGCGGCGGGTTCGCCGCAGGCGCCCAGCGCTGCGACAAGTGCAGCCGCGGTCGCGAGCCGGACGGTCTGGTGCTTCATGATCGATGGCTCCCCAGGGTGATGTTTCACGCAGGCTACCGGCTTGCCGATGCGGACGATCCTTACGACTGCCTTACGGGCGAGGCAGTGCATGCGTCGGATGTCATGCGATCGTCATGATCGGCGGCATTACCGCGCTGCCGCGGCGGGAGTTGGTGTGGACGAGGCCTGCGGGTGGCTGCATCGTCCGGCTCGGCGCCCGCACAGCCGACGCGGCCCGCACCTCCCCGGTCGGGCCGCGTCACCTCACACCGACCGTCGCCACGTATGTGCCAGGATCGAGCGCGTGAACACCGGTGCTTCCCCCGGCAAACCCACCGGCCTGCGACGCGCGCTGCTACGCGCCCCGATCCTGCTGTACCGGCTGCGCCTCGGTCGCCTGCTCGGCAGCAGATTCGTGCTGATCAACCACACGGGACGGCGTACCGGCCGACCACGGCAGACGGTGGTCGAGGTCGTCGACCAGTCCGCCGAGTCGCTCACCGTCGCTGCCGGGTTCGGGCCCGGGTCAGACTGGTACCGCAACCTGGTGGCGCAGCCCGCCGCGTCGGTCGTCCACGGCGGGCGCGTCACAGCGGTCACCGCAGTGCCGATGCAGGCCGAACAGGCCGCCCAAGCCATGCTGGCCTACGCACGCCGCCATCCACGAGCCGCGCGAGGGCTTGCTCGAGTCATGGGGTTCACGGTCGACGGCAGCGATGCCGACTACCTGGCGATGGGCCGCCAGCTGCACATGCTGCGTCTGGATTTCCGGACCGCCGGAAGATGACGGCCGGTCTCCCACCTCACCAGCGACGTCCGCCGGGGCACCACTTCGTGTCAAGACACGCCATGTGCAGCACGCCTGCCGATCCTGCGACCAGTTGTCACCGGAACGTCATACCGCGAACCACGACGATATGCGCCTCGCCGAGTTGAACTGACTGATCCCGTTCAGGAAGTCGGGCTCGCCGCCGTGGTGCCCGGCACAGCCGCCCGGCACCACGGCCACCGGTGCCCGACAAGTCACCGCACGCCTTGTCACGCAACTGTCATGAAATCGCGTGATCACTGCTATGAGCAGCGCGGATGCTTCCCGGATCGCACCTACGCCGAGAGGACCGCCCGTGATCACCTCACCGTCGACGACGCCGGTCGCCACCTCATGGCATGACGTCATCCACCGCGGCCTGCTGCTATCGGCTTGCGCTGAGCGTTTCGCCGTCCAGCTCGGCGCCGCGAGGCTTCCCGAACCGGAAAAGGTCGACAGCATCATGCGGCTGCCGGCCGCATCCGTGGCTGTTCCCGCAGGGACAGGTCTGCCATTCGTGGTGGCCGAGCACCTCGCCGCGCACGGCGGCCAGCTCGACGAAGACGACCTGGCCGTCGACCTGGCCAGCGCATGGCAGCCGGAAAGCGGCGCTATCGACGGGGCGGCTTGTGTCCTGGTCGAGGTTCGTGCCGGGCGTCCGTGGTGGGAGACCGCTCCTGCGTTGCACGGTGGCCAGGGTTCCTACGGCAACGGCGCAGCGGTGCGGGCCATAGCCATCGGTCTGCTGCCCGGTGCCGGAGTAGGGGCCGTAGCGGCTCTGGCCCGCCGGGCTGCGGCAGTGACTCACACCCACCCGCTGGCGCTGGACGCCGCGGCGGCGACCGCGGTCGCTGTGGCATTGGCGGGCTACGGCTATCCGGCGCGGCGCCTGGACGCCAACCGGTTCCTGGACATCGTCGCCGGGCAGGTCCGCGGTCCGGAGCTGCGCAGCTGCCTGAACATCGTCCGGGCGCTGGTACGGCACCGGGCCGGCCCGGCCGAGGTCGTCGGGACCGTCGGCAACGCCGATACCGCACTGCGCACGGTTCCGGCTGCGCTGGCGGCCTACTTGCGTCATCCGGAGGAGCCGGACGCTGCGCTGTCGTTCGCGCTGCAGCTGGCCGCGGGTAACCGCGCCATCCCCGTGATCGCCGCGGCGCTGGCCGGTGCCCGCTCGCCGCAGCTGCTCACCCCCCGCTCCTGGCGCACGCCCGCCGACGACGCCCGAGCGCGCAGCGCTGCCCGGGCGCTCGCGGCCGTGGCGGCCCCGGCGTGACATCAGTTCCACCACCGTCATACCTGCGGGTCACCGTCACCGTGGCGGCCCACCGTCTGCGGCTGACGCTGGCCGGGCCACTGGACGCGGTGAACGCCCACCGGCTGGTCGACGCGGCACGAGAAGCGATGCGCCGCCACGGTGCCGCGGTCTGCGACGTCGCGGCATCCGAGGTCACCGCCATCGACGATGTAGGCGCTGCGGCGGTGCAGGCGTGCCGGGCCGAAGCTGAGCGACGCGGGCTGGCGTTCTCGTTGTCGGGCGCCCCGGACCGGCTTAGGGCGATGCTGGGGACAAACGCGAAGTCGTTGTGAACTGGCGAATGCCGCACGAGCCTGTCATCGCTCGGCTGCGCCGGTCGTGTTCAGGCAGCGGCTTCCGCCTGGCCCTGCACTACGGGGCGGTCGAGCCTGCTGAGGAAGTCCGCCGCCCACCGGTTGACGTCGTGGCGGCGCAGGTGGGCCCGCATCGGCTGCATGCGGGCGATCTGCTCGTCGGGTGTGGCGTGGGCGGCGGCAACGATGGCGTCCTTGAGCTGGTCGAGGTCGTGGGGGTTGACGGTCCAGGCCTGGCGCAGCTCGGCGGCGGCTCCGGCGAATTCGCTGAGCACCAGCGCGCCGGTGCCGTCGGCGCGGGTGGCGACGTACTCTTTGGCGACCAGGTTCATGCCGTCGCGCAGCGGCGTCACCGCCATCACATCGGCGGCCAGGTACAGCGCCGCCAGCTCCGCGCGGTCGTAGGACTGGTGCAGGTAGTGCACGCACAGCCGCCCGATGCCGGCGTGGACGCCGTTGATGCGGCTGACCGTCCGCTCGACCCGCTCCCGTAACGCCTGATAGTGGTCGATGCGCTGGCGGCTGGGCACGGCGACCTGCACCATCACCGTCTGCGCAGGGTCCAGGCGGCCCTCGTTCAGCAGCTCCCCGAATGCGGCCAGGCGGTGTTCGATGCCTTTGGTGTAGTCGAGCCGGTCCACGCCGAGGATCAGCGTCGCCGGGTCGCCAAGCTCGCGGCGTATCTCGGTCGCTCGCGTCCGTACCTGCGGGTCGTCGGCCAGCCGCTGCTGTGTGGCGACGTCGATGGAGATCGGGAACGTCGCCGCGGTGGTGGTCCCCTCACCGTGCTCGATCACGTCGCCGGTGAGTTTCGCCCCTAGCAGATCCACGGCCAGCTGCTGGAAGTTGCGGGTTCCGTGGGGGTGCTGGAAGCCGACGAGGTCGGCGCCGAGCAGCCCGCGCATGATCTCGTCGCGTAGCGGCATCTGGCAGAACAGCTCGACCGGCGGGAACGGGATGTGCAGGAAGAACCCGATGCGCAGGTCGGGACGCAGCCGGCGGAGCATGCCGGGGACCAGTTGTAGGTGGTAGTCGTGTACCCAGACCAGTGCTCCGGGGGCGGCCAGTCGTGCGGCGGTTGCCGCGAAGCGTTCGTTGACAGTGTGGTAGCTGCGCCGCCAGCCGCGGTCGAAGACCGGCTGTTCGACGGCGTCGTGGTAGAGCGGCCAGATGGTGGCGTTGGACTGGCCCTCGTAGTAGCCGTCGACGTCATGCTCGGACAGCTCGACGGGGTGCAGGTGGATGCCGTCGTGGGTGAACGGGGCCGGCGCCGGACCCGGCTGGCCGTGCCAGCCGATCCACGCACCGGCGTGCTGCTGCATGATCGGGTGCAGGGCGGTGACCAGGCCGCCCGGGCTGCGCTGCCACCGGTCGCCGCCTGCTGGATCGGTGACGCGGTCGACGGGCAGCCGGTTGGCCAGCACGAGCAGGTCGTAGCGGGCACTGCCGACGCTGGCAGTGGCGGGGTCGTGGTCGGATGTCATCGGTGTGGTGCCTCCTGACGGGGTTGTTCACCGCATCGGATCGAGTCGGCGGTGCCGAAGTGAACGCAGGCAGGGCAGGCGGCGACGGGCGCGCGTCGGAAGCCGAGCTGTCACCAGCCCGGCACCGATTGATGGAGATGCGGGCGCGTGTTGCCGCATCGCGTGCAGGAGGGCAGGGGAGGGGTCGGTGATGGTCAGCACGACGTCGCAGCGGCCGGCTTCGACCCGGCCCCGGATCAGTGCCGCGACACCGGCGGCGTCGACGGTGTCGACGGCCGCGAGGTCCAGGGTGAGCCGCTGGGCGCGTAGTCGGTGCAGCGCCAGGCTGATGGCCTGTCCGAGCTGGCGTGCGGTTTCGGCGTTCAGCGGTCCGCTGGCGACCAGCCGCAGGCCGGCTGCGGTGGCTCCTAGACGCAGGTGCAGACGCTCGCTCGTCACCGTCGGCCGCCGAGGTCATGGCCGGTGAATCGTGGCGGCCGGGCCCGGCCGGGGCACACGGTGCCGGTGCGCAGGCGCCGCAGCGGCATCGCGTGGTGGCGCGGCGGTTCAGGGACCAGGTGACGGGCGTGGTGGTTGCGCAGCGCCGACCGGACAGCGGGGGAGCATGCGTCGAGGCGGAACGCGCAGCCGTGGCGTTCGGCGGCCTTCTGGCACAGCATGAGCGCCGCGATGCCGACGGCGTCGATGCGGGTGACGGCCCCGAGGTCGAGGAGCACCGCTGTCGGCGCGTACTGGCGCAGGAGACCGAGCACGACCTTCGGCAGCCGGTGGGCGGTGTCGGCGTGCAGGCCGCCGACGGCGGTGACGCGCAGCTGCCGCTGCCGGCCTGCCATGCGCAGCGCGAGGTCGTCGCTCATGACACCTCCTCATCATGGTGTCCGGCGGTCGGCCTGTTGCCGCGGGCGACGGCCGCCGACAGATCGGCCGCGGCGGCGCGCAGGCGCAGCAGCCGTACGACGTCGGGCCGCCACGGCATGGCCAGGGTGTGTTCGGGGTGGCGGGCGCCGATGATCGCGCCGACGATCGTGGCGGTGGTCTGGGTCTGCCCGCCCATCATCAGGGCGTACCGGATGGCGGCGGTGGGCTCGTCCGGGTGGCGTAAGAACGCGGTCAGCGCGGCTGGCACGCTGCGCAGGGCTGTGCGGTCGGCGCCCAGCGTCGCGGCGGTCTCCGCGGGGGCGCTGCGATGCCGGACCAGCGTCTGGACCGTGCGCAGCGCGGAACGGAACTCGTTCGTGCGCATCTGCGCGGCCACCGCCGACAGGAACCGGTACTTGTCGGCGGGCGCGCCGGGCTGGCTGCGCACGGCCAGCGCCACCGCGGCGGCGGTCGCCGCCGCCCCGTCGCGGGCCAGCAGATGGGTGTGCGTTATCCCGGCAGACCGCCGGCCCAGTGCTGCTGCGGCGGCGGCACCCACACCTGGCACCAGGCCGGCGGCGCACGCACGGACCGCGGCTACGCTGCCGAAGCTGCCGGCGCCGTGGTGGACCTTGGGGGCGACCTGCCACCAGCGGGTGCCTGCGGCGACCGCACCCAGCACCCGGGCAGTGCCGGTGCCGGCCAGATCCGGCCGGTCAGCCGGCCACTGTTTAGCCAGCTCCGAGGCCAGGCCGTCGTCGTTGATCCGGCCGTCGTGAGCGGCCAGATGCTCGGCGAGCACCGTCATCTGCAACGCGGCCGGGCTGGGCTGCAGCTGGCGCGGTGAGGCGCGCAGGATCACCTCCATCTGCGCCGGGTCGGGCACGGTACGCCCGTTGAGCGGTGCGGCGATCAGGTCGGCGCACGCGGCCACCAGCAGGCAGCCGTGCACACGTCGCAGCTGCTGCTGCTGGTTGAGCGGGAATGTCACCTTGCGTCGATCTTCCTTGGGTTGTCGTGCGCGGCCGGATGCCCGGCAGGGCGGGTCGTGCCCGCCGCGGTGGGCTGGCGGCGGCGGGCGGGCTGGGCGGGGGCAGCGGCACGGGCGCGGACGACGGCCATCAGCCGCCGGGCCCAGGCCTCCGGCGCTGGCGCCGCTGCAGCGGCCCCGGCGACGGGCACCGGTCCGCTGATACCGGCCACCCGGGCTATCGCGGCGCAGAACGCCGAGGTGTCGTGCGGGTTGACCACGACCGCACCCGGCAGGTCCGCGCCGTCGCAGGTGAGCTCGCTGACCACGACCGGGGCGCCGCCGTGCGCGGCGACGAACTCGTGCGCGTGCGCCGCCGTGCCGTGATGATCGGGGGTGGCCAGGACCGCGTCGCAGGCAAGATAAAGCGATGCCAGCTCCCGCCGGTCCGGGGTGGCCCGCAGATAGTGCACGACCGGCTGGCCGATCTCGGCGTACGTTCCGTTGATCTTCGCGATGAGCCGGTCGACGCGTTCGCGCTGCTCGTGCTCGGCCGGTGTCTGCGGCTCGCCGCATCCGACGTGTAGCAGCGCGACGGTGGAAGGGGCCGGGCGGTGCTCGGCCAGGAACCGGTCGAACGCGGCCAGCCGCTGCTCGACCGCTTCGGCGGGGTCCCAGCCGGCCACCGACAGCAGCACCGGACCGGCCACCCGTAGCGCGGTGCGGATCTGCTGGGCGCGGGCCCGCACCGGCGCGGACCGGGCCAGGCGTCGCATGCCCGCCGAGTCGGCGGGCATGGGGTAGGCCAGCACCCGCACCCGGCGGTTGCCGACGGCGATCTGTCCGTCGCGCACCGGCAGCCCGTGCACCCGCCCGGCCAGATCGAGCAGGTTGACAGCCGCACGCCGGTGGGGAAGCACGACGACGTCGGCGCCCAGCAACCCGGACAGCAGCTCACGGTGCTCGGGCAGCCGCACGAACAGCTCCGCGGGAGGGAACGTGCTGTGCAGCTGCAACACGGTGCCCAGGTCGGGTCGCAGCCGCCGCATGATGCCGGGCAGCAGCTGCAGCCGGTGCCCGTGTACCCACATGACCGCCTGCTCGGCGGCAAGGCACGTGGCTGTGGCGGCCAGCCGCCGGTTGACGGCCAGGTAGTCGTCGAACCAGTCCTCGGCGAAGGCGGCCGGCTGGTGGTGGCACAGCGACCGCAGCTGCGCCGCCGCTTGCGCGGCATCGCCGGTATCCGCCTGGCCGGTGTCGGCGGCCAGCCAGGTCCCGCTCTGCAGGTCGGTGTAGGGCCGTAGCGTGGAAAGTCCGGCGTCGACATGGTCGATGCACTCGTCGGGATCAGCCGGCGGAACACGGTCGGCCGCCATGATCAGCTGGTATCGGCCGGTGTCACTCATCGGGTCACCTCGCCGACTGCGAAGTCGCTGTCAGGGGAGATGCCGAGGGTCAGGTCACCGTCGGGGGAGATGACCTGCAACACCCGGTCGACTTTCGCCAGCTTCAGGTTGCGGCGGGCTCTGGCCGAGGGCGAACGCAACGCGACCATGCCGCCGTCGCGGATGGCGCGGCGGTGCGCGTCCAGTAGCAGCAGGATCCCGGCGGCATCGATGACGTCGCACCGGGCCAGGTCGATGACCAACTGCCGCGGGTGCAAGGCGAGCGCCTCCGACAGTACGTCGTTGACGCCCGGAGCGGAACTCGCGTCGAGGTCGCCGCAGACCTGCACCTCGACAAGCGGCACCATCTGCGTCGTCTGCGACGCGCGGCTCGGTTCGTCCACCATCAACCTCCCTTGCTGATGCAGCCCACCCTTGCCAGCCGGTACAGCGATCACCACGCAAACCCATGACAGTTGTGTGACAAAGGCACCCGCATCGGTGCGCATCACCGCAGGTCGCAGGCGTGTCACGGCCGTAGACGGCAGTCGCTGGCGGAGGCTGACCCGGCGCAGGCTCGAAAGTTACGCGTTGCTCGCCGCGGCACAATCTGGCCGCTGCGGCGACCGGTGCCCGTTGTCACACGACTGTCACGTCATCGCGAGGACGCCGCCATGAACGGCTCCGATGCTCGGCGGCGGCAGGAAGGAGGACGACGTGATCGACGGTCACAGCCACGGTCCAGTAGCAGCGTGGCGGGTTCCGGAGGTCGAGGTCCGCATCGTCGGCGACCTGGATGCCTGGTCGGCTGACCAGGCCAGCCGGGTACTGGACGAAGCGATGCGGCTCAGGCCCGAAGTCCTGGCCCTCGACATGGCCGGATGCCGTTTCCTGGACGTCGCCGGTGCCATGCTGATCGTGCAGACACACCAGCGGATGCGCTACGCGGGCGGGACGCTCAGCGTCCGCTCGGCGCTGCCGCAGATCGCCATGACCTTGCGGGCAGCCGACCCCCACGGGGTGGTGCAGGTTCTGCCGGCTGACCGGCCGTTACCCCGGCACGCCGCAGGCGACCGCTGAACGGTCCCGCGGCCGCACCGCAGCGCTCAACGTGTCGGTCGTGCGCATCGCTGCGGCCTGCTTCGCGGGCGGGTGGGACACGGGCAGCCCCATCCGGCGGCGCGGACAAGGCGCCTGCGCAGCCGAGACGGCAGGTGCCCCCACGACTCGTCAGCGCCATCGGCGAGCAGACCGACGGCGCCGAGGGCGGCCAAAGCGGCTCGGACGTGGTCCTGAGGCCCCCGGACCAGCAGGTCGACTCCGCGCTGTCGCGCCTGCTCCTGCGCGGCGACCAGCGCGGCGACACCGGCCCGGTCGATGGCGTCGAGCCGGTACAGGCCGAGCACCAGCCGACGCATCGGAAGATGATCGAAGATCGCGGTCAGGGCCTGTGCCAGCCGACCGCGGGACACGACGTCCAATCGGCCGCGGGCATCCAGGCACAGCCCGCCTGCGGTGGCGTGCAGTCTCAGGTGCAGATGCTCGGACATCGGCGCTCCTCGGCGGCGTCCCCCCGGCAGACCCCGCGACGTGACGGTCAGCGGGTGGGTTCGTTGCGGGGGACGCGGCGTGCTCGGCCAGGCGGGCGCAGGCTGCGCAGGCTCGGGCGGCGGCAGCGCCGCCACGTGTCGGCGGCTGGTAGCGGCGGATCGACGGCGCCACCGACGTCGAGTAGGTCGCCGGCACCGCAGGCCAGGACCGTGGCACGCACCTGGCTGCTCGGCTGAGTCACGGTCAGGTGGGCACCTCTGGCGCGGGCGTCGCGCCGGCATGCGATGAGTGTCGCAACACCGGCGACGTCGAGGTAGGTGACGGCGGTGAGGTCGACGGTGATCCGTACGGGGTTGAGCCGGGTCAAGGCGAGGTCGACGGCGGTGGTGACCTGCTGGACGGTGCTGCCGTCGATGCAGCCATCGGCAGTCAGGTACAGACCCAGCGGGCTGGAGTACAGTCGCAGCCGCAACCGGTCGCTCACGGACGCCGCCTGCCCGCGCTCGCCTTGGAAGTGATCATCGGTGGCCTCCTCGCCTCGGGTGCGTCAGACGATCTGCGCCCGGTGTGGCGGAAGTTCCGCGAAGCCGTGACAGTTGTGTGACAAATCGCCGGAACGGCAGCTCAGCCCTGTCGCAGCCATGCTCGCCGGGGCATGATTCCGCGGTGCTTGCGGTACTGCTGATCGAAGACGACGACCGGATCCGCCTGTCGCTGAGCCTGGCGCTGGAGGACGAGGGTTACACGGTGCACACCGCCGCGACAGCCGAGGAAGGGCTGCTGCGTCAGCGGGGCGAGCCCGCCGACACGGTGCTGGTCGACCTGATGCTGCCCGGCATCGACGGGTTCCAGTGCATCCGGGAGCTGCGCCGCGACGACGACGTCCCGATCGTGGTCGTCAGCGCCCGCGACGACACCCACGACATCGTCGCCGCGCTCGAGGCCGGCGCGGACGACTACGTGGTCAAGCCCGTCGCGGTCAAGGAGCTGTCGGCGCGGCTGCGGGCGCTGCGCCGCCGTGGCCGCAGCGGACCATCCGCACAACCGGGACAGGTGGACCTCGGCGATCTGCAGGTCCGCGCCCAGGCCGGTGAGGTGCTGCTGCGCGGGCAGCAGGTCACGCTGACCCGCACCGAGTTCCGGCTGCTGTGTGAGCTGGCCGAGCACGCCGGGCAGGTCCTGTCCCGCCAGCAGCTGCTGGCGCGGGTGTGGGAGTACGACTTCGGCGACGAACGCCTCGTCGACGTGCACGTCGGCCGCCTGCGCCAGAAGATCGAAGACGACCCGGGCTCGCCGCGGCGGCTGGTGACCGTGCGCGGGCTCGGCTACAAGATGCCGCGATGAAGCGCCCCGGCCTGCGCGCGAGGGTCACCGCCGGGTTCGCCGTCGGCGCCCTGCTGGTGTCGGCGGCGATGGCGCTGCTGTCCTACCAGCTGACCGAACGGTTCCTGCTCGACGAACGCGAACGCACCGCCAAACGCGCGGTGATGGCCGACGCCCGGATCGTGCGCGCGGGCCTCGACGTCGACGACCCTGAGGTCCTGCCGGTGCTGCGCTCACTGGACACCGGCGCCAACCGCCGGGCGCTGCTGTGGCACGACGGCGACTTCTACTCCCGCACCGTCGTGGACAACACGCTCACCGACAGCCTGCCCGACAGTGTCGTGACCATGGTCGGCCAGGGCAAGGCAGGCGTGCAACGAGTGCATATCGGCGACCGTCCTGCGATGGTGTTCGGCATCCCCCTCGGCCCCGACACAGCCCTCTACGAGATCGACTACATGGGCGAGCTCGACGGCAACCTCAAAGTCCTCGGCCTGGTCCTGACCCTCGTCGCTGCCGGCACCACTGTCGCGGGGGCGCTACTGGGCATGTACGCCAGCCGCCGCGTCATGCGGCCGCTGGCCACCGTCGCCGACGCCGCCCGCGACATCGCGGGCGGCAACCTGGCAGCCCGCCTGGATCCGGCAACCGAGCCGGATCTGGCGCGGCTGGCCACCTCGTTCAACGACATGGTCGACCAGCTGTCGGCCCGGATGCAACGCGACCGCCGCTTCGCTGCCGACGTCAGCCACGAACTGCGCTCACCCCTGCAGACCCTCGCCGCGGCCGCCAGCGTCCTCGAACGCCGCCGCGACCAGTTCGACCCACGCACCGCCAGCGCCACCGGACTGCTCGTCGAGGAAGTCCAGCGGTTTCAGGAACTCGTAACCGACCTGCTCGAACTGGCCCGCAGCGACCAGCCCGCCGACAGCGCCCCCGTTGACGTCGCCGCCGTCGCCCGCCAGGTATGCCGCCATCGCGGCCTGCCCACCACGCTGGTCACCGTCGAACCGGACACCAGCCCGATATGGCACGTCGACCGCCGACGCATCGAACAGGTCCTGGCCAACCTCATCGACAACGCCCAAGCCCACGGCGGCGGCGCGGTCGCCGTCCGCCTGACCGGGCACTCCAGCGTCCGGATCCTGGAAGTCGACGACGAAGGCCCAGGCGTCAGCCCCGACGACCGCGACACGATCTTCGACCGGTTCGTCCGCGGCCGCTCCGCCGGAGCCCGCGGCGACAACGACGGCACCGGACTCGGCCTGGCCCTGGTCGCCCAGCACGTCACCGCCCACGCCGGCACCGTGCAGGTCCTCGACCGGCCCGGCGGCGGCGCGCGCTTCCGCATCGAACTTCCCCTGGAGCGCCCATGAGACGTCATCGCATCGCAGCGGCCGCCGCAGGCGGCGTCATCCTGGCGGCGCTCGCAGCCGGCTGCGGGGTGCCCGTCGAAGACACCGCCCGCGAAGTCGAGCAGACCGGCAACAACGCCCCATCGGCAGCCCCGACACCAGCGGTTGCGGCGTCCGGGCCCATCACCGAAAAGCTGTACCTGTTGCGCGACGGCCACCTCATCGCCGTCGAACGCAAAGTCCCCGCCCAGCCCGACGCCCAGCAACTGCTCGCCGACCTGCTCGCCGGGCCGACCCCCGCCGAACAGGAAGCAGGCCTCAACAGCGCGCTGACCGGCACCACCGCGATCAACTCCGCCACCGACGCCGCCGGGTCGGCCACCGTCGAGCTGTCCACCGCGCTGGAGGGCACCGGGCGCAGCGACGACGTCCTCGCCTTCGGGCAGCTGGTGTGCACCCTGTCCAGCCGACCCGACATCAACCAGGTCGTCTTCACCCGCCAGGGCCAGCGAGTCGGCGTGCCGCGCGGCAACGGCGCGCTCACCGAAGACCCGCTGACCTGCGCCGACTACGGCAACCTCGAAGCTCAGTGATCACGACGCTGAAACCGGCTACCGGGCCGGGCGGACCATGAGACAACGCTGCGGCTGAAGCTTCGCCGTCGCATACTGCGGCAGGTACGCGGTTCCCAGTGACACGGCGAGTTTGTTGACGGCATCGGCGAGGGCTTCGGCCAGCTGCTTCTCGGTGTCGTCGACACCGACACCGACATCGACGTCGGCGTAGGTCAGCGCTCACGCTGACCTACGCCATGAGGCTCTCGGCCCGGTCGTATACGGCAGCGACTCCGTAGGGGAAGGACTCGCCGTTCTCCAGCCCGCCAGGCCGACCCGGTAGTCGGTCATGCTGCCGTACTGCCTGCTGCCATAGCTGTCGAGTTCGAGGATGGTTCCGTCGGCGCGCTGCTCACACGGGGGATCGCGAGTTCACCCAGCATCTGTGCCAGAGCGCCGGTGGTGGCGTCCAGGCGACCCCGCGAGCACACAGCAGAACCATGAGAGTTCTGTGACAGCCGTCAGCTAACGCGATTCGGAGTCGGGCCGCGGATTTCGGCTGACCACAAACCCGCTTAGGCGATTCACATCCGTCATTCATGTCAACAACATGAAAAATGATGACAAGGGTTCCAAGTGCACTCTGATCACGATACGGTGCTGCGGTCTGATGATCAAATGGGCGACGACGCTCTGATCACTCGATCACCCCCGAAACGGAGCAAAACCGTTGCGCGCACTGCAACGCGTGCTCGCCACCACGGCCAGTGTCTGTCTTGCACTGGCCGCCGCCGTGGCGATCGCGTCCCCCGCACAGGCCGACCCGACCTTCCCGCTGTACGGGCCATACCCGGCCACGACCGCGATCGACGGCCGCGGCAGCATGGACCCGAACAACCGCACCGCGACCGATCTGTACACCACGGGTGAGCAGGTCTATGTGCGCTGCCAGGACACCGGCCTGGCCGCCGGCGGCAGCACCATCTGGGACTACACCCGCGAGGGCTACTGGATCCCCGACGCCTACATCCGCACCGGGACAAGCGGTTTCGTGTCCGGCGTGCCGCGCTGCCTGTCCATCGGCATCAACGGCACCCCGACAAGCGGCGGCTCGAACTCCGGGCCGTACCCGGTGAAGTTCGCCATCGACGGCCGGGGCAGCGCGAACCCCGACGACCGCATCCGGGTCGACGCCTACCCCGACGGCAGCACCCTGTACGTGCGCTGCCAGGACTACGGCGTCGCAGTCGGCGGCTCCACCCTGTGGATCTACACGTCGGACGGGTACTGGGTGCCCGACGCGTACGTGACAACCGGCACCAGCGGCCGCATCAGCGGCGTGCCGCTGTGCTCCTCGATCGGCATCAGCGGCGGCGGGGCCACCAACCCCAACGGCGGCACCCAGTACAAGATCCGCACGACGCTCAACGGCTACCACAGCAAGAGCCTGAGCGCGAGCAACGTCTGGGACAAGTACCGCGAGGGCAGCTACGTCACGATCATGTGCCAGGCGTACGGCGAGGTGAACTACGGGGGCTCGGCGATCTGGGACAAGACCAGCGACGGCCTGTGGATCCCCGACTTCTACGTCATCACCGGCTCGTCGAGCATCGTCATGCGCCAGTGCGACGGCGACGGCCCGTCCGGTGGCGGCAACCGCTTCCTGGCCAAGACCACCCTCAACGGCTACTACGGCAAGAGCCTGACCTCGGGCAGTGTCGTGGACAAGTACGCCGGTGGCAGCTACATCACCATCACGTGCCAGGCCTACGGCGAGTTCAACTACGGCGGCTCGGCGGTGTGGGACAAGACCAGCGACGGGCTGTGGGTCGCGGACTTCTACGTCTCGACCGGCTCGGTGGACATCATCCTGCCGCGCTGCGACAGCGACCCCAAGCCCACCGGCGGACCGGGCAACCCGACCGTCCCGGCGACGCCCAACCCGGGCAGCGTGGCCTCGGCCAACATCCGCTCGGCGATCGTCAACGCCGCCTACAGCCAGCTCGGCACCGACGAGTGGGGCGACAACTGCAACCCGTACGGCTACCACGGCACCGTCAAGTGCGGCGACCCGTGGTGCTCGATGTTCGCGTCGTGGACCTGGCAGCAGGCGGGCATCGACGTGTACTTCCCGTACTCGGGCAGCTTCGAGACGTGGGGCCGCAACAAGGGCCTGCTGCGCTCCAAGACCAACATCCGTCCCGGCGACGTCGTGCTGTACGGCTACGACTACTACTCCAGCAAGCACATCGGCGTCGTCGTCGACGTGCTGCCCGACGGCCGCATCACCACCATCGAGGGCAACTACGGCAACACGGTCAAGAAGGTCGGCCCGTTCAACCCGTCCAGCCCCGGCGGCGTGCACACCTACGACAACATCTACGCCGTCGTCGCGCCGGTCGCCGACCCGACCACGGACAAGAAGTGGGGCACCAACCTGGTCTCCGACCAGGACGCCGAGAACGACGGCCTCGACACCGACGAGGAGATCTGCGCCGTGTCGTCGTACCCGGGCGTGGTCTACACCGGCTGCCTGGAGTACTCCGGCAGCACCGTCAAGCCGCACCTGTACACCCAGCCGCTGAGCACCTCGGCGGTCATCCGCGGCAAACTGACGATGATCGACGCGACGGGCGCGCTGACGTTGCAGACCTGCCAGGCCGCCTACTACGGCAACGACAGATCATGCGACGGGCCCGGGTTCGTCTCGACCAGCGGCCGGGTCGCGACGCTGCGCACCGACATCGAGATCAACGGCGGCTGGAAGCACACCCTGCGACTGGCCACCATGAACGTCGACGGCGAACAGCAGCAGACCGGGACCTGGTGCGGCCCCACCGCCCTGCAGGCCATCCTCAAGTCGCTGGGGAAGACGCCCCTGGGCAGCCAGGCCGACTACGCCGCCAAGCTCGGCACCGACTCGCTGGGCACCAACCCGTGGGACGTGCGCGACGTGCTCAACGCCGAGCTGGCCGGAAAGTCCGGGGTCGTGGACTACGTCTACCACGACTACGCCGCCGAGGGCGCGGGCAGCGACAAGTGGAAGCTGGTCATGAACAAGCTCGCCGGGTCGGTCGACCGTGGCCAGCCCGCCGCGATCGTCGTGCAGGCCAAAGACATCCCGTGGTGGAACAACGACGACACCTTCACCATGCACTACCTGGTGGTGCAGGGCTACGCCGGCATCGACAACGGCAACGGCGTCTACAGCATCGACAAGTTCGTGCTGTGGGACCCGGCCCGTGACGACCACTACCTGGCCACCGCCAGCCAGATGTACAGCATGACGAACATGGACGGCATCCCTGGCCAAGGCCACATGATCGTCGTCGCGGAGTGAGTGGTGGGAGGCCCTGCACACGGGGGCAGGGCCTCCCACCACAGCACAACGTCTTGCCCCGCATCGCTGCCGAGGCGCCCGCCAACGTGTATTCCTCGGTCTCGGGCGCTAGCATCGGGCTGAATCCGGTCACCGGAATCCTCACGCCATGCCATGGCCCGGAGGGCGAGCCAATGACAGTCCGGCCGCGAGCTGCGTATACGAAGTGGGCACCGTCCCACGCCAGATGGGCCCACGGTGCCGCAGTGATGGCCGTTGCCACATTGCTGGCCGGGCTCGTCACCGACGACACCACCGCGCAACTGGTGGTTGTCGCAGTGGCACTCGCCGGATTCGCCGCCGTCGTCGCAGACACCCGCACCAGCGTGTACACGACGGTGATCGGATTCGTGCTGTTCGAGTCGCTGCTCGCCGACCGACACGGGTTTCCGATGCTGGACGGCACCGCCACCGGCTGGCACGTTTCCGTTCTGCTCGCGGCCCTGGGGCTGGGCCTGGGGCAGCGCTGGCTGCGCCACGTCCGCGACGACGCAGCCCTCGACCGCGAGATCGAGGACCTCATGCGCCGCCCCGGACCGCCGGCCGATCCCAGCGCATGACGTACCTGCCGAGCCACGGCCTGCGGGGCGACAGCGCACGCCGAGGACTGCCGGCCGGATCTAACTGATGTGGTCGTCGCGCAGCACGTAGACGTCGGGGATGCCGTCGTGGTCCGTGTCAACCGCCTCGATCTCAGCTATGCGGCGGTAGGCGCGATCGCGTATCCGCAGCACGATCGCTGCCAGCATCGCCGCGCAGACCGAGCCGGCCAGCACGGCGATGGTGGCATGGGCTGCGGTCTCAGTGCCCGGGCCGAAGGACAGCTCGCCGATGAGCAGCGACACGGTGAAGCCGATTCCCGCGAGCATCGCCAGGCCGAGCACATCAGCCCAGGCCAGGCCCTCATCGAGCTTCGCGGCGGTGAACCTGGCCACCAGCGCCGTGGCCAGCAGCACACCGATCGTCTTGCCGAGCACGAGCCCGACGGTGATCCCGACCGAGACTCCAGACGTCAGGGCGTCGGTCAGGCCGCTGAGCCCGCCGATGGTGACCCCGGCGGTGAGCAACGCGAAGACCGGGACGGCGAAGCCCGCCGACAGCGGACGCAGGCGGTGCTCGAAGTGCCCGGCCAAGCCGGGGTCATCGTCGTCGGGCCGGCCGTTGCGCGGGCGCACCGGCACGGCGAAGGCCAGCAGCACCCCGGCGACGGTGGCGTGCACACCCGAGGCGTGTACGAGCGCCCAGGTCGCGAAGGCCAGCGGAACCAGCAGCCAGGCGGACCGGCATCGGCGCTGTACGAGTAACCCGAACAGCACCAGCGGCGCCAGCGCGGCCAGCAGCGGCACTACCAGTAGTTGCTGCGTGTACACGACCGCGATGATGACTATGGCGATGAGGTCGTCGACAACGGCGAGGGTGAGCAGGAACGTGCGCAGCGCCGACGGGAGGTTGCGGCCGACGACGGCCAGTACGGCCAGCGCGAACGCGATGTCGGTCGCGGTGGGGATCGCCCAGCCGCGCAAAGCGGCCGCGTCGCCGCGGTTGACCATCGTGTAGATCAGTGCGGGGATCAGCACGCCGCCCGCGGCGGCGGCGATCGGCACCACCGCTCGGCTAGGTTCGCGCAGGTCGCCGGCGACGAACTCGCGTTTGAGCTCCAGACCGGCGACGAAGAAGAAGATCGCCAGCAGGCCGTCGGCGGCCCAGACACCCAGCGGAAGGTGCAGGTGCAGCGCAGCCGGACCGACCTCGTAGCCGCGCACCGCCTCGTAAGACGCCGACCATGGCGAATTCGCCCAGATCAGCGCAACGACCGCTGCGGCCAGAAGCAGGGCGCCGCCGACGGTCTCCAACCGCAGGATGTCTGCCAGGCGACGGCGCTCGGACCAGGAGCCCCGTCCGAAGATCACTGCCTTGCGGGTCGACGGTTTCATTCGATTCCTTCCGTTAATCACCGATGTCCGCCGACCAGGCTTCCCGGCACTCCATCACCACCGTACCCGCAAGATCTCCGGCTACGACCGCAGATCCATGCCCCTGAACTGCGATAACCTGGCGACAGGCAGCTAGGCAGCCTGGAGGTGACTCCTCATGCGTGCCCGTGAACTGGCCACCGAGTGCCCCACCGTCACCATGGGGACACCGGTGCTCGACGCCATCGCCTGTGTCGCTGACGACGGACTGCCAGGCATCGTCGTCGTCGACGATGCCGGACATCCGATGCGGGTCCTGCCCGGGGCACTGGTGCTCCGGCTGGCCGTGCCGCCCTACTGCCTGGAAGACCCGATCCTGGCCCGCGTCGCCGACGACACTCCCGCTGCCATCGCCGACGCGCTCAGCGGCAGGAGCGTCGGGCAATGCCTAGGGCAGACGTCACCTCGCCTGCTCGCCGTGACCTCGGACGCGACCGCACTGGAGATCGCGTCACTGATGGCGTCCACCGGCAGCGAACTCGTCGCGGTCGTCGACGACGGCGTGCTCAAAGGCGCGGTGAGCATGCAAGCGGTGATACGCGACCTGGTGCCCGCCTGACACCGTGCCGCCGCGTGCGACGCCGGCCCGCCCGTGGTCAGAAGAAGCGCAGCCACAGGTACGGCACGCAGATCGCGACGGTGATCACGGTGACGATCAGGCCGTACTTGGTGAACTCCCAGAAGGTGATCTTCTTGCCGGCCCGTTCGGCGATGCCGAGCACGACGACGTTGGCCGACGCGCCGATCGCGGTGGCGTTACCGCCCAGATCCGCGCCCAGCGCCAGCGCCCACCACAGCACGTTGCCCTGCGGCGTCCCGTCAGCACTGACCAGGTCTGCCACGATCGGGCTCATCGTCGCGACGTACGGGATGTTGTCGACGATCGCCGACAGCACCGCCGACGCACCGACCAGCAGCACGGTCGCTGCCCACAGCTTGCCCTCCACCGCCTGCGTCGCCGCCTGCGACAGCTGACCGATGACACCGGTGTGCACGAGCGCGCCGACCATGATGAACAGCCCGGCAAAGAAGATCAGTGTGTGCCACTCGACGTCCTTGGCGACCTCGTCCGGATCGAGCCGGGAAGCAGCCAGCAGCATCAGCCCGCCGACCATCGCCACGACCGACGGCTCCAGATGCAGCACCGAGTGCAGCATGAACGCACCCAGCACCGCAGCGAGGAAGATCAGGCTCACCACCAGCAGCCGCGGGTCACGGATCGCTTCGCGCTCACGCATCGCCATCACGGCGGCGACCTTGGCGCTGTCGTGGCGGAACGCGTCACGGAAAAGCCACCGGCACAGCCCAAGGAACACCACCAGCAGCACCAGCACGATCGGGCCCATGACGTTCAAGAAGTCGTTGAACGTCAGCCCGGACCGGCTCGCGATGATGATGTTCGGCGGGTCACCGATCAGCGTCGCCGCGCCGCCGATGTTGGACGCCATCACCTCGGCGATCAGGAACGGCGCCGCGGGCAGCCCTAGCTTGTCACACACGAACAGCGTCACCGGCGCGACCAGCAGCACCGTGGTCACATTGTCCAGGCCCGCCGACGCGACCGCGGTGATCACCACGAGAATGACCATCACGGGGTACGGTCGGCCGCGTGCGCGTTTGACGGCCCAGATCGCCAGGTATTCGAACAGGCCGGTGCGGCGCAGCACCGACACGATCAGCATCATGCCGATCAGCAGGAAGATGACGTTCCAGTCGATGCCCGACTCTTCGGAGAAGAACGCGTGCTCGGCGTCGGTCGCGCCGATCAGCAGCATCAGCACCGCGCCACCGAGCGCGACCGCGACGCGGTGGATCCACTCGGTGGCGATGAACACGTATGCGACGGCGAACACCGCCACCGCCAGCCACGCCTGCAGGCTCATGCCGGCATCACCCGGTCGAGCAGGCCGTGCAGGGTCACCGCGCCCAGCAGCCGGCCGTCACCGACAACGGCGACCAGCGGGCTGCGGGTGCGGGCCATCAGCGCGGCGATCTCCAGGGCCGTGGCGTCGGAGGCCACCACGGGCAGCTCCGACGGCTGCGGCGGCAGCAGCTCCAGCACCGTGCGCTCGCCGAGCTCGCGGATGAACACGTCGGCGGCGGCCTCGTCGACCAGCCGGGCCAGCAGCGGATCGTCCTGGCAGTACGACGGCACGGCCAGCCGCAGCACCTGGGTGCCCGGCAGCACCGCGAACGGCTCACCAGTTCCATTGACGACGATCAGACCGGGCAGGTCGGCGTCAGCAAGGGTCCTGGCGGCGTCGATGGCTGGGGTGTCCAGGGTCACGCTCGGCCAGGGCACGAGAAGATCGGCAGCACGCACGGGAGGGGTCCGTTTCTGTGGTCGACGATGTGATGCCGACCAGACTTCCCGGCGCTCCTGGCCCCGACCCTATCGGACGGGGTGCGGCGAGATCAAACTCCGCACAGGGAAGGGGTTGCGGACTGCGGCCTATGGTGGCCCGCCGCTACGCTGCCCCGATGTTGTCCCGCAGATCGGCGTCATGGATGCTCGGCGTCAGCTGTGCCGTGGCGGCGTACGCATCGATCGAATTTGGCGTGGAACTGCTCGGCAGGGCCTCGCCCCAGCTGTCCTGGTTCGTGGCTTCGCTGTTGTGGGCCGGGAGCTGGCTGGCGGTGACGGGCGGCCGCGAGCGGTGGATGGGCCGCCACATCGTGCGTCAGATGCTGGCCGGCGTCCCGGTGTGGGGCCGGGTGCTGTGGATCGTCGCTGTTCTCGGCGGGTTGGCAGCGCTGACGTTGAACGGTGACGGTTTCACCACGCCGGAGTTCTCCAGTCTGTACGGGCTGACGTTGGCGCTCAGTTCGGTGCTCGTCGCCTGGACGTGCCTGCGGCAGATCCCGCCTGCCTCGCATTGAACGCGGCGTGCGGCGAGGCGTACGCCGGTCAGCCGTCAGACTGCGCGGGCCATCCCAGGAGCCGGGCGCCGAGCACCGCTGTGTGCAGGGTGAACCGCTGCGTGGGCTCGCTGGGGTGGTAGCCGGTGAGGGCGTGGATGCGGTCGAGCCGGTAGGTGACGGCGCGGACGCTGACGTGCAGGACCCGGGCGGTGGCGGTGTGGTTGCCCTCGTTGTCGAACAGCGCGGCCAGGGTGGCCAAGTAGGGTTCGGCGCCGCCGCGGGCAGCGGTCAGCGGCCCGAGGACGGTGGTGACCAGATCGGTGATCGCGTCGCGGTCGCGGAGCAGCACCGGGAAGACCAGCAGGTCCGCCGCGTGCAGGACCGGACTGTGGAAACCCAGGCGCCCGGCCAGGTGCAGCGCATTGCGTGCTTCCTCCAGCGAGGTCGCCAGTCCGGCCAGCCCAGGATGGGTACGGCCGACCGCGACCTGCCATGATCCGTTCAGGCGGGTCTGCAGGTGGCGGGCGAGTTCGGCCGGTACGCCGCGCAGCCCGCCCGCGCA
The DNA here is from genome assembly GCF_018326265.1 of Catellatospora sp. IY07-71. Taxonomy (GTDB): domain Bacteria; phylum Actinomycetota; class Actinomycetes; order Mycobacteriales; family Micromonosporaceae; genus Catellatospora. Next base: position 5,248,628 of record NZ_AP023360.1, read on the forward strand.
TACGCAGACCAGCTCGCCGTCCCGGGCGCTGACCAGAATGTTCGCGGTCCCGAACCGCGCCGCCAAGGCCTCGTCGACCGCTTGGACGATGGCTGGTGCCGGCTGCGGGACGCTGGCGACGATAACGGTGTGCTGCCCGGACAGGCGGATGCCGTAGCGCTGGGCGCGGGCGGCGAGCCGGCCCGGGTCGGCATGTGGGGCGAGCAGGTCGTCGACGAACGTGGCGCGCTCGCGGTCGCGTTCGGTGGCCTCGTCGTGGGCGCTGCGGTGGTAGCCGTCGAGCACCGCGGCGGTGATCCGCCGGAGGTTCGTCAGCAGTTCCGTGCCTTGGTCGGCGGCACCGGCAGGCGCTGTGGCGGTCCACCGGTCGACTGCGGCGTGCAGGAGTGCGTCGACGGTCTCGGCGATGGTCAGCGACCGCGCAGCGGACACGCCCAGAGCAGCTGCTTGCTCCGACAAATGCTCGCGCGGGTGGTGGCTGGTGTGGTCGAGGAGCGCTTCGCAGGCTTGGGAAAGCCAGACGGGGAATGAGTCTGTCATCGGTGTCCTGTCAGCCCGGCAGGGCGATGTGAGGTGGGCGGCTGGCAGGCCGCCCACCTCAGGGATGCGGGCGTTCAGACGCCGATGTCGCGGCGGTCGAACATGACGATCCCGGCGACCGCGGTCACAGCTCCGACCGCGGCCAGGATGAGCAGGTGGCCGGGGTGCCAGCCGGTGTGCAGCGGGTCGGTGCCGATGAAGTAGTGGAACGGCGACAGCCACTTCAGCCAGTCGCCGCCCTCGATGATCCCGGAGAGTCCCCGCAGGGCGTAGGTCGCGACCGCGAGTCCGCCGCCCACGGCCATGGCCAGTCCGCGCCGGCCGGTGGCCGCGCCGACGGCGAACGCGATACCCAGGAAGCACCAGGCCAGCCCCACCAGCCCCGCGGACGCCGAGGCGATGTTGCCGCCCGGCACGTCGATCCCGACGCCCGGCGCGATCGCCAGCACCAGGACACCGGGGATGGCGGCTAGGGCGGTGACGCTGATGAACGTCGCCAGCAGGCGCTGGGTCGCGAAGGCGCGCCGCGACAGCGGGTTGACCATGAGCAGTTCGATGCCGCCGTCCTCCTCCGGGCGTGGAATGGTGCGGACGGTCAGGATCAGCGCGGCCATGACCACCAGCAGCGGCCCGACGAGGCTGTAGACGGTGGCCTGCAGGTATCCGGCGGGGGAGGTCATGTCCTGCACGGACAGAAAGTCCTTCATGCCTTCGGGCAGGGCGTCGTCCTTGAGCTCGGCGGCGCCTGCGAAGCTGGCGTAGAACGAGGTGTAGATCGTGGTGAAGGCGGCGATGCCGGCGGCCCAGCCGATGATGGCGCGGCGGTCGTCGCGCCAGGTCTTACGCACCAGCGGGGACATCGCCTGCTCCTTCGGAGTGGTAGTAGAAGCTGAGGAACGTCTCCTCAAGGTCGGGCTCGGCCGACAGCAGGTCGACGACCTCATGCCGGGCTGCTGCCTTGATGAGCGGGTCGAGGCGGCCGTCGACCGTGCACCGCAGCACCGGCCCGGACACCGTCACGTCGGTGACGCCGGGCAGGGACGTGAACTCGGCGGCGTCGACCGGCCCGTCGAAGTGGATCTCGACGGTGCGGACGGCGCGCCGTCCCAGCGACTCGACGCGTTCGACAGCGGCCAGCCGCCCGTCGCGCACGATCGCTACCCGGTCGGCGGTCTGCTGCACTTCCGCAAGCACGTGGGAGGACATGAACACCGTCTGCCCGGCCGCGCGTGCCTCCCGGATCAGCGCCAGGAACTCCTGCTGCATGAGCGGGTCCAGGCCGCTGGTGGGCTCGTCGAGGATCAGCAGTGCGGGGGAGTGCATGAACGCCTGTACGAGGCCGACTTTCTGCTTGTTTCCCTTGGACAGGGTGTGGATCGGCCGTAAAAGATCCAGTTCCAGGCGCTCGGCCAGGCCGGTGACGGTCTGCCAGGCGACGCCGCCGCGGGAGTCGGCGAAGAACTTGAGCAGGTCGGCAGCCCTCTCCCGGCCGGGAAACGCGAGTTCGCCGGGCAGGTAGCCGATGTGGCGGTGCAGGGTGGCCTTGTCCCGGCGGGGGTCCATGCCCAGCACGGTGGCGTGGCCACGGGTGGGGCGCAGGAAGTCCAGCAGCAGCCGGATGGTCGTGGTCTTGCCGGCGCCGTTGGGGCCGAGGAATCCCATCACCTCCCCGGCGCGGACCTCCAAGGAGAGGCCTTCGATGCCGCGGCGGGTGCCGTAGAACTTGGTCAAGTCCTCGGCCCGTACGGCGATGTCGTCTGTCATGCTCCATAGCATCTGCTTGCTCCACGGGTGGGTTCCAGGTCGAGACTCGGCCGTCTTCGCCACGGCCACGCTGCCGGAGTTCGGCAACGTGGCCGCGTCGCTGCTGGTCAGGACGTGAGCAGCAGCGGCAGTGTCAGCGCGTAGACGGCCAGCAGCATGGCGCCGTCGCCCCGGGTCAGCCGCAGCCCGCGACGCAGCAGCGCCCAGGCCAGCAGCGCGGTGAACATCATCGCCGTGAGCAGCACGACCGATGCGTGTGCGACGTTGTCCATGCCGGCGGCGAACCCGATGAACGCACCACCGGCGAGGCTGTTGAACAGGTTGCTGCCGAACAGGTTGCCGACGACCAGGTCGGTCTCGCCGCGGCGCTGCGCCTGGATCGTGGTGACCAGCTCCGGCAGCGACGTGCCCAGCGCCACGAGGGTGAAACCGATGATGATCTGTGGGACGCCGAGCTCCTCGGCGATCGCGGAGGCGTTGGCGACCAGCAGCTGCGCCCCGCCGAGTACACCGGCCAGGCCCAGTACGGTGCGCACCGGCTCGAACCAGGTCGGGGCCTGCTTGGCCGGTGCGACGACCACGGCTCCGCCTTCGGTCTCGAACTCGGCGACTTCGGCGGTCAGTTCCTGGTTGCCGCCGCCCCTGGCCCACCGGACGAGGACGAACAGCGCCGCGGCGGCGCAGACCGCCAGCAGCAGCGCGGTCACCGGGGACAGGCCGGCATAGGCCAGCACCGCGAACACCAGCACCGACCCGACCGCGAGCGGGATCTCGCGCCGGATCACGGTCGAGTCGACCGCGAACGGGGTGATCAGCGCCGCGACGCCGAGGATGAGCGTCAGGTTCAGGATGTTGGACCCGACGATGTTGCCGACCGCGATTCCGGTGTCGCCGCGTGCCGCGGCCAGCGCGGACACCAGAAACTCCGGCGCGCTGGTCCCCAGGCCGATGACGACGACACCGACGACGACCGGGCTGATACGCATCCGGGTGGCCAGCCGTGACGAGCCGAGCACCAGGTGGTCGGCGGCGAAGGCCAGCAGCACGAGGCCGGCGACGGCGAGCAGGATCTGCAGGGGCATGGACGACTCCACGGGTCTGGTCGAGGACGGGGGGACTTCTCGCCGACCAGACTTCCCGGCACACCGGCCCACACCGTAGCGCACGCCCGCCGCACCGCGAACAAGCGTCACCGAGTAGGCCTGGAGGGGCGACGACCGAGGCGTCGAGCCGGGTGCAAGGCTCCGCGTTCTGGGTCCGGCGGTGGTGGGCCGTCACCGGGAGCTGCAGGGAGGCAGCCGTGTCGGTTACGATCCGCGCCCGAGACGAAACGCGAGGCTGTGATGAGCCGCGCCCGGCGCAGCACTCTCCTGGGCAAGACGATGGCGCTGGCTTTGTCGGTGACGCTGATGGGCTGCGCTGACAGCGTGCCGACTGCCGCCGAGGCGGCGACCGAGCAGGCGCAGCTGCGCGACTGCATGAGCGGCTGGGCTGACCTGGGCCGCCAGATCGAGGCGAACCCGAAGCCCGACTGACATTGCGGGACGGCGCGGACCGGCTGCACGTCTACGTGCTGGACGCGGGACGGTGGATCGCGACGTGCTCCGGTGGCGGGCGCCACACAGACTCCCACCGTAATGTTCAACTGGGCGGCAGCCCTCGCCATGGCGATCTTCGCCGCAAGTTTCCTCATAGTCGGGGTGATGTCGCTGCTGCCGGATGACGACACGTGGCGCACCTTCGCCCGTCATCTTGGCCGGCTGCTGCTGTGGGCGGTCTGCCTGGGCGGCTTGTTCCTGTGGGCCTTCTGGCGCTCGCTTCCCATCTTGGCGATCTGGGCCGCCGTACTCGGTCCGCTGCTGCTGGTACTCGTCGGCGGCAGGATCGGAACGCTGAGGCTGGCTCGTCTCGCCGACCGCCGGCAATAACACCGCCGACACGCCCGTCGCCGACCACGCCGCCGCCCGGCACTGGGCAGTCCAACGCAGAACTTGCGGTTTCGCCTACTTCCCGCCCGGTGCTCGGTGATGATGACGCAGGTGGAAGTCACCGAAGTGCTGCTGCCCGGGGTGGGAGTGCGATATGACTTCACCACCGGCCGCGGCGAGCGGTTCGCCGTCGTCACGCGCCGCACCGGCGACGTCGAGTTCATGGACTACGGCGACGATCCGGACGCCCCGGTGCCGCTGTGGCGGCTGGACGCCGAAGAGGCGGAGGTCGTCGCCGAGGTGCTGGGTGCCCCGCGCATCGCCGAACGCTTCGCGGATCTGACCAAGGAGATCCCCGGACTCGGCGCCGGGCAGGTGCCGGTCACCGGCTCATCACCGTACGCTGGGCGGCCGCTGGGCGACACCCGAGCACGGACCCTGACCGGCGCCTCGATCGTCGCGGTGGTCCGCGACGACACCGTCGTGGCGTCACCGCACCCTGATGAGGTTCTGCGTCCGGGTGACACCCTCGTGGTGATCGGCACCCACGAGGGCATCACCGGAGTCCAGGCAATCATCAGCGGATGACCTGTGCACGGATCCTCGGCCCTGCTGATCGAACTCGGCATCGTGCTGGCCGCACTGGCCACACTCGCGGCGCTGGCCCGCCGCTTCGGCTACTCGCCGGTGCCGCTGTACCTGATCGCCGGGCTCGGCCTGGGACCCGGCGGCGTGGCGCCCGTGCCTGCCGCCGGCTCGTTCGTGGCCACCGGCGCCTCGATTGGCGTCATCCTGCTGCTGCTCACCCTCGGTCTGGAGTTCACCGTCGGTGAGTTCACCGCCAGCGTCCGCCGGCACATTCCCTCGGCTTGGATCGACTTCACGCTCAACGCCGCACCAGGCGCGGTCACCGGCTGGCTGCTCGGGCTGGGCTGGACCGGGGCGCTGGCCATGGCCGGCATCACATGGGTCTCGTCCTCGGGCATCGTCGCCCGGCTGCTGGACGACCTGCGGCGGCTGGCCAACCGGGAGACTCCCGCCGTGCTGTCGGTGCTGGTCCTGGAAGACGTCGCCATGGCAGCGTTCCTGCCGCTGCTGGCTGTGCTCGCGGCAGGAGGAGCCTGGTGGCAGGCCATGATCAGCGTAGCGGCGGCAGTCGCCGCGATCAGTCTCGCGTTCGCCGCCACCCACCGCCTCGGCGGGCCGCTGGCCCGCGTCGTCGACACCGACGACCCTGAGCTTCTGCTGCTGCGGGTGCTGAGCCTTACGCTGCTCGTGGCGGGAGTGACCGAGCTTTTGCAGGTATCCGCCGCCGTCGGGGCATTCCTGGTGGGTCTGGCTCTCACCGGTCAGGTCGCCGACCGCACCCGCCGCGTCGTCGCGCCGCTGCGCGACCTGTTCGCCGCCGTGTTCTTCCTCGCCATCGGCCTGTCCATCGACCCGCGGGACATGATCCCGGTCCTGCCCACTGTCCTCGTGCTGGCCGCCGTCACCGCCACCACCAAAGTCGCCACCGGCTGGTACGCCGCCGCCCGTGAGGGCGCCGCCCGCCGCGGACGGCTGCGGGCCGGCACCATCCTCATCGCCCGCGGCGAATTCTCCCTCGTCATAGCGAGCCTCATCGCCACACCGCAGCACACCGACCTCAACGCCTTCGCCGCCGCATACGTCATCGTGCTCGCCGTCATCGCGCCACTGGCTACGAGAGCCGTCGATCGGGTCCGGCCACGATGACGGTCCCGTGCCGACGGCGCGGCCTGCAGCACTCGGTCACTCTTCGTCACCTGACAGCAGCACCCTGCCATGGTCATGGTGACGGTAGGGCATGCCCGTACCCTGAGATGCCGTTAAACTCCGCCTGGGTGTGCCGGGAAGTCTGGTCGGCGGGTTTCAAGCCATGACCGCCGGACTTCAGGAGATGATCGTGGACGCAGTTCGTCCGGACGCGAGGGAAGGCTCCCGCCGCTTTCGTGCCGAAACCGCCGACGGCTGTTTGCCATGACGATCTACCTGATCGCTGTCACGTTGCTTGTCGCAGCGATGCTTCTTCCGGCAGGCGTCCAGCGGTTGTCGCGTCAGCTGCCCACGGTCGTGTTCGACACCAGGGCTCGCGCCATGCTCGCCGCGGCGGCGGCGAAGGGCCCGGTCAGGATCATCGCGACGGAGCCACAGCTCAGCGAGCCCGTGCACCGTGCCGACCGTGACGACGAGGACTGGGACGGTGTCCTGTTCTTGGAGGTGACCATCGCCGCCACGTCTTCGGAGGCGGTCACCGTACGCGGCGTGCCGCACTACGGTCACCGGATCCTGGCGGCTCGGGCGACGGCATTGGTGCCGGCCATCGCAGCGGTGCTGCTGGCGGTGCGTGACACCACGGGCCTCGTGCCCACCGCCGAGTTCGGCTGGGCGCGGCGCGGCCTTGATACCGAGGCGGCGCACCTCGTTTTACGCGGACATGGCTTGATCGCCGCCCGGGCCCGGCACCTGCTCGTCGCCGCTGAGCCGGACCAGGCACGGCGACCGACGGTTCGTCTCGGTCCATGACGGCTGCCCGCGAGTGTCGGTGCAACTGCCCCACCGGTGCAACTGCGAGCACCCGATTCAGAAGGCCGGGGTGGCGGGACGTCGGGCGGGGTCATCGGTCGAGTTGCAGGCGGTGCCAGGAAAGCAGGGTCAGCAGGCCGAAGCCGACGGGGAGGACCATGGCCAGGAGGAGTTGGGGCAGGGCGACTGTATCGGGCAGCAGTGCCCACAGCGCGGGCGCGGCAGGCGGGAACCACGCGGCGTCGGCGCCGGCCACGACCATGATCTGCGTGACGGCCATCAGGCCGACCACGGCGGCGATCGCGGGGAGCAGCCCGCGGCCCAGTGTGGCCGCCCATGCCGCAGGTATGGCGAGGCCTGCGGTCATTGCCGTGAGGGCGAGCAGGCGTGCCAGACCGGCCCAGTCGGAAGGGTTCGGCGGCCGTCGGGTGACGGCTGCGGCGGTCACCGCGACGGCGGCGGTGAGTACGAGCGCCGCGGTGGCTGCCCACAGCAGGAACACGACGAGTTTGGCCGCGACTCCAGGCTCCCGCATTGTCAGTGCCGGGCTTGACTCGCACGGTTGGCGTACACCACGCCGTGCACCGAGTATGAGACACCTTTATCGAACGCCCCAGACGGCAACACCGACCAAAATCGTTGCGGCGATGAGGAGGGCTGCGGCAGCCGGGCCACGCTGGTCCAGGCGCAGCCGGGTCAGTATGCGTGACACGCGGCTCAGCACGGCCAGTGGCAGCGCGGCCCGCCACACGTCGCGTTCGACCTGGCCGCCTGCGAAGGTCACCACGCCCGGGAGATGCCCGACAGCGCGCATGAGCGGGCCGATCATGGCGCGGCTGCTGCGGCGGGCGGGCACACGTCCAGCGGTGATGTCGGCTAGCGCGGTGCGCAGGCCGCGCTCGTCGTTGGCCCAGTGCGCACGGAAGCGGATGGTGCCGTCAGGTTCGATGAGGTAGGCGGAGTTGGGTTTGGGGCTCATCGCCCGGTGCAGGCGCCCGTCGAGGTCGTCCACGGCGACCTCGAACGCCACGCCGTGGTGGTCGCGCAGTTCTTCGGCGTGCAGGAGCTTGTCGGCGAAGGTGCGGGGCTGGCCGAACTTCTCGCCTGGGTGTGCCTCTCGGGTGTTGACCAGCACGAACCGCACCTGGTCACCGAATCGGGCGTGGAGCCGGCGCAGGACCGGGCCGGCGCTTTCGGTGACCGGGCAGGTGCGCGAGCCGAACACCAGCAGCACCGGCTGCCGGCCGAGGTCGGTGTCGCGGAATCGGCCGCCGTCGAGGACGGGCAGGTCGAAGGCGGGAACCCGGTCGCCGGGGCCGGGGGTGTCACGGGCGAAGGTCAGGTCGTCGATGAGCAGCGCCGTGCGGAAGCGGGTGAACCGGTAGGCGGCTGCGGCCTGGGCATCGTCGGCGGTCGTCGTCAGGGCCACGGTGTTCTCCAATCGAGTTGACTGATCGGTCAAGTCTGCGGGTATGTGAAAGGCGGTCCGGCGAAGCCGCGCGCCCTACCTCGGCGCGAGCAGCATCCGCAGATCCGCCTTGGCCTGCAGGGGCAGGTGGGGGTCGTCGTAAGCCTGGGCGAGCAGGGCCAGGCCCTGCAGGTGCGCGAGCAGCCGGGTGGCCGAGCCGGCGGTGTCGAGCCCGGGATCGACCTCGCCGCGGCCTTTGGCCTCGCTGATCGCATCGGCGAAGTAGCGCTTCCATGCGTCAAGCACCCGGGTGACGTGGGCCCGAGCGTCGCCGCCGTGCCCGGCGAGTTCGGCGGCCAGGCCGCCCAGTGGGCAGCCGGGGGTGGTGCCGGTCTTCTCGCGCATCATGGCGAGCATCGCGGCGAAGTCGTCGATGAAGCGGTCGATGCGGGCCAGGGGTCCGACGTCGTCGGCGAACGCCTCGTCGAGCACTGCGCTCATCATCGTCCAGTTGAGTTCGAAGACCGCGGCACCCAGGGCGTCCTTGGACGGGAAGAAGTGGTACAGGCTGCCTTTGTGGACGCCTGCGGCTCGGCACACGTCGTCGGTGCTGACCTGTGCCAGTGAGGTCCCGTGGACCAGGTCTCGTGCCACCGCGACGATACGGTCCCGCGTGTCTCGCGCCATCCCCGCCGCCCCTTTCTTGACCGCCCGGTCCACTTTAAAGACCGGTTGACCGTACGGTCAAGTCAGGAGGTCGTGGCGGGCTGAGCAGCCGATCCGAGGGCGTGTCGGCGGTAGCGGCCGGGCGGCTGGCCGTGGGTGCGAGCAAAGGCGCGGTTGAAGGCGAACTCGGACGTGTATCCGACGTCGCGGGCGATGGCGGCCACCGGGAGGGTGGTGTTGCGCGGCTGGTCGGGAGCCCCGCTGCGAGCCGGTGGGTTAGGGAAGCTCGGTGAAGCGTTCCACCCGGTCGACCGGTCCGGCGATCACAATGATGTCGCCGTACTGCAGCACGGTGTTCGCGTCGGCGTAGGTGAACTCCTGTCCGGGCGTTTGCACGCTCACGATCGTGATGCCGTACTTGCGCCGCAGGCCCGACTGGCCGAGCGCGACACCGACGGCTTCGTGCGCGGGGCGGGTCTTGACCAGGGCGAAGTTGGAGTCGATCTCCATGTAGTCGAGCATCCGGCCGGAGACCAGGTGCGCCACCCGCTCGCCCATGTCGTGTTCGGGCAGCACGATGTGGGTGGCGCCGATGCGTTCGAGGATGCGGCCGTGCTGGCGGCTGACGGCCTTAGCCCAGATGTCGGCGATGCCGAGTTCGACCAGCAGCGACGTGGTCAGGATGCTGGCTTCCAGGTCACTGCCGATGGCGACCACGGCGCGGCTGAACTCGGCCACGCCGACCTGGCGCAGTGCCTCCATGTCGGTGGCATCGGCGGTCACCACGTGGGTGAGCTCACCGGACAGCGACTGCACGACCTTGGGCCGGTGGTCGATGGCGAGGACCTCGGTGCCGCGGCGCATCAGCTCCAGGGCCAGTGAGCTGCCGAAGCGGCCCAGTCCGATGACGGCGACGGGGTCGCCTGCGCTAGCCGACAAGGGGGCGCTCCTCGGGTAGTTCGTAGCGGCGTACGCGGGTGCGCAGCGCCAGGGCGGTGCCCAGGGTCAGCGGCCCGACCCGGCCGACGAACATCAGCAGGGTGAGCAGGGCGTGGCCCGCGGTGTCGAACTGGGCGGTGATGCCGGTCGACAGGCCCACGGTCGCGAACGCCGAGACGGCTTCGAACAGGACCTGGTCGAGGCTGTGCGGGCTGAGCACCAGCAGCAGGTAGGTCGCTGCGGCGACGGTTCCAAGGCTGACCAGGGCGATGGTGATCGCCTGACGCTGCAACTGGCCGGGCAGCTGCCGGTGGCCGACGTTGACGCTCGGTTCGCCGCGCAGCTCGGCCCAGATGACGAAGGCGAGCAGCCCGAACGTGGTGACCTTGATGCCACCGGCGGTGCCGGCGCTGCCGCCGCCGATGAACATCAGCACGTCGGTGGCCAGCCAGCTCGACGGATACATCCCGGCGATGTCGATGCTGTTGAAGCCGGCGGTGCGGGGCATGACCGCGGTGAAGAACGCGTTGAGCAGCTGGTTTCCGCCGGACATCGGGGCCAGGGTGCGCGGGTTGCGGAACTCGGTGGCCAGGAACACCAGCGTCCCGCCGGCCAGCAGGATCACGGTGACGGCCACCGTGATGCGGGTCAGCACCGTCCACCGGCCGGGCCGTCGCCAGTTGCGGCGCAGTTCGAACAGCACCGGGAAGCCGAGACCGCCGATGATCACGGCCACGCTGATGGTGGTCAGGATCCACGGGTCGGAGTTGAACCGGATCAGGCCGTCGGGCCACAGCGCGAAGCCGGCGTTGTTGAACGCCGACACCGCGTGGAAGACCCCGAGGTAGACGGCCCGCCCGAACGGCTCACCGTAGCCGATCATGAACCGGGCGGTCAGGACGACCGCGGCGGCTGCCTCGACGCCCAGGGTCAGCAGGACGATGTTGCGCACCACCCGCCGTACGTCGCTCATCTGCAGCGTCTTGGTCTCGGCCTGGGCCAGCATCCGGGCGCGCAACCCCAGCCTGCCCGAGATCGACAGGGCGAACAGCGTGCCCAGTGTCATGATGCCCAGCCCACCGACCTGGATCAGCAGCGCGATGACGACCTCGCCGAACACCGACCAGTGGGTGCCACTGTCGACCACGACCAATCCGGTCACGCACACGGCGGATGTCGCGGTGAACAGTGCGTCGATCAGCCGGGCCGGTTCGCCGGACTCGGTCGCCGCCGGCAGCAGCAGTAGGCCGGTGCCGACCAGCACCGCGGCGGCGAACCCACCGACGATCACCTGGGCCGGGTGCTCGAAGCGGTCCAGGATGATCGACGAGACGCTGCGGCGCACCCGGCGAACATACAGCAGGCCCGCCGGGCGTGTCTGCCACAGCCGGTCGGGCAGGCGCCACCTGTTGCCGACGTCAGGCGGGTCTTTGTCAGGGCTGCTGATGCGCGGGTGGGTTGGTGGGCCGGTCGGTGTGCGGCCGTTCGGACAGCGCCCGGTCGGTCGCGGCGGCTTCGGTGGCGGTCATGGCCTGGGGTGCCGCGGTGGGCAGGGCGAGCACCATGGTGACTCCCCCACCGGGGGTGGACTCCGGGCGCAGCGTGCCCCCCATCGCTTCGGCCAGGCCGCGGGACAGGGCCAGGCCGAGGCCGAGGCCGGTGTCGTTGTCGCGGTCGCCGAGGCGCTGGAACGGCAGGAACACCTGTTCGCGCTGGTCTTCGGGGATGCCCGGGCCGTGGTCGATGATCCGCAGCTCGACCTGGGCGTCGTGCTCGCTGGCAGTGACCAGCGGCGGCCGACCGGGCGGGCTGAAGCGCAGGGCGTTGGTCAGGAGGTTGACCAGGACGCGCTGCAGCAGGCCGGGGTCGGCGGACACGGCTGTCAGATCGTCGGCGATGCGCACGTCCACACCGCGGCCGGGTGGGCCGAGTTCGTCGAGGGCGTGGGGCACGGCCTCGTCGAGCCAGACGTCGGTGGCGATGACGCCGAGCGCGCCGGCCTGCAGACGGCTCATGTCGAGTAGGTTGGCGACGAGGCGGGACAGCCGGTCGAGGGATTCGGTGGCAGTGGCGAGCAGTTCGGTGCGTTCGTCGTCGGTGAGGTCGATGTCGTCGCTGCGCAGGCCGGCGACGGCCGCGATGGCTGAGGCCAGGGGTGTGCGCAGGTCGTGGCTGACCGCGGTCAGTAGCGCGGTGCGCAGCTTGTCGGCTTCTTCGAGGGGTTTGGTTCGGGCGGCCTGCTCGGCCAGGCGCTGCTGGCGCAGTGCGAGGGCCGCCTGGGCGGCGAACGCTTCGACGATGCGGCGGTCGGCGGCGGGCAGGGCTGGGCCGCGCAGCACGATCGTGATCTGGTCGTCGACGGGTACGGAGGTGTCGGCCTGGGCGGGGGTGTGGCAGGGTGGGCCGCCGACGGTGGCTGCCACGCGCCAGGCGCCGGGGTCGGTCTGGCAGTCAGGGCCCGGTGGGGTGTCGTCGCGGCGTTCCAGCACGGTGACCGACTCGAGGTGAAACGTCTCGCGGAGGTTGTCCAGCAGGGCCTGCAGGGGTTGCGTGCCGCGCAGGACGCTGCCGGCGACGGTGGCCAGGGTGGCAGCGTCGGCGGAGGCGCGGGCTGCTTCGCGGGTGCGCCGGGCGGCGAGGTCCACCACGGTGGACACCGCGGCGGCGACCAGCACGAACACGATCAGGGCGAGGAGATTCTCGCGCTGGGCGATGGTGAAGGTGTGCACCGGCGCGGTGAAGAAGAAGTTGAGCAGCAGCGATCCCGCGACGGCGGCCAGCAGCGCCGGCCACAGCCCGCCGACCAGCGCGACGGCGATGACCATGGCCAGGTACAGCAGGATCTGGCTGGGCAGGGACAGCTGGTCGCGGAGCGAGTAGAGCAGCAGGGTGAGCGCTGGCAGCCCGGCCAGAGCGAGCATGAGGCCGGCGAGGCGGCGGCGCGGGGACAGGGCTGAGGTGGCGGTGGCCAGGGGGCGCTGGCGGCCGCGGCCGGCGCGTTCGTGGGTGACCAGGTGTACGTCGATGGTCCCGGATCGCGCGGTGGTGGTCACTCCGACGCCGGGGGAGAAGATCTGCGCGATGCGGCCGCGGCTGCTGGCGCCGAGTACGAGCTGGGTGGCGTTGACGCCGCGGGCGAAGTCGAGCAGCGCGGCCGGGATGTCGCTGCCGACGACCTGGTGGTAGGTGCCGCCCAGGCTCTCCACCAGCATCCGCTGCTTGGCCAGCAGAGCCGGGTCCGCCCCGGCCAGGCCGTCGGAGCGGGCCACGTGCAGGGCGAGCAGGTCGGCGCCTTTGCCGCGCCCGGCGATGCGGGCCGCGCGGCGGATCAGGGTCTCGCCTTCTGGCCCTCCGGTAAGCGCGACCACGACCCGTTCCCGGGCTTCCCAGGTCTTGCCGATGCCGTGGTCGGCGCGGTAGCGGTCGAGCTGCTCATCGACCTTGTCGGCCAGCCACAGCAGGGCCAGTTCTCGCAGCGCGGTGAGGTTGCCGACCCGGAAGTAGTTGCCCAGTGCCGCGTCGACCTTGTCGGCGGCGTAGACGTTGCCGTGGGCCATGCGCCGCCGTAGCGCCTCGGGGGTCATGTCGACCAGTTCGACCTGGTCGGCGTCGCGGACGATCTGGTCGGGCACGGTCTCGCGCTGCACGATGCCGGTGATCTGCTCGACGACGTCGTTGAGCGATTCCAGGTGCTGGATGTTGACGGTGGTCAGCACGGTGATGCCGACGTCGAGCAGTTCGTGGACGTCCTGCCAGCGTTTGGTGTTGCGGCTGCCGGGCACGTTGGTGTGGGCGAGTTCGTCGACGACGGCGACCTGCGGGGCGCGGGCGATCACGGCGTCGACGTCCATCTCGGTGAAGGTCGCACCGCGGTACTCAAGGCTCTTGCGGGGCACGGTCTCGAGGCCGTCGATCATGTCGGCGGTGTGCTTGCGGCCGTGGCTCTCGACGAACCCGATCACGATGTCGGTGCCGCGGCTCTGCCGGCGCTGGGCCTCCTCCAGCATGGCGTAGGTCTTACCGACGCCGGGTGCGGCGCCGAGGTAGATCCGCAGCTGTCCACGCGCCATAGCCGGATCATCCCGCATCACCGGATACATGTCGTGCGTTCCGCACAGGTGGGGCTGCTCATGCGCCGGAGCACGGATGATCCTGACAAGATCTTGACGGCGGATGGCGGGATCGCGTGATCTCACTGCCGCACGGTTCGGCCGACGGCCGACCGCCTCGGCCACGGGATCGGCCGCGGGCTGACGGCGTTTCACACCCGCCACACCCGCAGCATGAGCACTTGCCCGCCGACGATCATCGGGACGGTCCGTGGGCGGGCTCGTCCAGCGGGACGAACCGGTATCCCATGCCCGGCTCGGTGACCAGCTGTCGCGGGTGGGCCGGGTCGATCTCAAGCTTGCGGCGCAGTTGGGCCATGTACTGGCGCAGGTAGTTGGTCTCGGTGGCATACTGCGGGCCCCAGATGTCCTGCAACAGCTGCCGCTGGCTGACCAGCTTGCCGGGGTTGCGGACGAGCAGGCCGAGCAGTTGCCACTCGGTCGGTGTCAGCCGGACCTCACCCCCACCGGAGACGGCGCGGACCTGGTGGTTGGCGACCTCGACGTCGTGGTGGCCGACACGAACCAGGCTGGGCGCGGCCGGTGCGGCCGCGTGCCTGCGCGTCACCGCCCGGATCCGGGCGAGCAGCTCGTCGACGCCGAACGGTTTGGTCACGTAGTCGTCGGCGCCGGCATCGAGGGCCTGGACCTTGTCCTCGCTGCCGGTCCTTCCGGACAGCACCACGATGGGGGCGGTCGACCAGCCGCGCAGCCCGCGGATCACCTCCACGCCGTCCATGTCGGGCAGGCCGAGGTCGAGAACGACGACATCGGGGTGGTAGGCGCCCGCCGCGCGCAGCGCGCTCGCGCCGTCGCCGGCCAGTTCCACGTCGTAGCCGCGGGCTTTGAGGTTGATGCGCAGCGCGCGTAGGATCTGCGGCTCGTCGTCGACGACGAGGATCTTCGTCATACCTTCGTTTCCTTCCCGGCGTCGGCCTGCGGGGACGTCCGCGCGGCGGGCAGTGACAGCACCATGGTCAGCCCGCCGCCGGGGGTCGCCTCGGGGATAAGCGTGCCGTCCATGGCCTCGCTCAGCCCGCGGGCCAGGGCCAGGCCCAGGCCGACTCCGGTGTCGTTGCTGCGGTCGCCCAGCCGCTGGAACGGCAGGAACACCCGGTCCCAGTCGGTTTCGGGAATGCCGGGGCCGTGATCGACGATACGCAGCTCGACCCGGCCGTCGTGGGCGCTGGCCAAGACCTGCGGCGGGCTGCCGGCGGGGCTGTGGCGCAGGGCGTTGCCGATCACATTGACCAGCACCCGCTCCAGCAGCCCCGGGTCGGCCGCGACCGCGGGCAGCTCAGCGGGGATGCGTATGCGCACGCCGCGGGCGCCTTCGCCCAGCTCGTCCAGGGCGTGCGGCACGACCTCCTCGAAACCCATCGGCCGCGCAGACACTCCGAGGACACCTGCCTGCAGCCGGCTCATGTCCAGCAGATTCTCGACGAGGCGGTTGAGCCGGTCCAGGGACTCGGCGGCGGTGGCCAGCAGCTCGGCCCGGTCGGCCTCGTCGAAGTCGACGTCGCTGCCGGCCAGGCTGTCCACGGCTGCCTTGGCCGATGCGAGGGGGGTGCGCAGGTCGTGGCTGACCGCGGCCAGCAGCGCGGTGCGCATCCGGTCGGCCTCGGCCAGCGGCACCGCCGCGGCGGCCTGCTCTGCCAGGCGTTCCTGGCGCAGCGCGAGGGCGGCCTGGGAGGCGAAGGCCTCCAGGATGCGCCGGTCGGCGGCGGCCAGCGGCTGCCCGCGCAGCACCAGGGTGAGGTCGTCGGAGACCGGCACGTCGGTGTCGGCCTCGTGGGGGCTGAAACACGGCTGGCCGCCGACGGCGGACACGACCCGCCAGGACGACACGTCGTGGCGGCGGTCGGGTCCGCGGCCGGCGCCTTCGCGGCTTTCGAGCAGCGTCACCGACTCCAGGCCGAAGGTCTCCTGCAGCCGCTGCAGGAGCGCGGCCAGCGGCCGGCCGCCGCGCAGCACGCTGCCGGCGACCGTGGCCAGGGTCTGCGCCTCAGCGCTGGCCTGCGCCGCCTCGCGGGTGCGGCGGGCGGCGGCGTCGACGGTGGCGCTGACCGCGATGGCCACGATGACGAAGACCGCCAGGGCCAGCAGGTTCTCGTTTTCGGCTATGGTCCAGGTCCGCACCGGTGGGGTGAAGAAGTAGTTCAGCAGTGCCGAGCCGCCAAGCGCCGCGAGGATGGCCGGCCACATGCCGCCGACCAGCGCCACCGCGACGACCGCGGCCAGGAACAGCAGGATGTCGGTGCCCAGGGTAAGGTCGCCCAGTTCGTACAGGACCAGCGTCAGCAGCGGCAGCCCTAGGGCCGTCAGGGCGAACCCGGCCGCCCGCCGGTGGGCCGATAGGGCGCTGCCGGCCGGGCGGGCGAAGCGGCCGCGGCCGACCTCGTCGTGGGTGACCAGGTGGACGTCGATCGGTCCGGACTCGGCGGTGGTGGTGACGCCGACGCCGCGGGAGAAGATCTGGGCGAAGCGGCCGCGGCGGCTGGCGCCGAGCACGAGCTGGGTGGCGTTGACGCCGCGGGCGAAGTCGAGCAGGGCCTTCGGGACGTCGGTGCCGACGACCTGGTGGTAGGTGCCGCCCATGCTCTCGGCGAGGATGCGCTGCCGGGCCAGCAGTGCGGGGTCGGCTCCGGCCAGGCCGTCGCTGCGGGTGACGTGTACGGCGAGCAGGTCCGCACCGCGGGCCCGATCGGCGATGCGGGCCGCGCGCCGGATCAGCGTCTCGCCCTCGGGGCCGCCCGTGAGCGCGACCACCACCCGTTCCCGGGCCTCCCAAGTCTTGTCGATCTTGTGCTGATTGCGGTACTTGTCGAGCTGCTCGTCGACCTTGTCGGCCAGCCACAGCAGGGCCAGCTCGCGCAGCGCGGTGAGGTTGCCCACGCGGAAGTAGTTGCCCAGCGCCGCGTCGATCTTCTCGGGCCGGTAGACGTTGCCGTGCGCCATCCGGCGGCGCAGCGCCTCGGGCGTCATGTCGATCAGCTCGACCTGCTCGGCGCGCCGGACGACCTCGTCGGGGACGGTCTCGCGCTGAAGCACGCCGGTGATCGTCTGCACCACGTCGTTGAGCGATTCGAGGTGCTGGATGTTCAGCGTGGACAGCACGTGGATGCCGGCGTCGAGCAGCTCACCGATGTCCTGCCAGCGTTTGGCGTTGCGGCTGCCCGGGACGTTGGTGTGGGCGAGCTCGTCGACGAGGACGACCTCGGGCCGGCGCGCGAGGATCGCCTCGACGTCCATCTCGGTGAAGACAGCGCCGCGGTACTCGATCGTGCGGCGGTCGACCATCTCCAGGTCGCCGATCATCGCCATGGTGTGCTTGCGGCCGTGAGTCTCCACGAAGCCGACCACCACGTCGGTGCCGCGCTCGCGGCGGCGCTGCGCCTCTTCGAGGGCGGCGTAGGTCTTGCCCACGCCGGGCGCGGCGCCTAGGTAGATGCGCAGCTCGCCTCGCGACATGCTGTCCTCTCTTGCGGGGTGGGCGGGCGGCCGGGTGACCGTGGAGGTGTCACCCGGCCGCCCGGGTCCATCGTGCGCCGGCCGTTACAGCCGGTCCAGGGCCAGGTTCAGCTCAAGGACGTTGACGCCGGGTTCGCCCACGAACCCGAGCACGCGGCCGGTGGTGTGCTCGTCGATCAGGGCGTTGACCTTGTCGACGTTGATGCCGCGGGCAGCGGCGACACGCTTGGCCTGCAGCTTGGCGTACGCGACGCTGATGTGCGGGTCGAGCGAGCTGGCGCTTGCGGTCACCGCGTCAGCGGGCACAGCCGAGGTGTCCGGGGCGTCGCCCCGGACGGGCACCAGCACGCCCTTGCTGTAGTCCTCGCCGAACTTGCCGCACTCCACCGTCACGCCCTCGTACGTGGTGATGAACGGGGTGGCGGGGCAGGCCTGGTTGACGCTGACCGCGCGGGTCACCTTGCCGGACAGGCCGTCGCTGTAGAACACGCGCAGCACGGCGCCGACGCCGTCGGAGGTGCAGTACGGCCTGCGGCCGCCGACGCCCTCCAGCTCGCCCACGGCCTTGCTGCGGGCGCAGACCTGGGTGAGCAGGGCCTGCTTGCTGCCGTCACCCTCCTCGGAGTTCGGGTCTAGCGACGGGTCGCCGAGGGTGTCCTCCATGCTCTCCGGGCCGAGGTTACTGGCCGCGGTGACGTCCGGGTCCCATCCGGAGGCCGACGGGCGGCTCTGGAAGTACTTGGCCACCGGGTTGCCGTCGGCGTCGACGAAGCCCTGGCCGATGAGCGAGCTGCCCACGGGCTGCCCGTTCACCTCGACCAGTGAGCCGTTGGCGTTGTCGCGCAGACCGGGGATCTGCGCGACGCCGGTGATGACCAGCGGGTAGAGGATGCCGGTCAGCACCGTGAAGAAGACCAGCGCGCGTACGGCGGCCAGGTGCTGGGAGATCCAACCGGGTGTACGCATGTCAGCCGATCCCTGGGATGAGCGAGATGATCATGTCGAGGAGCTTGATGCCGAGGAAGGGTGCGATGATGCCGCCGAGGCCGTAGACCCACAGGTTGCGGGTCAGCAGCTTGCTCGCGCTGGACGGCGTGTAGCGCACGCCGCGCAGTGACAGCGGGATCAGCGCGATGATGATCAGCGCGTTGAAGACGACGGCGGACAGGATGGCCGACTCGGGGCTGGACAGCCGCATGATGTTGAGCGCGTCCAGGCTCGGGTAGACCACCGCGAACATCGCCGGGATGATCGCGAAGTACTTGGCGATGTCGTTGGCGATGGAGAACGTGGTCAGCGCCCCGCGGGTGATGAGCAGCTGCTTGCCGATCTCGACGATCTCGATCAGCTTGGTCGGGTCGGAGTCGAGGTCGACCATGTTGCCGGCCTCCTTGGCGGCCGACGTGCCGGTGTTCATGGCCACGCCGACGTCGGCCTGGGCCAGTGCCGGGGCGTCGTTGGTGCCGTCGCCGGTCATCGCGACCAGGCGGCCGCCCTCCTGCTCCTTGCGGATCAGGGCGAGCTTGTCCTCCGGGGTGGCCTCGGCCAGGAAGTCGTCCACCCCGGCCTCGTCGGCGATGGCCTTGGCGGTCAGCGGGTTGTCCCCGGTGATCATGACGGTGCGGATGCCCATCCGGCGCATCTCGTCGAACCGCTCGCGCATGCCGGACTTGACGACGTCCTTGAGGTGGATGACGCCGAGCGCGCGGGCCTCCTGGCCGGGCACGTGCTCGGCGACGACCAGCGGGGTGCCGCCGGTGCCGGAGATGCCGTCCACGAGCGCGCCGACCTGGTCGGTGGGGTGACCGCCGTTGTCGCGTACCCACTTCATGACCGCAGAGGCGGCACCCTTGCGGATCATCCGCGTGCTGCCGTTCTCTGTGATGTCCACACCCGACATGCGGGTATTGGCGGTGAACGGCACGAAATGCGCGTGCGGCATGACGCCTTCCTCGCGGGCGCGCAAGCCGTGCTGTTCCTTGGCGAGCACCACGATCGAGCGGCCCTCGGGGGTCTCGTCGGCGAGGCTGGACAGCTGGGCGATGTCGGCGACCTCCTGCTCGGTCACTCCGGTCACGGGCAGGAACTCCCACGCCTGGCGGTTGCCCAGGGTGATCGTGCCGGTCTTGTCCAGCAGCAGCGTGTTGACGTCGCCGGCCGCTTCGACGGCGCGGCCGCTCATGGCCAGCACGTTGCGCTGCACCAGGCGGTCCATGCCGGCGATGCCGATCGCCGACAGCAGCGCCCCGATGGTGGTCGGGATGAGGCAGACCAGTAGCGAGACGAGCACGATGGCGCTGATGCCGTCGGCACCGAACGCCGCGGTGTCCGGGGCGGCGGCCATCCAGTTCTTGGCGTAGATCGCCATCGGCTGCAGGGTGACCGTGGCCAGCAGGAAGATGATCGTCAGTGCCGCGAGCAGGATGTTGAGCGCGATCTCGTTCGGG
Source organism: Catellatospora sp. IY07-71 (assembly GCF_018326265.1). Taxonomy (GTDB): domain Bacteria; phylum Actinomycetota; class Actinomycetes; order Mycobacteriales; family Micromonosporaceae; genus Catellatospora. The sequence continues at coordinate 5,268,444 of NZ_AP023360.1, forward strand.
GTCTTCTGCCGGTCGGCACCCTCTACGAGCGCGATCATCCGGTCGATGAAACTTTCGCCCGGCTTCTGAGTGATCTTCACGACGATCCGGTCGGACAGCACCTTCGTGCCGCCGGTGACCGCGCTGCGGTCCCCGCCTGACTCGCGGATGACCGGGGCCGACTCGCCGGTGATCGCCGACTCGTCGACGCTGGCGATGCCCTCGATGACGTCGCCGTCGCCGGGGATGACCTGACCGGCCTCGACGACCACGATATCGCCAAGCGCGAGGGCGGCCGCCGCGACCGGCTCCTCCCGGTAGGCGGAGGGCTTGGCACCCTCGGACCAGCCGACCAGCCGGCGTGCGATGGTGTCCTTCTTCGCGCTGCGCAGCGTCGCCGCCTGGGCCTTGCCCCGGCCCTCGGCGACCGCCTCGGCGAGGTTGGCGAAGACGACGGTCAGCCACAGCCAGACCGTGATCGCCCAGGAGAACCCGGACGGCTGCGTGATCGCCAGGACGGTGGTGAACACGGCGCCGACCTCGACGATCAGCATGACCGGGTTGCGCCACAGCGTGGCCGGGTTGAGCTTGCGCAGGGCGTCGGGCAGCGACTTCCACAGCTGCTTCGGATCGAGCAGCCCACCGCCCACTTTCCGCGGCTCCTGCCGCGGTTTGGTGGATGCCACTGATGTGACAGTCATTTCTTGTCCTTGTCTGTTTCTGCGGGCGGGCTCACAGGCCCTCGGCCAGTGGGCCGAGCGCGAGTGCGGGCAGGAAGGTGAGGGCCACCAGGATCACGACGACGCCGACTACCATGCCGATGAACAGCGGCTTGTGGGTGGGTAGCGTGCCCGCCGAGGCGGGAACGGGGGTCTGCCGGGCCAGGGAGCCGGCCAGACCGAGCGCGACGATGATCGGCAGGAACCGGCCGAGCAGCATGGCCAGGCCCAGCGCGTTGTTCCACCACGGCGTGCTCACGGTGATGCCCGCGAACGCCGAGCCGTTGTTGTTGGCCGCCGATGTGAACGCGTAGACGACTTCGGAGAAGCCGTGCGGGCCAACGTTGGCCTGGGTCTGCCAGTTGCCGGTGGCCATCGCCGCGGCGACGCCGATCAGCACCAGCGCCGGGGTGATCAGGAAGTACATCGACGCGAACTTGATCTCCCGGGCGCCGATCTTCTTGCCGACGTACTCCGGGGTGCGCCCGACCATGAGACCCGCGATGAAGACGGTGATCACGGCCAGGGTCAGCATGCCGTACAGGCCCGCGCCGACACCGCCGGGCGCGACCTCGCCGAGCATCATGTTGACGATCGGCATCATGCCACCCAGCGCCGTGTACGAGTCGTGGAACGAGTTCACCGACCCGGTCGAGGTCAGGGTCGTCGCGGCGGCGAACGTCGCGGAGTTCGAGACGCCGAAGCGGATGTCCTTGCCCTCCATGGCCGCGCCCACGGCCTGCGGGACGGTGCCGGCGTGGTTGAGCTCGAACACGTTGGTCAGCGCGACACTGCCGATCGCGATGATCGCCATCACGGCCAGGATCGCGTACCCCTGCCGGTTGTCCTTCACCATCCGGCCGAACACCCGTGGCAGCGCGAACGGGATGCACAGCAGCAGGAAGATCTCCAGCCAGTTCGTCCACGTCGTCGGGTTCTCGAACGGGTGCGCTGAGTTGACGTTGTAGAAGCCGCCGCCGTTGGTGCCCAGGTCCTTGATCGCCTCCTGGCTGGCCACCGCGCCGCCGGTGATGTGCTGCCGGCCGCCGGTCAGCGTGGTGATCAGGGTGCCGTCGGACAGGTTCTGCACCGCGCCGCCGGCGATCAGCAGGATCGCGGCGACGGCGCTGATGGGCAGCAGGATGCGCAGCGTGATCCGGGTCAGGTCCACCCAGAAGTTGCCCAGCTGGCCGGTCTTGCGCCGGGCGAAACCGCGTACGAGGGCCACCGCGACGGCGATGCCGACGGCCGCGGATACGAAATTCTGCACCGCCAGCCCGGCCATCTGGGTGAAGTGGGTCATGGTGGACTCGCCGGAGTACCACTGCCAGTTCGTGTTGGTCACGAAGCTGACCGCGGTGTTCCAAGCGCCGTGGTCCATCACGGCGGGGAACTCGGGCGTGTCGAACCAGAGGTTCTGCAGGCGCATCATCGCGTAGAGGGCCAGCAGTGAGATCAGCGAGAACGCCAGCACGCTGCGGGCGTACACGCCCCAGGACTGCTCCGCGTTCGGATCCACGCCGAGCACCTTGTAGATGCCGCGCTCGACGCGGCCGTGCCGCTCTGCGGCGACCACCCGGAACATGTAGTCACCGAGGTAGCGGTACGCGACCGCCAGCGCGGCGATGAGCGAGAGGACGAAGATCGCTCCCGCGGTTGCCGTACTCATCGTCAGGACAACTCTCTTCAGGCTTTCAGAACTTCTCGGGGAACAGCAGGGCGAAGACCAGGAAGACCGCCAGTGCGCAGGCGATCACCAGGCCGGCCAGGTTGGCGTTCACAGCCGCTCCACTCCCCTTACGACGAGTGCGAGCACTGCGAACACACCCACCGTGAGCAGCACGTAAGCTAGATCGGCCATCGTGCGCCTCCTTCATCAGTGTGTTTTTTGCGGTAGTTTGCCCGTATTCTGTCCGGTGTCGGGCAACCCGAAGCCGGAACGGACGTAATCCAACTCCCGAAAACAACCCGCATAAGCGGTCTTGACGACATCGCTACGGGCGCGGCGCGAAATTTGACGCGGTCTTGACGGCGCGGTGAGCTGCGCCACCGGGGCTTGTCAGTCCGCACTCTCAGCGGCAGCGTTGTGCCGCCCGACGACTTCGGTCAGGCCCAGCACGGTCCGGGCGGGCTCGAACCACGTGGCAGAGCGTTTGACCTGTTCGTGGTGTGGAAAGCCGGCGCAACTGTCGAAGACGCCCACGTCACCGTGTCGGGTGCCGACGGCGAAGTCCTGGCACGGGCATCGCCCCCAGGCCCTGACCACGTGCAGCATCGGCGCCACCCGTGGCGGCTCGAAACGCGCCGAGCGTACGTGACCTGGACGAACCTGGCACCTGCCCGCACACTGGCGCAGTGCAGTCCGTGTATCGAAACGCCCGCAGTCGACTTACGGTGCAGCAGTGGTGTTCGGACACCCTTGCCCGAGCGGAGTTCCCGCTGGCCACCACAACCGTCGACACCGCAGCCGGCAAGGTCCACCTCACCTCGGCCGGCGCCGGCAAGCCACGCATCGTCGTGATCCCCGGAACCGGGCACAACGCCGCAGCGGCGCTGCCATGGCTACGTGCCTTGTCGGCCTGCTGGCCGACCACCATCGTCGACCTGCCGGGACAGCCCGGTCTCAGCGACCCGCGCCGACCCCGGCGCGCCAGGCTCGCCTGGTACGGCCGCGTACTGGCCGAAGTCCTGAAGACCGCGCAGCTGGACGACGTGATCCTTGTCGGAAACTCGCTGGGGGCAGCGGTCGCACTTTCGGCAGCCTCACCCCGCATCACCGCACGGGCGCTGGTCTCACCTGCCGGATTCGTCAGCCTCACCGTCGATCCGAAACTGATCCGGGCTTCCATGGCGTGGCTGCTGCGTCCCACCATCGACCACACCCGTGACATGCTGCAGCTGTTCGTCGCCCCCGGCCGGAGCGCACCCGAATCAGAAGTCGACTGGATGACCCTGATGGCTGCGAACTGCCGTACGACTCTGGCTCCGCCGCCGCTGCCGGCCGCCGTCCTGGCCGACCGCGCCCAAGTTCCCTGCCTGGTCGCCGTCGGCGAACACGACCGGTTCCTGCCACCGCGACGCCTTGCCCCGGTGGTTCAGCACACCACCAACACCCGGCTGAGGATCATCGGATCAATGGGCCACCTGACCACCCCCGAACACCTCAGCGACGTGGTGGCGCTGGTAGCTGAGGTCGCAGGCCCGTCCAGCAGCTGACCGGTCAGAATCCGACGCTGGCGCAGGTGTCAGTGGCGACCGCTGGTCAGCCGACCGGTGCTGCCACGCGCCACGCACAACCGCCATGTCCGTGGATGCGCCGGCGTTCACCGCTGGTCAGCACGCTCACTGCGGACGACCCGCTGTGCCTGCTGTGTCGCCGGGTAACGGACGTCGGTAGCAGCGATGGCGAGTTGAGCTGTGCCACGATCGGCTGGGCCGCCGCAGCGCGCACATCGACCGCAGCGGCCAGCCCAATACCCCGTCGACGGCATCCGTGAGCAGGTCAGCGGCCCCACACAGCCGCATCGTGGCAGTGACCTGCGCAGACGGGTTGATCACCGAGAAAGGCAGGTTCCGGCGCGCAGCCTCCCGCCGGCAGTCGATCACCGCCGCGACTCCGACAGCGTCGATGAAGCCGACCCCCGACATGTCCAACGCCAACCTGGACGCCGCCCGGGTCCTGAGCACCGCGACGGCGACCTTGCGCAGCAGGTGAGCGGTGGCGATGTCGACCTCACCCGACACGGTCAGGCAGAGATCACCGGCCCTGGCGCTCAGGCGGATGGTGAGGTCGTCAGGCTGCACGAACACCCCGCAGCCGACAGCCTCGGCAGGCGGCATCGGGAACCGGTCTCATGCGTGCTCCTAAGCGGTCGGCGATCAGCTCGCCGACCAGACTTCCCGGCACACCCAGGCGTCAAGGTACGGCCAGTAACCCTCTGCTTGCAATAAGCAAATCGCTGGGTCGCCCACCGCCCGCCGGGGAGCGGTCTGAGAAACTTGGCCGTCTGCGGCATGATGCCGATCATGTCTCCTCAGCCGGCGCAGGCTACCGGGCACGCGTGGCGCATGAATGGTGGTGCCGCGGACCTGCGGTGAGCTCACCGCATCGGTCCGCCGCACCTCGGCCTGCCCGAAGCCGCCGACCAGGCGCTGTTTCGATGTCAGAAGAAGCGCAGCCACAGGTACGGCACACACACCGCGACCGTGATCACCGTGACGATCAGACCGTACTTGGTGAACTCCCAGAACGAGATCTTCTTCCCGGCTCGTTCGGCGATACCGAGCACGACGACGTTGGCCGACGCGCCGATCGCGGTGGCGTTGCCGCCCAGATCGGCGCCCAGCGCCAGCGCCCACCACAGGACGTTGCCCTGTGGGGTCCCGTCGGCTTTGACCAGGTCGGCGACGATCGGGCTCATCGTGGCGACATACGGGATGTTGTCGATGATCGCCGACAAGCCTGCCGACGCCCACAGCATCAGCATCGTCGCACCCCACAACCGGCCCTCGACCGCGCTGGAGGCCGCATGCGACAACTGGTCGATGACACCGGTGTTGACCAGCGCGCCGACCATGATGAACAGACCCGCGAAGAAGATCAGGGTGTGCCATTCGACATCACGGGCGATCTCGTCGGGATCCAGGCGGGACGCGGCCAGCAGCATCAGCCCGCCGACTATCGCGACGACCGACGGTTGCAGGTGCAGCACCGAATGGAGCATGAATGCGCCCAGCACCAGTGCGAGCAACACGAGGCTCACGGCCAGCAGCCGCGGGTCGCGGATGGTCTCCCGCTCGCGCATCGCCATGATCGATGCGACGCGGGCGCTGTCGTGGCGGAACGCGTCCCGAAACAGCCACCGGCATAGGGCCAGGAACACCACGATCAGGATCGCCACGATCGGCGCCAGGACGCTGAGGAAGTCGTTGAACGTCAGCCCGGACCGGCTGGCGATGATGATGTTTGGCGGGTCGCCGATCAGCGTCGCGGTGCCGCCGATGTTGGACGCCATCACCTCGGCGATCAGGAAAGGTGCCGCAGGCAGGCCCAGCTTGTCGCACACGAACAAGGTCACCGGCGCGACCAGCAGCACCGTGGTGACGTTGTCCAGCCACGCCGACGCGAACGCGGTCAGCAGCACCAGGATGACCATCACCGGATAAGGCCGTCCGCGGGCGCGTTTGACAGCCCAGATGGCCAGGTATTCGAACAGGCCGGTGCGGCGCAGCACCGCCACTATCAGCATCATGCCGATCAGCAGGAAGATGACGTTCCAGTCGATGCCCGACTCGGGGGAGAAGAATGCGTTCTCGGCGTCGGTGGCGCCGAGCAGCAGCATCGCGACCGCTCCGCCCAGCGCCGCGGCGACCCGGTGCACGAACTCGGTGGCGATCAGCACGTAGGCGACGGCGAACACCGCCACCGCCAGCCACGCCTGGGTGCTCAAGCTGGCATCACCCGGTCCAGCAGCCCGTGCAGCGTGACCGCGCCCTCCAGCACGCCGTCGACGACGGCGACCAGCGGGCTGCGGGTGCGCGCCATCAACGCCGCGATCTCCAGCGCGGTGGCCTGCGGGGACACGACCGGCAGCTCGTGCGGCTGCGGGGGAAGCAGTTCCCGCACCGTCCGGTCGCCGAGCTCCCGGATGAACACGTCCGCGGCCGCCTCGTCGACCAGCCGCGCCAGCAGCGGATCGTCCTGGCAGTACGACGGGACCGCCAGCCGCAGCACCTGCGTGCCGGGCAGCACCGCGAAGGGCGCACCATGCTCGTCAACGACGATCAGGCCAGGCAGATCCGCGTCGGCCAGGATCCGGGCCGCTTCCATCGCCGACGTCGACAGCGTCACCGTCGGATACGGCACGACAAGATCAGCAGCGCGCACAGTTCCTCCACCGCTCGGCGAAACGGAGCCGGTCGACGTGTCGAACCGCGGCGACCGCCACCGACGCTAGCCGATCATGCCGCCGTCCGGTATGGCGACGCCTGCGACCGCACACCGCAGACCGAACACGTCGCCGTACCGGACGGCGGCCTCGATCGCGCGTCGGTCGGGATGCAGGTAGCGCTGTGTCGTGGTCAGGGAACCGTGCCCGGCGATCTTGCGCAGGACGTGCACGGGCACCCCCGCGTCTGCCATCCACGTCAGCCCGGTGTGGCTGCCCGAGGACCACAGCCTGCGCAGGATGATCAGGCAATGGGCTGCCGGCCCGCCGGTTCTGGCGCGGCGAGTATCCGGGTGACGGGCGCCGATGCGGCGAAAGGCCCAGGCACAACCTCACCTCGGAGGATCCCAGAGAGGTCGGCGCTCAGGTCCAGGTCAGACCCGTCGGGGTTGGTGTAGCCCATCTCGGCTTGGTAGCTGGTCCCGAGGCGGTCGGTGGTCACCGCGGCGACCACGTGGGTGCCCGGGTGGGTCACCTCGACGCGAAGGGTGCCGGCTGCGGAGTCGAGCACCTCGACTCGCACGGGTGATGAGCCTGTGATGATGGCCGTGGGTTCCGCGCGGAACGGCTCGGCGCCCTCCGCGTAGACGTTGCCCTCGATCCAGACCGGCAGGCGTGGCCCGGCCATCGCGCTGCCGTGCTCGTTCGGGTACTCCTGCGCCGTCGGATAGGCGTCGTACTGCGAGGTGCCCACCGGGGTGGGCATGAAGCTGGCCTGCCCGGGCACGCCGTCCATGTCGATCGCGCCGGACCAGAAGCTCGCGAGCGTCGATTCCGACTGCGGTTCGGTGTGCTCGGCGCGCGCGCCGTCGCCGACGAAGACGTTGTTGTAGAACCGGTTGTCTCCACCGAGGATGTTCGAGACTCCGTAGACGGCCGTGGAGTGCGGGAGGTGGTACGGGGTGTACCGCTGGTGCTCGGTGCAGTTCGCGATGCGACCGGCGATGTAGTTGTGCACGTAGGCGCCGCCGCTGGACATGTCCTTGACCGCCCACGGTGACAGGAACAGGTTCGAGTCCACGAGGTACGGGCCGTGGCAGACCTCGACCATGAAGTCTTCGGCGGTGGAGGCGTAGAAGACGTTGCGCCGCACCAGGGTGCCCTGGGCCTGCCAGTCGAGCCACAGGGCACGGTGCGTGTGATGGATGGTGTTCCCGCTGATCACGGTGTCGATCGCGGCATGCAGCTTGATGCCGGCCACCTCGGCGCCGTGCCACTGACGCTTCACGTGGATGCGGGAGATGTGGTTGTCGCTGATGGTCGAGAACGCCGCCCCCAGGTGCCCGACGATGCCTGCCTGCTCGCAGTCCCGGATCGTGTTGCGGCGCACCGTGTGGGAGCCGACGTGATCCCGGCCCCACGGGTGCGGCTCGCCCGCGGCGGGCCCGCGCAGGGCGAGCGCCCGCTGGATCACCTCGCGCTCGCGCTGTGTGCCGCCCTTGGCACCCTTCGGCCCTGCGGCGGCCTCGTTCTGCCCGGTGCTGGCCTCTTTGCCCAGCGAGACGCCGACGTTCTTCGAGTCGGTGATCGTGTTGTCCTCGATCACCCAGCCCTTCGACCAGTGCGGGCCGATCAGGCCCTCTTGCAGCGCCGTGGGCGGGGCCCACTGCGTGGCGGCCTTCGTCAGGGTGAAGCCGCGCACCGTGATGTGGTCAACGCCCGTGGCGGCGGGCCAGAAGACGAACTTGCGCGCATTGATCTCGATCTGGTGCTCCGCCGGGTCGGCGCCGCCGAAGTTCGCCCAGATCGTGGTGACGTCGTCGCCCACCTCGCAGTACCAGGTCAGCAGCGAGCCCGCCTGGTCGAACGAGTCCACGGTGACCTCGGGGTGCTCGACGCCGGCCATGGTCAGCGACTCGTACAACGACTTGCCGTCGAGATACACCTCGCCCGTGTGCCAGGTGTTGACCTGGTCGAAGAACCAGTCCCCACCGATGCGCTCGAGGTAGGGGTTGCGCGACCCGAACAGGGAGTTCGGCACGGTCGCCACCCAGACCCGGCCCGCCGAGCCGGCGTGCGGATGCCAGTCGCCGATCACCTCAGCACCCGAGATCGTCACCTTCTCGAACAGGCCATCCGCGCCCAGCGCAGCCTGGTAGGTGATCGGCGCAGCAGCCGTACCGCCGCGCGGCGGGTTCACCCACTCGCGGTACACGCCTTCGTGCACGACGACGGTGTCTCCCGGCTGAGCCAGCGCCGCGGCAGCACCGATCGTGAGCAGGGGGGCCTGCGCGGTTCCGGCGGCGGTGTCGGAACCAGACTTCGCGACGTGCAGCTCCACGCCGGTAACCTCAGCCTCAGGGACGGGGAAAGTAGGAGCGCTGTCGGCCATTGATGATCTCGATTTCTAGAGTTTGTAGTGGTACTTGGAGGTCTGCGTCTGAGTGCGATTACCTTGCGAGACGGTGGTGAGTCCGATTACGGCAGCCGGTGCGGATCGGGATTTCCGGCATATCTCACTCGATCTGCGTGAGCAGCAATGCCGCGGCAGCGAACGGCTCATTCGGCTACACGGCTACTAGTTCCCCGAGGACGTAGTCCCTTCAGGACCTCCACAACTACTCCTTCTTGACGAAGAGCCTCACCCCGAGACAACTCGGGTCCACGGCTGGAGAGCGTCAGACCTCCGCCTCCTTCGGCTCCGGTTGCACGTACCCCCGGGCGACGAAGAACTGCTCGAGCAGGTAGCACCACCACAGGAGGATCAGGCCGGGCGCCACGAACACCGCGGGCATGAAGTTCCAGATGGCGACGCCCCCGAGGACCACGGCGATCCCGAGCAGGAACGTCAGGCTGGGCGTCGTCAGCCCCAACGTGAGCCCGTTGAGCACCTGGCGCCAGGTGGGGTTGGTGAAGCGGGCTGCGAGGGGGAGGCACCAGAAGACCAGGAGCAGGAGGAAGAGTCCGACGACAATGAGCGGCACCCAGACCTCGGCCGGCCCGAGAGTGGGCAGGTAGGAGAGCGTGAGGATGCCCACGGCCGCGACCGGGACGGCCAGCAGGCCGATGACGGTCGCCTGCCTCCAGCTCTGCCGCAAGGCCTTCGTGGCGATGGCCCAGAGGCCTGCGTCCTTGCCCAGGACGTACCGGCGGCACACCTCGTAGGCGACCACCGTTCCCGCTCCCGCCGTCACGACAAGGCCGAGGCTCACGAGCCAGAACAGGCTGATCAAGATGACGGAGCCGAGCGAGTCCAGGATGCGCCACAGTCGCGACGCGGGGTGGTAACGGAAGATGGTCGGAGCCTTTCAGTGTGCGAAGTTGCGGGTCCTGAGGACGGGGTCGGCCTGCCGCGGTGGGCGGGAGCCCGGCGCCATCAGCCCTTCACGGAGCCGATCACGAGACCGGACACGAAGTGCTTCTGCAGGAACGGGTAGACGAACAGGATGGGGACGGCCGCCACCATGGTGATCGTCGACCGCAGCGCGATCGGTGTGGTGACCTGCCCGCCAGACTGCGCGCTGCCCGTGGCGGCCACGGAGTTCATGCCGGCGTTCATCGAGCTCGCCAGTAGCTTCTGCAACTCGTACTGCAGGGTGGACAACGCCTGATCGCCCGAGTTGTAGAGCAGGGTGTCCAGCCAGGAGTTCCAGCTGCCCACGGCCACGAACAGACCCACCACGGCCAGCGCGGGCTTGCACAGCGGCATCACGACCTGCCACCACATGCGGAACTCGCCCGCGCCGTCGATCCGTGCCGACTCGATGATCTCGTCGGGGATCGACTTCATGTACGTGCGCAGGACGATCAGGTTGAACGCGCTGATGATCGTCGGTACCCAGTAGGCCTGGAAGCTGTTCAGCATGCCCAGGTCCCTGATGAGCAGGTAGTTGGGGATCAGCCCGGCGTCGAAGTACATCGTCAGCACGAAGATCAGGGTGATCGAGCGGCGGAAGATGAACTCTTTGCGGCTGAGCGCGTAGGCGAGCATCGAGGTGAAGATCAGGTTTGTCGCCACCACCACTACCGTCTTCAGGACGCTCATGAAGAACGCCTGGTAGATCGTGGTCATGTTGAACACGACGTTGTAGTTCTGCAGCGAGAAGACCCGAGGCCAGATGCCGATCCCGCCACGGACGGCGTCGTTGCCGTCGTTCAGGGAGATGGCGAGCGTGTTAAGCAGCGGGTAGATCATGAGCGCCGCGAGGGCCAGCAGGAAGGTCGTGTTGAGCGTCGTGAAGATGATCTGCTCGACCGTCCGCTTGCGACGCCGTGACCCGCCTCGTGAGGCGCGCCGCGCCAGAGGCTTCGCGACAGTGGTGAGTGACATGAAGTCCTCCTAGACCAGCGTCTCTTGGTTGAGGCGCTTGGCCGCTAGGTTCGCCGAGCCCACCAGGATGACGGCGACGATGGTCTTGAAGATGCCCGCGACGACGGCGAGGCTGTAGTTGCCCAGCTGGTAGCCATAGCGCAGCACGAAGACGTCGATGGTCTCGGACGTTTCGGACACCAGGCCGTTGCCGAGGAAGTACGGCAGCTCGAAGTTCGTGGACAGGATCCAGCCGCTGTTGATGATGAGCAGCACGACGATCGTGGGCCTGATGCTCGGGAGCGTGATGCTGAACATCTTGCGGTAGCGGCCCGCTCCGTCGACCTCGGCGGCCTCGTACAGGCCCGGGTCGATCGCAGTGATCGCGGCCAGGTAGAGGATGGTGTTCCAGCCCAGCTCCTTCCACAGGCTCGTCCCGGCGACGATCTCCCAGAAGTAGTTCGGCTCGGTCAGGAACAGGACCGGCTCGTCGACCAGGTGCAGGCTCATGAGGCCCTGGTTGATGAACCCGCCGGAGGAGGGCAGCGAGAGCGCCACCGATGCCAGGCTCGCCACGATCACCCAGCTGAGGAAGTGGGGCATGTACGTGATGTTCTGCAGGATCCGCTTGAACGGCAGGTTCTTGACCTCGTTCAGCAGCAGCGCCAGGACGATGGCCCCGAAGGTCCCGACGACCAGGGTCAGGACCGACTGTCCCATCGTGTTGACCACGACCTGGCGGAACCGCTCACCGTTGACACCGGTGAACAGGTTGTAAAAGTTTGCCAGGCCCACCCACTGCTGGTTCCAGATGCTGCCGCGACCCGGCTTGTAGTGCTGGAAGGCGATCGCCCAGCCGTAGACCGGGACGTACTTGAACAGGATCTGGTACAGCAGCAGCGGGACGGCCATCGCGAGCAGGGCCCGCTGCGCCCAGACCCTGTCCCAGGTGATCTTGCGCTTGGGATCCTTCGCCGCCTTCTTTCGGGCCTTGCGCTTCTGGGCACGCGAGCTGCTCGCGGGCTCCGTGGCCGGTTCGAGCCCGGTGGCGGTCACAGGGGTGCTGACCGTGGCGTCCGTCATCGGATACCTTCCGTGGATACTCCGGCCTTCAGGCCGGAGAGGAAGCGGAACTCCTGCGGAGCAGGGCAGGAAAGCCGGGTCGCCGTTAGGGCGAATCCGGCGTCCGCCGGTGTTGCGGGAGGGAACAGGTGTGCTGATTTCTTGGGGCCTGGCAGGCGATAACCAAGCCGGTCGGGCCTACCGCCGGGCTGGCGGGAAGTCAGGTCTGTGGAGCCTGTGTAAGACCGATGGGCGGTACACCGCTCCTTGCTGGTAACCCGGGTCGGCAACAGGCTGTGAAGCAGAAAGTTCAACCCGCGAGGGTCGAATGCCCCTGCTTCAGGTGGGGGAGATGTCAACTGTCCAACCTCGTCAGGGGCAGTGGGTGGTAATCGAGAACGCGTCGTGGTGGGGGGCGCACGCCACCCACCACGACTGCTCGCAGACTGTTACCAGTTGGCCAGACGGTTCTTGATGCCGGCGTTGACTGCGTCCTCGTACACCTTGACGTCGATCTTGTGGAGGGAGTCGACGTAGGCCTGCCAGTTCTTGTCGAAGTCGGCGGGCTTGCCGGCGATGATCTTCGGCAGGTTCTGCACGCTGGTGTCGGTCAGCTGCTGGTTGACCTGGTTGGCGGCGTCGGAGAGCTTGATGTTCCACGCCGGGTAGTACTTGGGGTTCTCCGGCACCTTGTTCATGAAGTCAAGCCAGGTCTTCTTGCCGTACTTCGCCATGAAGTTCTTGTCGTAGTCGCTGAGCGTCGCGTAGAACTCGGCGGGCTGGTCGTCGGGGCTGTAGGCGTTGCCGTCGGAGAACTTGCCCTGGTGCTTGGGCAGCATGTCGAGCAGCGCGTCGAGACGGTTGTGGGAACGCCAGGTGATGTCCTTGTAGTTCTTGCGCTGCTCGTCCGTGCGGGAGAAGACGCCGTCGGCGCCGACCTGGTAGTCCTCGCCGGCGACGCCCCAGGAGAGCGTCTTCTGCCACTCCTCGCTGAGCATGGTGTCGAGGAACTTCAGTGCCTTCTTAGGCTGCTTGCTGGAGACCGAGACGCCGAACCCCTGGTTGATGTTCATGACGGCGCGGTCGGCGTACCAGGGCGTCACCCCGTCGTAGACGGGCATGAGGGGCACGTAGGTGTGCTCGTCCTTGCCGGCGCTCTGCAGCGACTGGGTGGCGGTCCCGAAGTTCCAGCCCTGGTCGTGCATGCCGAGGACGGCGCCGGTGGCCAGCTTCGCGGTGTACTGGTCGAACGTCAGGGTGAAGGACTCGCGGTCGACGAGGCCCGCGTTGTACTGCTGGTTGAGAACCTTGTAGAAGTTTTTCGCGACGTCCTTGTCGGCGTAGATCGACGCGTTGTTGTTGCTGTCGACGATGACGCCGCCGTTGTTCGGGGAGCCTGCCAGCAGCGCCGGCGGGTTGGTCATGCCCCACTCACGGCCCTTGGACGCCAGAATCTCGAAGCCGACGGTCGGGGCGCCGTTGGTCTGGGGGTGCTTCGCCTTGTAGTCCGAGATGAGCTGGAAGTAGCGGTCGAGCGTCATGTTGCCGAGGTCCGGGTAGCCGGCGTCCGCGAGCACACGCTTCTGGATCCAGAACGCGGGACCGTAGTAGGTGCCGCCGGTGATGTCGCCGTAGAAGCGGTTGTAGTTCGGGAAGATGTACAGGCCCTTGTCCACCTCATCGCCCGAGTAACTCATCTTCTTGATGTCGTCCTTGACGTGCGCGGCGAGGTTGGGGTAGGCCCCAGTCTCCAGCATGTCGTCCAGGCGCCGGAGAGCGCCGCCCTCCAGGAAACGCTGCTTCAGGTCGCCGGTGCCGATGAGGTCGGGGTACTGACCGCCCGCGAGCATGACACCGATCTTCTGGTCCTCGTTGTCCGGCGTGACGATCTCGTAGGTGAGGGTGACACCGAGCTTGTCCTTGAGCAGCTTGGTGATCTTGTTGTCGGGTGCCGGGGCCTGCTGGGCCGACGTGATCCAGACCGAGAGCGTCGTCGGGTTGCTGGGGCTCAGCACGTCCGAATCGTCCGTGCTCTCGTCCTCCGTGCAGGCAGCCAGGGCGATCAGTGCCATGGCCGTGGCGGCCACGGTGAGCTGCCGCCCGGCCCGGCGCAGGCCGCCGAGTCTAGGGTTGCGCTTCATGTCTCTCCTTACGAGAACTGTCCTGATGTCTCCGCTGTGAGAAAACTGTCCGGGCGATGTCGACCGGAAGGTGTGCGCTGCGGACGCGTATTCGGCCTCGCGTCTTAATCCCGGCGTGATTTTAGCGATAAAGTAGAGAGGCGATCGGGTTCCGTCAAGCCCCGCGCACGAACCGAGACTCCGCCGTGACGTCCCGGTCCACACGCGAGGAGCCGCATGCGCCACACCCTCCAGAACGACGCCCTGTCGGCGTACGGGTTGGCGTGGACAGGTAGGTACGGCTGAACGTACCCAGCTCGCCGTACGCGATCGATCCCGCAGCGTGAGTGCCCGTTTACTTTGGCCACTTCGGCGGTGGCGGTGGTAGGCCGAGGTCACGGCGAAAGGGATGGCTCGATCGAGGGATACACCGTCGTCGGCCTTCCGGGGCGGGCATAGCCAGCCGGTGACGGTAGGCCCCGGACCGTACCCCTGGTGGCGGCCGGGTCCAGGGGCCGGACAGCTGCCCGGCGCGGCGTGCGCGTAGCGGCCGGCCAGCCGCGCTGGTTCGAGCCCGCCGCCCGACTCTTCCGACGGACGACGAGCTACCCAACGCCGACAGGTGGCTGCCCCACCCGGCGTCGCGACAGTCGACTCTGGATCCTGCAGAAGCCGGGCACGTTCAGCCGTACCCGGCTGGGTGCCTTCGCTCGTACGCCGACATCGTCACAATCTGTCGGCATTGCCCGCCGGAGGGACATCGGGAAAGGCACGCGCACCGCGCGTCCGGGGCGGTGACGCCGTCGATCTCGAGCCGTCAGGGTGTGAACTGTTGGTCGGGTTAGCTGAGCGTGACTGCATTCGGTTCGCCCTGGTGGCGGTGTGGCCGGGTGGCGGATGCTGGGCGTTTGTCGTGGGCGGCGGTTGTGTCAGGGGCGGGTCGTAGGCTCATGTCAGTCCTGATTGGCCGGTGTGCGGGGGTGTGGTGATGGCGGTGGGTCAGCTCACCGCGACCGCGACCTGCGCGGCGATGTCGGCGACGGTCGAGGCCAGCGGCCATCGGGTCGGTGAGCGGGTGCTGGCCGCGCGGGTCGGGTGGCTGGCCGGGTTGGTCGGGCAGCTGGCCGCGCAGATCGTGGCCGAGCACTGGACCGGCGCGGATCTGGCGGCGTTGGCTGCTGGTGCCGGCCCGGACGGCGGGTGCTGCCGGCCAAGGGCTGGATGGCGTTGCGCCGGCTGGGCTGGACGGCGCCCGCGCCGGCGGGGGTGTATGTCAGCGACCGGGTGCGCCGGTGCGCGCAGGAGGAGGCCGCCCGTGCGCTGCGGCTGGGGGTGTACCGGCGCGAGGTCCTGCAGGCGATCGTTGCGACCTGGCCTGCCGACGGCCGACGCGCCGACGCCGACTGGCAGGCGCTGCGTGACCTGCTGCCAGCTGGGGTGACCAACGCGGTGATCGTCAACCGCACCCGTCAGGTCCGCGCCTACCAGCACGCCGAGGGACGCCTGCCCGCCGACCTGCCCGACCTTGAGGCCCCGCCCGCGGTCGCGGCCCAGGTGCTGCTTGCCGCCGCCGACAGGCAGCTGACCACCATCGGCCGCGACGGGCCGGGCCGAGCCGTGCTGCGGGTACAGCTGCCACTGACGGCCCGGCCCGGGTCACCGGCCGACTGGGCCTGGCACGCCCTGCCCCTCACCCTGCCCGCCCACGTTGCCGACCACGCCAGGCTGTGCGCGCCGACCCTGCGCATCGCCAGGCACCGGGTCCGCGTCGACCTACCCCACCGTGTACCCGTCACACCCGCGCCTGCGCGGGGGCACCGGGTCGCGCTCGGCCTGGACTGGGGCGTCAACACTTTGCTGACTGGCACCGTCGGGCGGTTGACAGACACCGGCCGGGTCGTCACCGACGGCCGGATGCTGCGCTACGACGCCACCGCCGTCTCCGCCAGACTCCACCGCCTGCGCCAACACCGCGAGCACCTGGCCGCCAGGCGCGACCGCCACACCGCCCTGGCCGCGGGCCTGCCTGACAGCGACGCGCGTGCCGGGCACCTGACCGTGCTGGCCGCACGCGCCACCACCGAACACGAACACGTGTGCGCCCGCATCCGCCACCTCAACAAGAGCCTCGCCTGGTCGGCCGCCCGCTGGGCCGTGGACCAGGCCGTCGCGCTGCACGCCGGCGTCGTCTACGTCGAGGACCTGGCCACCCTGGCGGCCCGCGGCCGGCGCAAAGGCAACGCACGGCTGTCCGGGCAGGTCCGCGGACAGGTCGTCGACGCGCTCGTGCACCTGGCCGCCAAAGCCGGCATCGCGGTCGTGACCGTGCCCGCCCGGGGCACCAGCCGCTACTGCCCCCGCTGCGGACAAGGCCACACCGAACTGGCCCACACCCCCGCCCCCGACCGGCCCGGCGAGCGGGGTTGGAAATGGGCGATCTGCGGACGCTGCCGGCTGAACCTCGACCGCGACCACGCCGCGGCCATGCGCATCACCGCCCGCGGCCTACTCGCCCAACACCACGTCCGCACCGACCGAACCACCGGCCGACACACCATCACCACCGTCGTCGAAGGCGACGTCGCGACCGTACGACGCCCCACCACCCACCCCACCACCCGCCATACCAGGGAACCGACCCGACCGGCCAAAAGCGGACCCACTCGGAAACGGCCCCCGACGTCGGCAGGCAAGCTTTCCCACCGCGCGCCCGACCGGCGCACGGCCCCCGCCCCACCGGCGTCCACCGGTGGCCAGCGTCCGGCGGGGCAGGCACCCAAGAACCACCACCCCCGCGTGGCGGCGTCAGGGCCTGCACACGATCACCTGAAACTCCGGCACCATCGGACCGGCTTCCACCACGTCCGCGCCACCCCCGTCATCACCCTCACCGGCGACTACGGACCCGGCACGACACGGCCACGCCACCACCCGAAACGCCTGACTCCCTCAGGCAAACACAGGTAATAAGAGACGCTCGGTGGACTCACTTGCCAAGCCGTATTTTATCGATAATATGACGGCACCCCGCGGTATGGCCGAGCCGCGAGCCTCTCGTCAGAGGTTGCTGGGCTGGCAGAACGTCGCGCACAGGAGGATACACATGGCGAGGGTGACGATGGCGGACGTCGCCCGTGAGGCGGGCGTGTCGGCAATGACCGTGTCGAACGTCCTCAACGAGCGCCTCCCGGTCAACGAGCCGACGCGTGCCCGTGTCATGGCCGCCGTCGCGGCTCTTGGGTACGAAGTCAACCTGACCGCGCGACACCTGCGCGCGGGACGGACCGACACCGTCGCATTCATCGTGCCCAGCTTCCACGACTACTTCGGTGAGATCGCCGACAAGATCGCGCCGCTGATCGAAGCCGACGGGCGGCACCTCGTCCTCGAGCGGACGAGCGCCAGCCCGGAGCACGAGATGGCGGCGCTGAGCGTCGCGCGACTCCAGTACTACGACGGCGTCCTGCTGTCCGTCGCCGGCCTCGACCGCGACCAGCTGGACCGCGTGCGCACGCCCAAGCCGATCGTGCTGCTCGGCGAACGTGACGTGCCCGACCGCTTCAACCACGTGCGGCTGGCGAACGAAGAGGGCGCCCGCCTCGCGACGGCGCACATGATCGAGCACGGCTCGCGACGCATCCTTGCGCTGGGCTGCACGTTCGACACCGCGCACATGATGTCGTCGGACCGCCGCGCTGGCTGGGAGCGCGCACTTCGCGATGCCGGCCTCGATGTCGACGCACGCCATGTGGTGCCCGTCTCCACCTACACGTCGGCGGCCGGACGCGATGCCCTGCTCGACGTCATCGCGTCCGGTCTGCCCTTCGACGGCGTCTTCGCCGTCACCGACGTCATCGCGCTCGGCGCGATCGCGGCCCTGGCCGAGAGCGGGCTTCGTGTGCCCGTCGACGTCCAGCTCGCCGGGTTCGACAACCTCGACATGGCGAGGTTCGTCCCGCCCGGCCTCACCTCCGTCGACGCGGACCATGAAGGTGTCGCCGAGACCGCGGTGGGTCTGCTGCGCCGGCAGATGGCGGGCTGGACCGGCCCGGCCGAGCACGTCGTCGCGCCCGTCAGTCTCGTGGTGCGTGGCTCCACCCGCGGTGGCGCGTAAGGCCGTGCACTCGCGCGGAACGCCGCGCGCCCCTCTAGCCCGGTTCGGTCGAAGGGAACCAAGCTGTGAGCACGTCTGCGCGCACGTCCGCCTTACGCGCCGTCCCCGCATCCCCGCTCGCCGGGACGCGGCACCGGCCGCTGCCGATCCCGTCCGTACGCCTTGTCGGCGGTCCGCTGACAGCCTGGCAGCAGGGCAACGACGCCGCGGACGGCCTCTACGGCCCCGACACCGCCACCGAGCTCGGCGACGAGCGAACGGTGACAGCGATCCCGTTCTCGACCTGGGGCAACCGGCCCCCGGCCCGATGCGGGTCTGGCTTCCGCGAGCTCATCGCCGGGGCCTGCATTGACGGACCACACAGCTGATAGGAAGAGAATGACGACGAGCACGATCGCAGTGATCGACCTCGACCTGCCCGGCGCCACGATCAGCCGGCACGTGTACGGGCACTTCGCCGAGCACCTGGGGCGGTGTATCTACGGCGGGTTCTGGGTGGGCGAGGACTCGCCGGTCGCGAACGTGCGGGGCATCCGCTCGGACGTGGTCGAGGCGTTGCGGGCAATCTCGATCCCGAACCTGCGCTGGCCGGGCGGCTGCTTCGCCGACGACTACCACTGGCGTGACGGCGTCGGCCCGCGCGAGAGCCGCCCGCGGATGGTCAACTCGCACTGGGGCGACGTGGTGGAGGACAACGCGTTCGGCACGCACGAGTTCATGGACCTGTGCGAGCTGCTCGGTGCGGACCCGTACGTGTCGGGGAACGTGGGGTCCGGGTCGGTGGCGGAGATGTCGGCGTGGGTGGAGTACCTGACCCGGGCGGACGACTCACCGATGGCGGCGCTGCGGCGGGCGAACGGGCGCGAGCAGCCGTGGCGGGTGCCGTTCTGGGGACTGGGCAACGAGGCGTGGGGCTGCGGCGGCAACCTGCGCGCCGAACAGTTCGCGTCGCTGGCCCGGCAGTACGCCACCTACTGCCGCAACCACGGCGGCAACCTGCTGTACCGGATCGCGGCGGGCGCGAACGAGGCCGACCTGCACTGGACCGAGACGCTCATGCGCTCGTTCGACGACCTGGCAGCGGACCGAGCCGGTTCGGCGGGCCCGTTCCAGGCCGTGTCGCTGCACTACTACACGATGGCCGGGCCGTGGTCGGACAAGGGCGACGCCACCGGGTTCAGCACGGACCAGTGGTACGTGACCATGGCCCGCGCCCGGCGCATGGAAGAGCTGCTCACCCGGCACTCCACGGTCATGGACCGCTACGACCCGCACCGCAAGGTCGGCCTGGTCGTGGACGAGTGGGGCACGTGGTGGAACGTGGAGAAGGGCACCAACCCCGGGTTCCTGTACCAGCAGAACACGCTGCGCGACGCCCTGGTCGCCGCCGTGCACTTCGACGCGTTCCACCGTCACGCCGAGCGCGTGGTCATGGCGAACATCGCCCAGACCGTCAACGTGCTGCAGGCCATGATCCTCACCGACCCCGACAGCGGGGCGCTCGTGCTCACCCCGACGTACCACGTCTTCGCCATGAACACCGGCCACCACGACGCCGCCGCCCTCGCGGTGCACCTGCGCGGCGTCGAGACTCGCGCCGTCGGCGCGACCGAGCTGCCGCTCGTCTCGGCGTCCGCGTCGGTCAAGGGCGACACCGCCCTGGTCTCGCTGTCCAACCTCGACGCCGAGACGGACCGCACCCTCGTCCTGGACCTGCGCGGCCGCGATGTCGTCGGGCACACCGCGCGGGTGCTGACCGCCACGGCGCTCGACGCGCACAACACTCCCGAACAGCTCGACGCCGTCGCCCCTGCCGACCATGCCGGCGTGCACCCCCACCCCCGGGGGCTCGAGGTCGAGCTGCCTGCCCACTCCTACGTCACCGTGGCGCTCGAGCTGCGCTGATGGACCGACCGGAGGTGAACATCCGCGACGGCGGGGCGCGGGCAGACGTCACCAACCCCGTCATCTTCGCGGACGTGCCCGACCCGGACGTCATCTTCGACGGCCGGTACTACTACATGGTCAGCACGACCATGTACTTCGCGCCGAGCGTCCCGATCATGCGCTCGGGCGACCTGGTGCACTGGTCCATCGCCGGGTACACCGCGGCGATCCTCGACGACACGGACGCGCTGGCGCTGCGCAACGGCCAGGACGCGTACGGCCAGGGCAGCTGGGCAGCGAGCATCAGGTTCCATGACGGGACCTACTACGTGTCGGTCGGCAGCCTCACCACGCGGCAGACGTACGTCTACTCGACTCCCGACGTCGAGCACGGGCCGTGGACCAGGTCGGTGCTCGACGGGTACGCCCACGATCAGTCGCTGCTGTTCGACGGCGACGACGTCTGGCTTGTCTACGGTGGCGGGTCGATCGACCTGCGCAGGCTGCGGCGGCACGACGACGGGACCCTTGCCTGGGACGGCCCGGCGACCCGGCTCGTCGAGGACGCCGACGTCGACCAGACCAGCGGACTGAACGCCGAGGGCGCGCACGCGTACAAGATCGGGGACTACTACTACGTCTTCATGATCGAGTGGCCGTCGGGTGGCATCCGCCAGGAGGTGCTGTGGCGGTCGACGTCGCTGACGCCGCAGTCGGCCGGCGGCGTGTGGGAGGGCCGGGTCGTGCTCAGCCAGGGCGTGACGGTCGGGGGCCGACCCGGAACCGGCGTCGCCCAGGGAGGAGTCGTCCAGACATCCGACGGACAGTGGTACGCCATGCTGTTCCAGGACGAGGGCCCGCTGGGTCGTGCGCCTCAGCTCATTGGCGTGACCTGGGACGACGACGGGTGGCCGGTGTTCGCTCTCCATCCGCAAGCGCCCGCGGCGGCCGCACGGACGGCCGGTGACGGGGCCGCCGTCGTCGCCTCGGACGACTTCGACAACCTCCTCGAGCGCGCGGGCCACTGGAACACGGCCAACGCGGACCTCCTGGCAGAGTCCGCCGAGAACGCATGGAACGGGTCGGACCTGGGGCTCCAGTGGCAGTGGAACCACAACCCGGACAACCGGTTCTGGTCGCTCACCGAGCGGCCCGGACACCTGCGGCTGACCACGGGCCGCGTCGCGTCGAGCATCCTCGATGCGCGCAACACGCTCACCCAACGCACGCTCGGACCCGCGAGCTCCGGCGCCATCTCGCTGGACGTCTCGCACATGAAGGACGGGGACGTCGCAGGCATCTCCGCCTACCAGCGCAAGTACGGATACATCGCCGTGACGATGCAGGGCGGGACCAAGAGCCTGGTGATGCGCCGGGCGGGCGGCGACGGCGTCATCGCCTTCACCAGCGCACCGGTGCCGCTGCGGGCGGACGTCGTCTACCTGCGCGCTGACGTCGACTTCCGGGATGCCGTCGATACGGCGTCGTTCGCGTACTCGTACGACGGCAGCAACTGGACGTGGCTGGGCGACACCCTGCGGATGCAATACGACCTCGCGCACTTCACCGGGTACCGGTTCGCCCTCTTCAACTACGCCACTGCCGAGCCCGGAGGCTACGTCGACGTGGACTGGTTCCGTGTCAGCGACCCCACCGGGCTCGCAAGCCCTACTCACCGACGCAGCGAAGGAGCCGTTCATGACTGAGCAGGCGACCTCAGCCCTGCTGATCGACGGACAGGAACCCGCCGAGGTGCGGCTGCATCATGTGTGGAACGAGTGCGTCGGTGCCGGCCGCGCGAATGAGGCGTTGCGGGCGGACTGGCAGGCGCACTTCCGCGAGGCCGTCCAGGTGCTGGGCGCCCGGCACGTGCGCTTCCACGGCCTGTTTCACGACGACATGTTCGTCTACCGGACGGACGACGGCGGCGGCTTCGGCCCGAACCAGCCGCTGCCCGAGCCGGTCTACACGTTCGCATATGTCGACAAGGTGTTCGACGCGATCCTCGACGCGGGCGCCCGCCCGTTCGTGGAGCTCGGGTTCATGCCGCGCGAGCTCGCCACCCAGACCGAGACGCTGTTCTGGTGGAAGGCGCACTGCAGCCCGCCCAAGGAGATGGGCCAATGGGTCGCGCTGGTCGACGCCACCGTGCGGCACTGGATCGAGCGGTACGGCATCGACGAGGTGCGGCAGTGGCCGTTCGAGGTGTGGAACGAGCCGAACCTCGTGCCCCACTTCTGGACCGGGACGCGCACCGAGTACTTCGAGCTGTACGAGGCCACGGCGCGCGCGATCAAAGCCATCGACCCCCGGCTGCGGGTCGGCGGCCCGTCGACGAGCGTGTTCGTCCCCGACGCCCGTTACTCCGGAGAGACCCACGACCCGTCGCTCGAGGTCGAGACCGCGGTGGCCACCGACCCCGACGAGCTCGACTGGCAGCCGGTGTGGATCCACGAGCTGATCGAGTACTGCGCGCAGCGCGGGCTGCCGATCGACTTCCTCTCCACCCACCTGTATCCGACCGACTACGCGGCGGACTCCCTGGGCAACCTCAAAGCGATCACGCGCCAGAAGGACGCCACGTACGTCGACCTGCAGGTCCTGCGCACGATCATCGAGAACAGCCCGTACCCGGATGCCGAGCTGCACATCACCGAGTGGTCGACCTCGCCGTCGAGCCGCGACGCGATCCACGACACGCTCTTCGCCGCCGCGTACATCGTCCGGGCGTTCCTCAAGGGCGCGCCGCTGGCCGACTCGATCTCCTACTGGACCTTCACCGACGTGTTCGAGGAGGGCGGCGGCGGCATCGGCCCCTTCCACGGAGGCTTCGGGTTCGTCAACGAGAACGGCCTGCACAAGCCGACGTTCCACGCGATGGCCATGCTCCACCGCCTCGGTGACCGCCTCCTGGCCGAGCTTCCCGACGGCGCCATCACCCGCTCGTCCGCGACGGGTGACGTGTCGGCCATCTTCTACAACTACCCCGCCGATATGGGCACGACGGGGCTCGCGTCGCGCAACGGCTACGCCGAGACGCGAGCCCTCGCCGAGATGGGCCCCGAGCGCCGCGTCCGGCACCGGGTCGAGGGACTGCGCCCGGGCACCGAGCTCACCGTGGAGATCCTCGACTGGGAGCACGGGAACGTCGCCGAGGCCTGGTACCAGATGGGCGCCCCGCTCAACATCACGCGGGAACAGACCGCCGAGCTGCGCCACGTCGCCGACGGCCTCCACCGCAGCACGCTGACCGTCGGCGACGACGGCGTTCTCGACATCGACCTCACGCTGCCCGCCTGGGCGGTCGCCTCGGTCGCGCCGACGCTTGCCCGCGCCGCTGCTTGCCGCATTCCAGGAGCTCTTCGACCACGAGGAGGGTCTATTCGGCACTGAGGACGCGTACATGTGCGAGTACGCCGACGACGGTGCCTAGTGGTACGGATTGGACATGCCGCACGTCACCTCTGTGTGGATGCGTGTCCAAGACGATGGCATGGAGCCGACCGGTCAGCCCATTCACAAGGTCACCTGTCGATCTCCCCTCGTCCACGGCCCCGCTGAGTCGACCTATGGCTGCGCGAGCGGGCCACCGCCGACGACGACGGGGACGTACGTTTGGCTGCCGAGCAGAGTATTCGGACGATCCGGCGGATCTGAGCTATACGCGGGCCGGGCGGTGCGCCATCATGCCAGGCCGGCGTCGGTCTGCGGCTGACGCACCTGGTCGGGGTGCTGGGAGGCGTCCGTGCCCGCCGGTGGGCGTGGCTGGATCCGGGCGGTCGACGGCAGCCGGTCGGCGGGAGGAGCATCGCTTGACCCTGCAACGTAGTACGGAAACACTGTCACCACCAATGGAACACGCCTGGGGGCACCGTTGCCGTCAATGATCGTTGTGGGAGCCGGACCGGCCGGTCTGGCCTGCGCCATCACGGCCGCCGACCGGGGCGCCAGCGTCCTGCTGCTGGAGAAGGCGACCGACATCGGCGGCGCGCTGCCGTACTCTGGCGGCCACCTGTCCGCCGGAGGCTACTCCCTGCAACACCGCCGTGGCATCGATGACGACCCCGAGCGCCACTTCGCCGACGTCTGGCGCATCGGGCGCGGCGCGGGCCGCGAGGACCTCACCCGGCTGTCGCTGGCCGAGCAGCCGGCAGTGCTGGAATGGCTGATCGGCGCCGGGTTCGCCGCCGATCCCGGCACGCCGCGCATCGTGCACGGGCACGATGCCATACCGCACCCCCCGGACCGTGCACGCCACCACGGTCCCGGGCGGGCCGGCGATCCTCGACGCGCTGCGGCGGCTGCTCGACCCCCACCTCGCGGCGGGACGCGTCCGGCTGCTGCCAGGCGTACGGGTCACCGCGCTGGTCACCGAGCACGGCCGGGTCACCGGCGTCACCGCCGAGGACGGCACGACCTGGCCAGCACCCGTGGTGGTGCTCGCCACCGGGGGCTTCGGCTACGCGCCCGACCTGTTCGCCGAGCTGGAAGGCGCGCCGCTGACCACCTCGGCCGCGCCCACCTCCACCGGCGACGGCCTGCGCCTGGGCCGGGCCGCCGGGGAGGGGCTGCAGGGGCTCGGCCGGTACCTGCCGACCTTAGGCGGGTTGCCGCCTGCCGAGGGGGACCTGCGTGTCGACTGGACGCACCGGCCGCACCTGGTGGCCCCGGAACGCCCGCCGTGGGAGATCTACGTCGACCGGGCCGGGCGGCGCTGGGTCGCCGAGGACGACCCGAGCATCGACCGCAAGGAGCGGGCGCTCGTCGGCATCGATCAGATGACGTTCTGGATGGTGTTCGACGCCCGCGCGCTTCGCGAGTCGCGCCCGATGGTCCACGGCTGGAGCGGCGAGCAGCTGCACGCCATGTGCGGCCGCCGCCGCGGCGTGCACCGCGCCGGCGACGTGGGCACGCTGGCCGCCCGCGCCGGCATCGACGCGGCGGGGCTGCGCGAGTCGGTCGCCCGCTACAACGCCTTCGTCGCGGCCGGCCACGACGGCGACTTCGGCCGCTCGCACCTGCCCGCGCCGGTGGCCGAGCCGCCGTTCTACGCCGTGGAGAACCACCCGGTCACGCTGATCACCTTCGCCGGTCTGGACGTCGACGAGCAGTCGCGGGTGCGCCGCGCAGACGGTGCGGTGATCCCCGGCCTGTACGCGGTCGGGGAGGTCATCGGCGCGGCGGCGGTCAACGGCAACGCGTTCTGCTCGGGCATGTGCCTGACCCCGGCGATGGCGTTCGGCCGCCTGGTCGGGCGGGCGCTGGCCGCGTCCGCGCACGCGGGCGGCCGGGCGGTCACGGACGCAGCGTCGTCGAGTGGCGGAACGAGAAACCCGTCGACCTGAGCCGCGCCGACGATCCGTCGGCAGGAACGCGGTGCGCGGCAGTGCCCCCCGTGCCACGACGAAGTCCTCGAAGCCGTCGTACCGGTCCATCCGTCACCTCCGCACCTGTACACGCGGGCTGGCCCGGGAAGGTTGATGCTTCTGGCGGTGCTCCGCCGGCATCGATGGGTGGTCAACCGCCTAGCGCGACGACGTGAGCGGTGCGGGCGGGGGTGCGGCCGGCGAGCACCTCCAGCCATGCGGTGCGTAGCGCTTCGGGGCCATGGCCGAGCTGGACGTCGACCCACTTTTCGGCTTCGGCCGAGAACCGCTGCCAGGCCTGCGCGAAGCGGGCGTCGAGCCCGTCCCGGCCCCAGTCGGCGGTCCGTTTGCGCATCTGGTCAGGCGCGAAGAACACCGCCTGCGCGCTGGCCGCATTCGGCGTCTGCGCGGTGAGCCCGACGGCGATGTCGCGTACCAGTTGGTCGCCGAGGTGTTCACGGAGTGTGGCGCGCAGGTCGGCGCGGCCGGACAGGTCCAGGTACGCCGTAGGCGCCGTGCGCGCGAGTTCGGTGATCCGGTCGTAGGTGAGCACTGCGTCGTAGCAGCCCAGCTCACGGGTGAACGCTGCGTTGGCGGGGGAGGTGAGGCCGATGACACGTGGCCCGGCACCACGCAGTTCGAACGCCGCGGCGTAGGCGGTCTTGCTCGACGCGGATGACAGCACCAGGGTCCGCGCACCGTGGAAGCCGTTGTCGATCAGGTGGTCGGCGAGCATGAACGAGGTGAAGAACAGGGGCCGGAACAGGATCAGCAGGTCTTCGCGGTCGGGCTCGTAGGCGGCGTCACCGGTGGTCAGCCGGTAGGCGTTGTAGGGCGAGGGCAGCTGCGCGCGGTGCGGGGTGGCGTCGCGGAATCCGTGCTCGTCGACCCGCTGCGGGCGCACCAGCAGGTGCGAGGCGGGCGGCAGGTAGCCGTAGAGGCGCTGACCGGGCTCGACGCCGGCGACAGTGGACTGTTCGACCTCGCAGAAGCCCCACAGCGGCGGCAGGCCCCGGCTCGGATCCAGGCCTCGGGGCGCGGGCGGGAAGAACTCCCAGTACCGGAAGGAGTCACCGAGCACCGCGTAGGTGATGTTGTTGGCGGTGAGACCGACCCGGTCCACCCGCAGCAGCACCTCGCCAGGTTCTGGTCGCGGCACCGAGGACGTGACGACCGCCGTGTCGGCGAGGTCGTCGCGGGCCACACTCATCGTCCACGCGCCTGTGGCGTCGGTCATCGCGGGGCTCCTGTTCTGAGCGAGCGGACGGCCCGAGGCCGGCGGACATCTGCTCGGATGTTGCCACTTGTCACGGCCGCGAACATCGGCAAGATCGCCAGTGTGTCCTGGCGCTGACAGCGGGCACGACCTCAGCGCCACGTTTGTCTACTCGTGCGGTTCGGCCGGTCGTGGGATCGTCACCGTGACGGTGAGGCCGCCGCCGGGCCGGGGCCGAGCGGTCACGGTGCCGTCGTGTGCGGTGGTGATGGAGGCGACGATCGCGAGGCCGAGGCGTCGAGGGTGGTGCGCATGACTGTCAGCGGAGTGCGCAGCTCGTGCCCGGCGTTGGCGACGAATCGGCGCTGGCTGTCGAACGCGGCTGTCGCAGTTGGAAATTGGTGGTCACGCGGTGGGATGACGCCCGGCAGCTCGGCGATTCTCGCCCGGTCGACCTGCGGACGCCGCCGCGCACTGACCTCTCGGGCCGCCGCCGGCCGCGCATCGTCCAGCTCGCCGGTGCACTTCGCCGCTCCATTGCACAGTGCCGTGCATCAATGCAAGCATGTGCTTCGTGCTCTTTCTGCGACGCCATGGTTGGTGGCTTCTACCTGAGCTGGTCGTTATTGTCGCGATCCTCACTGCGGGCCTGGTGGCCGCGAAGCCCGACCCCTTTCCGGATCAACTGGCCGCCCGCGCGCAGACGGCGCTGGAGCAACTCGCACCGGGCGAGCTTGAGCTCTACCGACCCAGCGGGCATGCCGCGGAGCACGGGGGCAGGGTCCTGTGTGCCGCCGAGCCATTCGGAACGGAACCTCCAACCCCCAGGCGGATCGAGGACGTCCGGGTCATCTATGCCGTCTACTTCTGTGCGATCGTCCAGCCGGGCACCGCGTGGGACTATGCGAGCCGCAGTTCGGGTCCGGCGGTCATCACGCTGACGGACCCGCCGGCCGTCCAGACTGCGAAGTCTGGTCCGGATCCGGATCGAGTATGGGCGATGATCCCCGACGGTCTGGAGCAGAAGGCAGCCGCCAGTCTCCGTGAATGGGGCAGGCTGGCCGGGCTGCGCACGCGCTACGAACAGGCGGCCGAGTCGGCGCTGGACTCTGGAAACTGATTTCGCGGCGTTGTCATGGGAGCGATCTCATGTCAAGCTGTCGATGTCTGATTTTTCAGACCGGTCGGGAGCCGAGCAACGGGCGCACAGAGGTCGATTTCGTGTGCGCCGCGGGGCACGGCATGCGTCGGCAACTCCCTGAAGGCCGATGCTCTGCGCGCTCTGTTTCCGGCAGGCGTCGGCCTATCCGCCACAAGGAAAGGACGACAGGGTGAACCGCAGACGCCAACTCTTGGCGAGTCTGGCCGCAGCAGTGATGACGGCGAGCGTCGGCTTCGCAGTGATCAATACGTCTGCGGCGCAGGCCCACGGCGTGACGATGTTCCCGGGCAGCCGCACCTGGCTGTGCTACCAGGACGGGCTTCGGGGCAACGGGTCGATCGTCGCCTACAACCCGGCATGTGCCGCCGCGATCGAGGCGAGCAAGAGCTCCTCCGATCCCAGCGGCACCACACCGTTGTACAACTGGTTCGCGGTGCTGCGCTCCGACGCAGGAGGCCGCACCACCGGTTACATCCCGGATGGACAGCTGTGCAGCGGCGGGACCGGCGGGCCGTACAACTTCACCGCCTACAACGCGACTCGCACGGACTGGCCGTTGACCCACCTCACCTCGGGGGCCAACATCCAGTTCCGGCACAGCAACTGGGCACACCACCCAGGCACGTTCCACCTGGCCATCACCCGCCAGGGCTGGAGCCCCAGTTCGCCACTGGCCTGGAGTGACCTGCAGGAATTCGCGAGTGTCACCAACCCGCCGGCGAACGGCGGGCCGGGCGGGCTGAACTACTACTACTGGAACGCACAGTTGCCGTCCGGCCGCAGTGGCCGGGCCATCCTGTACATCCGGTGGGTGCGCTCGGACAGCAACGAGAACTTCTTCAGCTGCTCCGACGTCACCTTCGACGGGGGCAACGGCCAGGTGACCGGCGTCGGCCCCAACCAGACGCAGCCTCCGCCGAGCTCGCCGCCACCGTCGAACCCGCCGCCGTCGTCCCCGCCGCCGTCGAACCCGCCGCCGTCGAGCCCGCCGCCGTCGTCCCCTGCGCCCGGCGGAGCATGCTCGGCGACGTACTCGCAGGCCGGCCAGTGGAACTACGGATTCCAAGGCGCGGTCACGGTGCGAAACAACAGTTCCAGCACCAGCCTCAGCGGCTGGACCGTCAGAGCGACATTCGCAAACGGGCAGACGGTCACGCAGTCGTGGGACAGCACCTACAGCCAGAGCGGCAACGTGGTGACGTTCCGCAACGCCGCCCACAACGGCAACATCGAACCGAGCGGCACGAGATCGCTCGGCTTCCTCGGGAACTGGTCGGGAAGCAACTCCCCGCCAAGTCTCACGTGCTCCAGTCCGTAACCACGAGTGGCAGGACGGCGGGTGCCTTCGAGCAGAGGGCGCCCGCCCTTCTCACCGGGCCGCGCGGCCACGGCGGGCAGCGCTGTGCGGGCCGGCGGCTCGTGCCGGGATCGGTCGCTCGGCCAGCAGCGCACGGAACTCGGCATCGGAATCCGCCACGACGGTATGGTGCACCCGCCGGTACGTGTCGAGGCTTCGGTTCGCCGGCCACTGCTCGTCCGTGAACTCCCGTGGCAACCGCGGGTCGACGCGCAGCAGCGCCAGCCAGTCCGCCACCAGCGTCGTGCGCATGCTCAGCGCGGTGCTCGCGCCCACAGCCGAGGGGTCGGCCCAGGTGCCGATGAAGTTGAGATGCTCGGCGCGTATCGCCTCGATGTCCCAGGCAGCGTTGACGCTGTCGGCGACGGGATAGCCGGGCAGCTCGCGAGCGTGGAAGGCCAGGATGGCGCTGGCGGGCAGCTCCGCGCGCAGTGGCTCCAGCGCGGACTCGAGATCGACTTCCGCGGGTGCGAGCCACAGCCGGTCACGCAGTGGCGCGAACCCCGCCCAGGCCAGCGTGGGCCGGAGGTGATGGCGTAGGCTGCGCTGCTCCTCGGGGATCGAGAAGGTCAGCGGGGAGGGCGGCCTGGGCGACGAGGAACTTCGGGGCCATCTCGCAGTAGCTGTCGGTGATCAGTTCGGTGGTCTCGGTCCAGTCGGTGTGGTCACCGAGGACGGTGGCGACGACGTTATGGCCCCAAGGGGCGCGAAAGTACGGGAAGCCGCGGGTGGTAAGGCTGAGTAGGTCGTCGATGGGTACGCGAAACGTCATCACGGTCGGTGCCTCCCCGGCGATCAGGTGCCGGGCGTAGACCGGGAAACGTTCCGGGTCCGGCGTGTAGACGTGGGCGACCGTCCGCGTGCGGATCCGCCAGCGGACGCCGATCCAGGCTGGTTCCTCGTACGTGTCGGGCAACCGTCGGCAGATCGGTCGCAGCCGGTCCAGGATCTCTGGTGGCACGTCTCCAGGGCTGGACATCCGCCGATAGTAACGGTTGTGAGTGAACTTCGCGTGCCGGTCGCTCGTCGCAGCCTTGGCGAGCCTGAGAAGCCAGGCCAGACCGCCCAGCTTGGCGACGGCGATCACAGCCTCTCTTGGTGCGACCGTGGGCCGGTCGAGCGCGATCGTCACGTCCAGGGAGTGGATGACGGCATGGCTGAGTGCACCGGCTGCACCGCCGCCCGGCGGCTGCCACGCGTGCAGTCTTGGCGATCGGAGCTGGTCGAGAAGGTCGACGAGCGGCAGCGATCGCGTCCGGCACCCCGCATGTGGTGCTCGCACACGGAGCGGACCGCCCGGACAACGCCCGCCGGCTGCACGCCCTCGGACTTGCCGAGTGGCTGCCCGCGGCACGGTGGCAGGTCGACGCGGTAGCCGAGCTCATCATCCGCGTGCTGACCGAACCGGCATACCGCGACCGAGCGTACACATTGGCGACCACATGGACCCGGACCGGACTGCCGCCGAGGCATGCATCCACCTCGAGGCACTGCTCGGCCGGCAGGTCCACGGGACCTGATCGGGCTGCGGTGGGGTGGCCCACATCCTCCGGTGACCGCTGGCGCGCCGCTTCGGACCATCCGGCCCGACGTATCGGTGCAAGGGTCACCGGCCGGACGGGCCGCCGCGCCGCGACAACGCGGCGCGGCAGATCCGAAACAGTCCGAAACTTTCGGAATCCGCAGGCCGTGCGTCGCCCCACTTCTTCCGACTCGATACCGACATATCGACGCCTGCCCAACACGACCGACCCCACGCCACTTCGATCTGTGAAACGTCCCGCTGGTCCAGCCAACCCGGGCATGATTTCCGAAATGTTTCCGGAAGTTGTTGACAGTGCGACAAGGTGGGATCCATATTGGTGCGATCGACAGACATCGCTGTCGGTCCGGGCCAACCGCGGCCCGGCACTCCGGTCGTCGAACGCATGACGACTGGCCCCACCACCGCGTGGTACGGCCCACGCACGGTGGCCCGACACCACGGCCACCGACAGTCCTACCGGGTCGTATCACCCTGTCACACCTTTTCGCCAGCCTTCACGAGGAGGAGCACGCACATGCACGAGGCACCCATCCAACGGAAGAGCCGCAGAGGCGGCCGCCTCAGAATGCTCATCGGCGGCGCCTGCGCCGTCGTGGCGGCCGTCGCCAGCACGTTGATGGCCACCAACGCTTACGCCGAGGCCGACCGGCAGGTCTGCTCGAACACCACCGGCACGCACAACGGGTTCTACTTCTCGTTCTGGAAAGACAGTGGCGACGCCTGCATGGTGCTGCGCGAGAACGGCCGCTACTCCAGCTCCTGGAGCAGGAGCACCAACAACTGGGTCGGCGGCAAGGGTTGGGCCACCGGTAGCCGGCGGACGGTCAGCTACTCGGGCACCTACAACCCGGGCAACAACAACACCTACCTCGCCCTGTACGGGTGGACGCGGAACTCGCTGATCGAGTACTACGTTGTGGAGAACTTCGGCAGCTACAACCCGAGCAGCGGCGCTCAGCGGCTGGGCACGGTCACCACCGACGGCGGCACCTACGACATCCTGCGCAGCCAGCGGGTCAACCAGCCGTCGATCGACGGCACCGCCACGTTCTACCAGTACTGGAGCGTGCGCCAGCAGAAGCGGAGCAGTGGCACCATCACCTTCGCCAACCACGTCGACGCCTGGGCCCGCGTCGGCCTCAACCTCGGCAGCAGCTGGGCCTACCAAGTCATGGCGACCGAGGGCTACCAGAGCCAGGGAAGCTCCGACATCACCGTCCGGGAAGGCACCAACCCCGATCCTGGACCCACCACTAGTCCGCCGCCGAGCGGTACCAGCCAGATGATTGTGGGTCAGCAGTCCGGCAGGTGTCTCGACGTCCCGAACTCGAGCACCACCAACGGCACCCAGCTCCAGTTGTACGACTGCTGGGGTGGCTCGAACCAGCGGTTCACTCACACCTCAAGCAGGCAGCTGACGGTGAACGGCAAGTGTGTGGACGCCTCAAATGGGGGCACCAGCAACGGCACCGCGGTGATCCTCTATGACTGCCACGGCGGCGCGAACCAGCAGTGGAATGTCAACAACGGCACCATCACCAGCGCGCAGTCAGGGCTGTGCCTCGACGCTGGCGGCACCGGCAACGGGACGAAGATCCAACTGTACAGCTGCTGGGGCGGGTCGAACCAGCAGTGGAGCTTCCGGAACTGACCCGGCGCCACGGGGCCAGGCACGGACCGGTCTGACACCGAAGGCAGGTGCGGCTGGGGTGCCGACGATGGTCGGCACCCCAGCCTCCGTGCGGGGCCATCCGGCGGGGTGCCCGGGATGGACGGTCTGCCGGCAGCGCCTGGGCCAGGTTCTGGCGCAGGTAGAGCAGGACGACCAGCACGCAGCGGTAGGGACCGACAGCGCGGCGACGGTTCGGGTCCAGGTCGGAGTGGGCGTAGACGTCGAGTACGAGCCGGTCGACTTGATCGCTGGTCAGGCCCGTCATAGTCTCTACCCGCGACGGCCTGTCCGCGAAGATCGTTTGTGTTGTCACAAGCCAAGTGATCTACCCGCGGGCGGCCGTCGCGTCCATTTCCGACACGTCACAGGTTGATCACGCTGGTGCGACCGCATTCATCGGCGATCGTCGACTGAATAGTGCTCTAAGATCGAGGTGGGCAGGCTTGCCAGGTCTTGATGATGCGGGAATCCCAATCGCCGCTAGCACCTCGGCGCGTGTCGTGGATCGTGTTCGATAATGACGGGTGGAAGGCCTCGGGGCCGTCGACGCGACGGCCCCGAGACTTCGCATTCGTTGGAGTCAGATCGTCACGATGGTCCACTGGTTGTTGGTGCTGGAGTTCGGCGTCCACATGGCGCAGACCGAGCCGGCCGCCGTGTTGCCCGCACCATCCAACGCGGTGCTGGTGCCACGGTTGATGATCTGGTAGCGACCGTTGCCCATCGAGTTGAGCCGCCATTGCTGGTTGACTCCGCCATTCCACGCTGACTGCCGGCATGGGGCCCCGTTGGCAGTGTTGCCCCAGCTGTCAGCGACCATCCCGTTGGTACGGTTGACTATCCGGTACCACCCGCCGCCCAGATCGACGAACTGCCACTGCAGGTTCGTCGAACCGTCCCAGTTCCACTGCTTCACGTTCGATCCCGACGCGACGTTGCCTCCACTGTCGAGCACGAGACCGGTCGTGCCGTTGGCGATCCGCACATACCCGGTCGGGACCGGACTGCTGGCCGTCACCACCTTCAGCGAGGCGATGGCGTCATTGTTGCCGGTATTGCGCAGGTCGGCGTTGTCGGCCGGAATGGTCCAGGAGGTTCCCGTGAAGCCGTCGCTGGAGTAGCCGATGACCTGGTATCCAGGGGAGACCCGAACCGAGGAGATGGCCCGCAGGCCGATGCCCCGAGACTGCAGCGCGGCGGCTGAATAGTCGCCCGGCCCCAGCGCCGCGCTGGCCCCGGCATAGTTCACCTCGGTGTACACGACTGCCCCGTCGACGGCCTTCTGTGTGACGGTCACCGTGTAGGTGTGCCCGGCCTGGGCGGCGAAGACGAGGACGTCGGTCTCCGGTCTGGTCGCCGTGACACCGCTTCCGCTGCTGGTGTCGACGACCTGAACGGTTCCCGCCAGTGCGCGGCTGCGCACCTTGACGGTGCCGGCGCGGTCGGCTTTGACGACGATCTCGTCGGCCTGGCCTGCGCTCCACGTCGCATCGACGGTGTACCCGCCCCGGCCACGCAGACCGGTCACCTTGCCGCTGGGCCACGCCGACGGAAGTGCCGGCAGCACGTGCAGTTCGCCGTTGTGGCTCTGCAGGAGCATCTCGGCGATGCCGGAGGTGGCGCCGAAGTTGCCGTCGATCTGGAACGGGGGGTGCAGGTCGAACATGTTCGGCGCCAGCCGGTCGGTCCGCACGAGCAGGCGGATGAGGTTGTGCGCGCGGGCGCCTTCTTCCAGCCGCGCCCAGAAGTTGATCTTCCAGGCGAGCGACCACCCGGTTCCGTCGTCGCCGCGAAGCTCGAGAGTCCGCCGCGCCGCATTGTAGAGAGCCGGCGTGCCGCGCTTGGTGATCTGGTTGCTGGGGTGCAGGCCGTACAGGTGGGAGACGTGCCGGTGGTTCGGCTCGGTCTCCACCCAGTCGTACAGCCACTCCATGATGTTGCCCCGGGAACCGACCCGCGTCGTGGGCAGCCTGTCCCTGGCGGCCAGCACCCTGGTCCGGAAGTCGCTGTCCACGCCCAGCACCTGGCTGGCCTGGGCCACCCCGTTGAACAGGTCACGCAGAATCTGGTTGTCCATGGTGGGACCGGCGCACACGCTGACGCTGGAGTGATGGTTCAGCTCGGGCGAGTTCGACGGGTTGGTGACCAGGAATCCGAGGGTCGGCTCCGGAACCAGAGTGTCCAGGAAGAACTGCGCGGCGCCCTTCATCGCCGGGTAGTTCTGCTGCAGGAAGGTGTTGTCGCCGGAGAACAGGTAGTGATCCCAGATCATCGTGGCGAGCCAGGCGCCGCCGGTCTGCCACATGCCGGCCGCCGCGAAGTCCACCACCGATGCGCCGCGCCACGCGTCGGTGTTGTGGTGCGTCACCCAGCCTCCGGCGCCGTACTGCACCTGTGCCACCCGGGCGCCGGTGACCGTGAGGTCCTTGACCATCCGGAATACCGGCTCGAAGCACTCGGCCAGGTTGGTGGTGTTGGCGTGCCAGTAGTTCATCGGCAGGTTGGCGTTGAGGGTGTACTTCGAGTCCCATGCCGGGTTCAATGAGTCGTTCCAGATGCCCTGCAGGTTGGCCGGCTGGGTGCCCGGCCGCGAGGACGAGATCAGCAGGTACCGGCCGTACTGGAACAGAAGCGCGGAGAACTGCGGGTCGCTGACGGAGCTGTGCTGGGCGATCCGGACATCGGTGGTCTGGTCGGCCGCCGAGGTACGGCCCAGATCGAGCGTGACCCGGCCGAACAGAGCCTGGTAGTCGGCCACGTGCCGGCTGCGGAGAGTGTCATAGGGCGTACCCTGTGCCGCGTTCAGCCGCGCGCGGGCGCTGCCCGAGTAATCGCCGTTGACGTTGCTGTAGCTGACGTAGCTGGACCCGATGGAGATCAGCAGCGTCACGCTGTCGGCGTTGGTCACGCGTAGGGTGCCCCCCGAGCTGCTGGTGCTGCCTCCCGTGGCGATCGCCTTCGCCAGCGCGAGGAAACGCACCGAACCGGCGATACCTCGTTGATCTCCCGACCGGCCGTCCACGGCGATCGTCGTGCTGTCCGGGCTGGACATCGTGACGCGCTGCGGACTGGAGTAAGACGCCGTGAACGAGATGGCCCCAGGCCTGTCTGCCGTCAGGCGCACGGCGATGATCTGGTCAGGCGCGCTGGCGAATGCCTCACGCTGATACCGGACGCCGTTCTGCACGTATGAGACCGTGGTGGTGGCGGTGGTCAGGTCCAGGTAGCGGGTGTACTGCGACGACGTGCCGGCGGGGAACGCCAGGTTCAGGTTGCCGATCGTCTGGTAGGCCAGCTGGCCGGCTGGCCGGCCGAGCATGTTCTGGTCGATCATGCTCTGGGCCTGGCTCCACTGGTTGGCGAAGACCAGGCGCCGGATCTCCGCCAGAGCGCCGGCGCCTTGCGTGTTGCTGTAGTCGTGCGGGCCCCCGGCCCACACCGTGTCCTCGTTGAGCTGGAACCGTTCAGTGTCGGTGTTGCCGAACACCATGGCACCCAGGCGTCCGTTGCCGATGGGAAGCGCACGCAGCCAGTCGGTCCCGGCGCTTTCGTCATACCAGAGAGCAAGGTCGTTGGCCGCCAGCACCTGCGGTGGAACTATCGCGCCGGCCGAGGCCGCCGCGGTCCATGCCCCTGGCGCCAACACCGCCCCAGCTCCAGCCACCGCGGCCCGAGCAGCCGCCTTCGTGATAGGTCTGTCATGTGTCCTCCAAAGCAGGAGCGCTTGTCGGGCCGTCCGGGCGACGGCCTCGGCACGTCTGATCAGTTACGAATGGTCCGTTGCTGCTCGGTGCCGCCGTGGTGGCACCAGAGATGGATCCTGGTGCCGTCGGTGGTGCCACGCCCGCTGTCGGCCAGGCTGATGCTGCTGGGTGCCGACCCGGATCGACCACTCCACCGGCTGCCACGGCTGCGACGGCAGGCCGGCCAGAATCCGCCCGGCAGGCCCGGACAGCCGAGCTGACAGAGAACCCATTGGTACTCCCGGAACTCGAGGGCGCGGTCGACCGGAGACTCCCTGCCACTTCGCCACGCGGCTTCAGGTGTTGAGGGCGGCCCTCTGCCCCAGGCCGTAGTCCCATGGGGACCGTGCAACGCTAGCGACATCAGACGTCACATGTCAACGACTGATGTCGATCCTGTGTCAGTCGGCCCCGAGAGGCGTCGTCGAGCCTGTCGTCTTCCGATTCGGCACCGCTCGGCGTCGGCGCGTGGTGTGTGGCCGGGGTTCAGGGGGTTCACAGTCCAGGGCGCCGGCGTGCTCGCCGGGCAAAATCGACGTTCGTTGACGTAAGACATCATACGATCTATGGTTGGTGGCGCGGGCGGCCCGAAGCTCCAAACGGATGTCGTCCGGCCATGTGCAAATGCGACATAGAGAAGCCAGAAGCTTCTGGCCTGCTGTCCTGGTGGCGGACCAGCCCGGGCGGGGCGCAGAAGTGCACCGAGGCGCGTTCCACAGTCCTCGGCGCGGACGTTCTGCGAGGGAGACGCGTCGTTCGCCGGTCACCCCACCGGTGCACCGATGGTCCCGCGCAGATCGACGTCGCCGCCGGCTACCGCTGACAGCGATGGCGATCCGGCCCGCCCACTGCGCGACGGGTACCGCGCGCATGTCCCCGACCGCCGCGCGTAGGACGACGGCGTGGCAGCGCCCGCATCTGACATCGACGAGCAAGGGAGAAATCTGTGAGATCGTTTCTCGGCGTGGGCCGTGACCGGCCTGCCGCCGGCCGCGGACTGGCAGCGGCGACGGCCGCCGCAGTCTTGACTGCCGCGGTGGCCATCGTCGCCATGGCGGCCTCGCCCGCATCCGCGGCGAATTCGGCAGGCTGCGGCAAGACCCCCACCCTGACCAGCGGCACACGTTCGATCCAGAGCAGCGGAAAGAGCCGCAGCTTCATCCTGAAGATCCCCGACACCTACGACAACAACCGCCCCCACCGGCTGGCCTTCGGCTTCCACTGGCTGGGCGGCACCGCCGGCCAGGTCGCCTCAGGCGGCACTGACGGGGCGGCCTGGGCGTACTACGGCATGCTCTCGCAATCGAACAGTTCCACGATCTTCGTCGCGCCCCAGGGCATCAGCAACGGCTGGGCGAACTCCAACGGCGAGGACGTCACCTTCACCGACGACATGATCAGGCTGATCGAGGCCGACCTGTGCGTCGATACCACGCAGCGGTTCTCCGTGGGGTTCAGCTACGGCGGCGCGATGAGCAACGCGCTGGCGTGTGCGCGGCCGAACATGTTCCGCGCTGTCGCCGTCATCGCCGCTCCCGGTGCGATCAGCGGATGCAGCGGCGGCACCCAACCCGTCGCGTACATGGGGATCCACGGCATCTCCGACAACATCACGGCCGGTCGGTCGCTGCGGGACAGGTTCGTCGCCAACAACGGCTGCACCCCACAGAACGCGCCCGAGCCGGCACGGGGCAGCCTCACCCACATCATCACGACGTACTCGGGCTGCCAGTCCGGTTACCCGGTCGTGTGGGCCGCCTTCGACGGAGGTCACCAGCAGGGTCCGGTGGACGGGTGCGCCGGCTGCGAGAGTGGCGCCAACAGCTGGGTGAAGCCGGAGGTCTGGCGGTTCTTCACGCAGTTCCAGTCCGGTCCGTCGCCGAGCGCCCCACCGCCAAGCAGCCCGCCGCCCGGTCGGCAGCACGTCCAGATCGTCGGCACCCAGTCCGGTCGCTGTATCGACGTTCCCGGCTCGAGCACCGCCAACGGGACCCAGCCGCAGTTGTGGGACTGCCACGGCGGCACCAATCAGCGCTGGACCCACACCGCCTCCAGGCAGTTGACGGTGTACGGCAACAAGTGCCTGGACGCCAGCGGTCAGGGCACCGCCAACGGCACCCGCGTGGTCATCTGGGACTGCAACGGCCAAGCCAACCAGCAGTGGAACATCAACCCCAACGGCACCATCACCGGCGTGCAATCCGGCCTCTGCGTCGACGCCAGCGGAGCCAACACCGCCAACGGCACCCTGATCCACCTGTGGACCTGCCATGGCGGAGCGAACCAGCAATGGAGCACACGGAACTGACCGCCGGCTCCGGTGGATCGAGGCGAACGGCGGGGCCCGCCGAGAACGGCGGGCCCCGCCACGAGTGACCACGCCGTGGGATCGTCTGCCCACTGGGCCGCCACGCGCACGACGAGATCGACCCGCACTGTGGCACGACGCCGGCCACGCCATGTCCTAGGTCGAGCTGATCCTTGACGTGCTCATCGGCGTCGACCCGAAAGGGGCCAGGACGTACCGCGACAACACCCGGTGCCGTGCGGTCCGCTGGGTTGGTGCGCACGCACGCCCGAGGCCGGGTCATCGCCGGCCGAGCGCCGCCGGGTCGGCCCCGCGAAGCTCGTCCCGGGCTTCCGATCCGCTGCAGGTGGCGAGGCTGCAGAAGCGCCGCTGGCCGGTCTCATCCAGAAACAGCCAGCCGCAGCTCGGGTTCGGGCAGGTGCGCACCGCCAGCCTCCGCGGGTCGGTGAGCAGGCCCGCGGCGGACCAGGCTGCGGCCAGCACCGGCAGTCGCAGCCCAGCGCCCAGGTCGGTGCGCCAGCGCGCGCCGTCGCCGTGGGCCGGCAGGAGCAGCTGCCACCGAGCCGCCTCCTGCGCCAGGACGGCAACCTGCTCGAACGTCTCCCTGCCGGGTGTCTCGGTGAGGCAGGTGTACAGGTCGGTGCGCAGCCGGCGCGCCTGGTCGAGCACCGCCGCCGCCTCGTCGGGACAGCGCTCGGCCAGCACGCACAGGCGGCTGACGGCGGCCTCGTCGGCCAGTCCCGCGAATCCTGTCCACACGGCAAGGGTGCGGTATCTGCGCAGCCACTCCGATCCCGGTAGCGGCGGCTCGTGCCGCCATCCGGCGAACGTGTTGCAGAAGTCGAGCGCCGGGTGGCCGCCGACGCTCCAGGGCAGGCTCTCCTCGCGCAGGCGCACCTCGTACACCATGCGGCGGGGCGCGTCGAGCCGCGGATCGCGCTGCAGGATGCGCCGGTGCAGTTCGGCGAGCTGTTCGCCCGGATCCACGCCGAGGTCCTCGGCCAGCGCCCGCCGGGTCCGGTCGTAGAGCAGCAGGGCGTCGGCCTGCCGGCCGTCGCGGTAGAGCGCCGTCATCAGGGCCCCGACCAGTCGCTCCCGCGTCGGGTGCGCCGCTGCCAGGTCGGGGACCTCGGCGATGACCTGTTCCTGCCTGCCGAGCAGCAGCCACGCCTCGGCCTGCATCTCCAGCGCCAGCAGGCGGGTTTCGTCGAGCTGCGCGCCGAGCAGCTCGCGCAGTCCGTCAGGGGCGAGGTCGGCCAGCAGCGGGCCGCGCCAGAGTCCGAGCGCCTGGTCGAGCAGTTCCACCCGTGCGTCCGGCTCGGCCGACTCGGTGGCTCGGCGCACCAGCGCGGCGAACTCGTGCATGTCGACGGTGAGACCTTCGGGGGAGACCAGATAGCCGTCGTTGCTGGTGCTGATGCGCACGCCGTGGGCGGCGAGCGCGGCGCGCACACGGCCGATGTAGGTGTGCACGGCGCTGCGCGCCGACGCCGGGGGCCGGTCGCCCCACAGCAGCTCGATGACTCGGCCGGTCGGCACCAGCCGGCCCACCTCGCACAGCAGGATCGCCAGGAGCAGCCGCTCCTGACGCCGG
Organism: Catellatospora sp. IY07-71; assembly: GCF_018326265.1. Lineage (GTDB taxonomy): Bacteria > Actinomycetota > Actinomycetes > Mycobacteriales > Micromonosporaceae > Catellatospora. The sequence continues at coordinate 5,308,486 of NZ_AP023360.1, forward strand.
ATGCCAAGCTCGACGGCGGTGCCACCGACGGCGGCCTCGAACGGGCCGAGCAGACGAAACTCCATACCCAAGCCACGCGTCAGGCAGCCGGACAGGTTGGCCGCGGGCACGGTCAGGACGCGGTGAGCGGCCGTGGTGATGATCACTTCATCGGAAGGTCGCAGCGGCGGTCAGTCCAATTTGTCTGACATCGCCGTCGGGTCCGTGGTCAGCCCGTGGTCAACGGCTGCCGCGACGCTGATCGAAGTCCGGGCCGACCAGGTCGAGACACGAACCCGAGGAGCAAACATGCGCCGACTGAAAACCGTCGCCATCGCGTCGGTCATGGCGTTGTCCGCGGCCACACCCGCCTCCGCCGCGGAACCCTCCGCCGCACAGGGCGCCTGGAGACCGGCCCCGCAGGCCTCGTACGACCTGCCTGCCGGGGCGCGCTGCGACTTCGCCGTGCACACCCGGCCCGTCGTCGACGAGGTGCGCAAACTGGTGCTGGACACCTACCCCGACGGCAAGCCCAAGCGGGAACTGTACGCCGGCGACCTCATCCTGGAGATCACCAACACCCAGACCGGGGCGAGCACCCGCGCCGACGCCGGCGGCACCACAATGATCGACTACCACGCCGACGGGTCCATGACCTGGTACGCCGTCGGCCCAGTGATGGTGGGCTTCCGCACGGGCGGCGGCACACTGCCGCGCGGCCTGTACATCCTCGACGGCGTGTACACCCTCGACATCGCCGCCGACGGGTACAAGACCGTGGACATGGTCCAAGGCAGCACCCGCGATCTCTGCGCCGACGTCGCCTGAGCCGCCGCGGTGACCGGCGGGCTCCGCCGGCCACCGCGGTCGTCCCGAACCTTGATCCTTACCCGCCCGGTGCGCTGCCCCTGGTCCACCCGGCTGGTCAAGACCCACGACCGGCTCACCACCGCCGAGAGCGACCTGTCAACCGACGGCGAACATCGACGGTGTCCTTCAGTCCGATGGCCCGCTGGCTCGGGCCTTGTCGGCACCGGCTGTGCTGTGCCGCAACCGCCCGTGACCGCTGTACCAATCGACGATCAACACCGTGGCGTCATCGGGTAGATCCGGCCCCGCCACGCGTATGAACGCATCGGTGATGGTCCGCGTCGCCTCCCTCGGATGAAGATCGACGAACTCCAGCTGCCGGATCCGCCAGATACACGGGCGTTTCCCCAACAAGACGACCAGGCGGACCTGCTGCGGCCGCTGCCCTCGAGCGCGCCGAGGGCAGCGGCGGCGCAGGTCAGCAGAGCCCGTTGCAGCCGCCGCCGGAAGTCGGGGGAGCGGCGATGATCGGGCTGGGCAGGTCGGGGTGGCCCTCCGGCTGCGCTGTCGTGATCCGCTTCGGTTCGGTCAGCACGAACAGCTCACCGACGGTGCCGTCGACCAGCATGATCGTGGTCGGGTTGCGCGGGTCCTCGGGCTGCTCCTCCATGCCGGGGGCGTTCCATCCGGGCACGACGGTGATCGCCGCGCCGCGCAGGCGCAGCGTGGAGTCCACCATCTCCTGGGTGACCATCACGTTGTACGCCTGCTCGGGGTCGAGGTAGTGCGTCTGCTTCGAGCACTGTGTCCCGCTGGCGTCGCACACGGTGGTCGTCGTGGTCGTGGAGTGCGTCGACCCGTCCCCCGAGGTGTACTCGGTCGTCTCGGTGGTCCTGGTGCCCATCAGGTTGCCGTCTTCGTCGCGGACGTACTCGGTGGTGGAGGTGTAGGTCGTCTGCGAGCCGTCGGCTTCGAGGACCTGCTCGGTGTGCGTCGACTGGATCAGGTTGTCGTCGCTGTCGAGGACCTGCACGTCCTCGAACACGACCTCGGTGGTGCCCTCCTTGGTGGAGTAGCCCTGCGTGACGATCGTTCCGACCTTGTCGCCCTCGGCGTCGATGATCTCCTTGCTGACGCCGTCCTTGATGGGAGTGATGATCTCCTTGGACTCGTCGGCGTAGGTGCGGACGGTGCGGCCGCCCCATGCGGTGTCGACGTCGACGACCCCGCCGCCGTGGACGTGGTTGAGGGGGCTTTTGGTGCCTCCGCCGCTGATGAGGCTGACCTTGATGCCGCTGACCCGGACCTCGGCGGGCGCGTCTGAGGGTCGCAGGTCGTCGAGCCCGAGGGCGAACCCGTCGCTATCCGGTGAGATGCCGTACTCGGCCAGCTTCTCGGCGGAGATGCCCAGCCGGGTGAGCGTGTCGGGGCGCTGGTGGACGGGGAAGGCCCCGAGCAGGTCGACACCGAGTTCCTCCCGCGCTTTCATGATCTCGGCGGGCACCAGGGCCAGCGCGGCGAGGCCGTATTCGAACGACGGCAACTGTCGGGCGTTGAGCAGCTCGGCGATCAGCTCAAGGCCCGGGCGGCTGGCCGGGTCGTAGGGGTCGGTGCCGGCTCGCAGCTCGTCGGCGTCGCAGACGCCGTCGTGGTCGGAGTCGACCACCGACCAGGCGACGTAGCAGGCCGTCGGGTCACACAGCCGCAGGGTGCTGTACTTGCGCGGCCTTTCCTCGGCGGCGCCCGCCGCAGTCGCGGTCAGAGCGACGAACGCGACAGCCGCCATACCGGCGCGGAACAGTTTCGGCATCATCGGCGAACCATCCCACCACGTCTGCCCACCGCCCGCCGTCTGTCGGCAAACTGCCAGTGCAAGTCCGCGTGCCTGTCGCTGATGAGCTGGGAAGCGATGTGCTCCGCCCGGCATTGACCCGTGGCGACGGGTCAGCTCAGCGCGCATCCTGCAGGCAGAGCGTGGCGGGCGGACGGGCATGACGGCCCTCCGCCCGCCATTGAAGGTCAGTATTCGCGGCGTCTCCTGACGATGGACATTCCCAGGAAGATCCCGATGATGAGCACCAAAGGCCGCGACCCACGGATCCGTCAGACCTGTCGGCCGGCAGCGCGCGAAGGCGACGAGTGGCGAAGCGGCCCCGGGGCCGGCCCGCTCATGGCAGCCCGTTCGCGGGCCGAGGCAGCCCAGCCACCATGGCCTCGACCTGCCCGCCGGCAGACAACCCCAGTTGCCTGGCCGGGCTGTGCCGCTGCGGGCTGCGGCGCTGGTCCGCTGTCAGCAGGCCGACTGATGTTACGTGCGAGCACTGATGTCGCGCCGTAGCTGGATTTCTACCGTCTACGGGGTCAGAACCTGCGGCATAAGGAGAAAGACGTGACACTCAGGCACAGACTGCAGGCAGTGCTGCTCGGCGTACTCGGATTGGCTACCGCCGCGATGCTGGTCGTGGCGTCACGTACGGCTGACCCGGCCACCCGCCAGCAAGTTGTGCCCGCCTCCCCCCGGGAGGCGGGCACAGCCCCGTCAGCACCATCGGCCACGCCGCACGCCATCGTCGTTGGCTGCCGTAACGGCCCGGCCAAGTGCTGCCGGGCACCACGATTCAAGAATCTGGCCCGTCTGCGACGGGATCAGCGCAGCACCGCGGCCGCAGCCCTGCGGCGCGGAGCGACCGTCCCCGGGGCCCTGATGACCGATCATTTGTGCCCCGCCAACAACCGGCAGCCAGGAAACCTCTGGCGGGAAGCCACGGAATCCGCTCGTCAGGTCAGCTTCTTGCGGGCACGACCGGCTGTCTTCTCGGCGGGCTTATCCGCCGTCTTGCCGCCGGCGTCCTGGGCGTTGTGTTCGAGTGCCAGGTCGACCCAGAATCGCAGCGCCGCCTTGGGCTCCACGTCGGAGCGTGATACGACCAGCCAGCCTTTGCTCATCCGGCGACCGCTCATCTCGGCCCATTCCGCGCCGTTGACGCCGAGCAGCGCGTCGACCCGGCTCGGGTCGACGCGGACCAAAAGGTCGCCATTGGTGTTGGCGCCGACGGTCAACCTCTCGTTGACCATGAACGACAGCCCGCCGAACATGCTGACCTCTCGAACATGGGTCTGCCCGTCCAGGGCCTCGCGCAGGCGCTCTGCCAGTTGTCTGTCGTAAGCCACGTCGTGTCCGCCTCTCCCATCCCCCTGAACGAGCGTATTCGCCGGCTCGCGGCTCCAGTCGCCGCAGCCGCCCTCGCGCGAGCACGACGTGCCGGTGCTTCGGGGCGTCGCGTGCGTCCCTCGGCGCGGGCCACATCATCCGCAACGCGGCCCTGGCGTGCGTGGCGCTGCTCGGGCTGGCGGCCTCGGCCGCCAGCGGCCCGCTGGACGTCGGGTACGCGGTGCCGGCCGGGGTCACCGGAGCTGTGCTGGGCGCGCTGGTCACCGCCGCCGAGGACATCGCGGCCGTCTTCCGCCCTCGCCGGGCGCCGTCGTGACGGCCCGCGCTCCGGCGTTGCGGCACCACCTCTTACGGTCTGCGTGAGCTGTGCTCGGCAGCCGGCTTCAACGGGTCGCAGGGTGTCGCTTCAGCAGAGTCGTTTGCGACACATGCAGGCCATTCCTTTGCGAGGATGATGCTGCCAGCCGCCGGACACGCGAGCGATCAGGCCCGCAGACGTGTGGCGCACGCCGCCGGTGCCCGGCTCAGGACGTGGTGCCGACGTCGAGCAAGGAGCCGAGCCGAGATGACCGTGGAAAACCGGAGCACGTCCGTGCTCACCCCGCTGTACGAACGGCAGCTGTCGATGGGGGCGCAACCCGTCGAGGTCATGACGCTGCTGGTCGAGATCCCGCCTGGCGGTAAGGGTCTGCCGCCGCACAAGCACTCCGGCCCGATCTTCGGATACATGATCGAAGGCGAGATGCTGTTCGAGCTCGAAGGCGAGCCTGAACGGGTCATCAAGGCCGGTGAGGCGTTCTTCGAACCAGGCGGCGACGTCATCCACTACCGGGACGCCAACAACCTGCCCGACGCCACCAGCCGCTTCGTGGTCGTCATGCACATGGTGCCCGGCCAGCCCATGCTGACCTACGTGGACGACACCGAACTCGACGCCCGCCGCGACCGGCGCGCACCGCGCCCGCAGTAGCGGGGCCGGCATCCGCGGCGGGTCGACGAACCGGCGGGAAGACCAGCTGCGTTCAGGCTGGTCCGATGAACAGCTGCTCGCATCCACTGGAACAGCGTCATCGGGTGCACGCCGAAGTCGTTGGCGATCTGCTCGACCGTCACGCCGGCATCGCGGTTCTGCGCGACCCGCGCGCTAGAGCCGCTCGGCGACCAGGCACAGACCCACGGCGGCGAGTGCCGCAGCAGCGAGCGCGGGCAGAGCGGGGTGGGGTTCGCGGGTCGGTGACCGGCGCAGTTGACGCCGGCGCAGGTCGGCGATGCCGAGCAGGAGGAGCGCGGCGGCGGCGAGCGCTGCGTGGATGGTGGTGCTGAGGCTGTCGTCGAGGCGCAGCAGGAGCGCGGCGGCGGCGACGCCGGACAGGCCGGTGCGTCGCCAGGACAGCGCGGTGCGCTCGGGGGCGAGTCCGCTCATGCGCGGGCGACGAGCAGCGCCGCGGCGGTGCCCACGAGGGCGGCGATGGCCAGCAGGGGCAGGGCGGGTGTGGGGAGCGGCTCGTGGCGTCGCAGTGCCTTCTGCACCGCTCGCCAGCGCGGGTAGCTGAGCACGGCGACAAGTGCGCCGCAGGTGAGCAGGCCGGTGCCGAGGGCGGCTTCGACGGTTCCGGTGAGCTGCCAGAGGGCGACGCCTGCGGCCATGAGGGCGAGTGCTGATCGCAGGTACGCCAGCAGGGTGCGTTCGTTGGCGAGGCTGAAGCGGTAGTCCGGTTCCTCGCCGATGTCGTTCAGTCGGGGCACGGGGCCGACAGTAGGGCAGTGCAGGATCACGGCCCGCAGGCGGGGGGTGAATCATTAACGTAAGGAACTTGTAGGAAGAAAATTAATCACGGCACCCTCTAGTCAACTCGCTGATCACGCTGTTACGGTCCCTTCGCGGCACTCGCCAGGCGCCGCCCACTTGAAGGGAAACCGCCCCGTATGCCTTCTTCGCCCCTCTCCGTTTCCCGCCGCACCCTGCTGGCCGGCGGTGTCTCCACCGCATTCCTGGCCCTGACCGGCTGCCGCTCGGCCGTCGACGAGCCCGCCGGCACCGCCGCCGGCGCACCGGTCCGCGGCGGCACCCTGCACCTGGCCGCCAGCGCCGACGCCCAGCCGGGCGCGGTCATGGCCAACCGCGCCGGCAACTGGATGTGGCGGCGGCTGGTGTTCGAGCCGATCGCCGAACTCGACGACCAGCGCCGCCCGCAGCCCGTGCTCGCCGAGAACTGGACCTACAACGCCGAGCGCACCCAGCTCGTCGTCGACCTGCGCGACGACGTCGTCTTCCACAGCGGCCGCCCGATGACCGCCGAGGACGTCGTCTACTCCCTGGAGCAGGTCAAGGACGCCAAGAACGCCTCCCAGCTGCGCGCCGTCGCGCTCAAGCTGACCGTGAAGGCCACCGGCGCGCACCAGGTCACCATCACCATGGACAAGCCCAGCGACAGCCTGTTCGACCTGTTCCACCTCACCGCGATCGTCGACAGGGACAGCTTCGGCCAGATCGCCGACGGCGGCGCCGTCGTCGGCACCGGCCCGTTCGTGTGGAAGCAGTGGCGGCCCAAGGCCGGTATCAGCCTGGAGCGCAACCCGAAGTACCGCGTCGCGGACCGGCCCTACTTCGACAAGGTCGAGGTCGCCGTCATCGCCGACGCCACCGCGCTGCAGTCGGCGCTGCGCGGCGGCCGCGCCCACCTCGCCAACGGGCTCACCAGTACCGACATCGCCGCCCTCAAGGCCGACTCGGCCTACATCCTGGAGAACGCGGGCGGGGTGTTCTACCCGCTCGGCCTCAACGTCACCGCCGCGCCCTTCGACAAGAAGGAGGTCCGCCAGGCCGTCGGCTACGCCCTGGACCGCGAGCGGATCAAGGCGCAGGTGTTCGGCGGCGACGCCACCGCCTCCGACCTGTGGTGGACCCCCACCGAGAACGGCTACCCCAAGGACCTGGCCGCCCACTACAGCCTGCAGCTGGACAAGGCCAAGGCGCTGATCGAGCAGGCCGGGGCCAAGGGCGCCAAGGTGCCGATCGCATTCGCGAACCTGCCCACCATGAAGAGCCTGTTCGAGATCGTCCGCTTCAACCTGGAGCAGATCGGCCTCGCGCCCGAGGCCGTCGCGCTGGACACCGCCGAGTTCGACGCCCGCCAGGTCGCCGGCACCCTCGGCCCGGCATTCCTGCTGCTGCACGGCATGGTCGGCTTCTCCGCCGCGACCATCGTCGACGCGATGCCGTCGCTGCGCGCCGGCAACCCGTCGAAGTACGCCGACCCGCAGTACGACACCCTCAAGGCGGGCCTGCAGCAGGCCGACGACAACGGGCGGCCGAAGGCGCTGACCGACCTGTCGACGTACCTGCTCGACAGCGCGTTCAGCCACGTCACCGCCGTCGCCCCGCAGTACCACGTACGCACCGCCAAGCTCACCGGCCTGACCACCGTGCCGCTGGGCTGCGTCGTGGCCACGGACGCGTACCTGGCGGCCTGACATGCTGACGTTCCTGCTGCGGCGGCTGCCGTCGCTGGCCGGGGTGCTGCTGGCCAGCTCCGTGATCGCGTTCGCGCTGCCGCGGCTTGCGCCCGGCGACCCGGCCGTCACCATCGCCGGCCCGGACGCCGCCCCGGAGGCGGTCGCCGCGGTACGGGACGCCCTCGGCCTCGACCGGTCCCTGCCCAGCCAGTACCTGCACTGGCTGGGCGGGGTCCTGTCCGGCGACCTCGGCACCTCGTTCACCACCGGCCGGCCCGTCGCCGAACTGCTCGCCGACCGCGCCGCCAGCACCGTCGAACTGGCCGTCGTCGCCGCGCTGCTGATGAGCCTGCTCGGCATCGGCCTGGGCGTGCTCGGCGGCAACCGGCGCAGCCCCGCCGTGCGCGCCGCCGTCGACGGTGTGAGCAGCGCCCTGCTGGCCGCCCCGCCGTTCCTCACCGGACTGCTGCTGGTGCTCGCGCTGGGCATCGCCTACCCGGTGCTGCCCGCAGGCGGCGAGGTGTCGCTGCTCGACGACCCCGTCATCGGCATCCAGTACCTGATCATGCCCGCGGTCGCGCTGGCGCTGCCGCAGGCCGCCGCGATCGGCCGCCTCGTGCAGACCGAGATGCGCCGCAACCGCGGCGAGGAGTTCGTCGACCTCGCCACGGCCAAGGGGCTGAGCCCCGGCCAGGTCACCCGCAGGCACGTGCTGCGCACCAGCCTCGGCACCGGCGCCGTCGCGATCGGGCTGCGCCTGGGCGAACTGCTGGCTGGCGCGATCGTCGTGGAGGCCGTGTTCGCCCGCAACGGTCTGGGCACCCTCGCCGTGGCCAGCATGGCCGGCCGCGACTACCTCGTCGTGCAGGTCCTGGTGCTGCTCGCCGTGGCGGTCGCCGCCGTCATCCAGATCCTCACCGAGCTGGTCCTGGCCTGGCTCGACCCCCGCGTCCGGCTCGGAGCCTCATGACCACCCTCACCGCCACCCGCCCGCGCAGCCGCTACCTGTCGGCGCTGCGCACCCCCCGCGGCCTGACCGGCACAGCGCTGGTCACGATCCTGTGCCTGGCCGCGCTGCTCGCCCCGGTGCTGGCCCCGCAGGGCTACGACGCCCAGGGCAGCGGCTCGCTGCAGCCCGGCACCTGGCCCGCCCTGTTCGGCACCGACGAACTCGGCCGCGACATCCTCGCCCGTGCCCTGTACGGCCTGCGCACCGACCTGGCCCTGGTCGGCCTCGCGGTGCCGGTCAGCGCCGTCGTCGGCACCCTGCTCGGCCTGGCCGGGTTCCTGCACCGCGGCCTGGGCACGCTCCTGCAGCGCTGCCTCGACGTGGTGCTCGGCTTCCCCAGCCTCATCCTCGGCATCAGCATCGCGCTCGTGCTCGGCGCGGGCTGGTGGGCGCTGTTCGTCGCGATCGTCGTCTACGGCCTGCCCGCCTTCGGCCGCCTGGCCCGCGCCGGGCTGCTCACCCAGGCCCAGCGCGAGTACGTACACGCCGCGCAGGTCATGGGCGTGCCCCGCACCACGATCATGATGCGGCACATCCTGCCGCACGCCCTGGACCCCGTCATCGTGCAGATCGCCGTCGGCATGGTCGGCGGCATCTTCCTCGAATCGTCGCTGAGCATCGTCGGCCTCGGCATCCAGCCGCCCGAGCCGTCGCTGGGCGCGCTGCTCAACACCGGCATGCGGTACATGACCGCCCAGCACCTGTACGTCCTCGGGCCGGCGCTGCTCCTGCTGCTGCTGGCCTGGGGCCTGACCCTCATCTCCGACGCGCTCAACGAGGCGGTACACCGGTGACCACCCCACTGCTACAGGTCCAGGGCCTGCGTACCAGGTTCGGCGACACCACCGCCGTCGACGGCGTCGACCTGACCGTCCACCGCGGCACCATCCTCGGCGTCGTCGGCGAGTCGGGCTCCGGCAAGTCCGTCACCGCCCGCTCGGTCATGCGGCTGCTGCGCAGCCCCGGCCGGGTCGCCGAAGGCACCGTCGCGTTCGACGGCGAGGACCTGTTGGCCCTGCCCGACCGGCGCATGCGGCGGCTGCGCGGCGGCCGGATCGCGATGGTGTTCCAGGACCCGCAGTCCGCGCTCAACCCGGTGCGCACCGTCGGCGACCAGATCGCCGAGGCGCTGACCGCCCACGGGGCCACCCGCACCGCCGCCCGCGCCCGCGCCGCCCACCTGCTCGGCCTGGTCGGCATCCCCGACGGCCCGAACCGGCTCGACGACTACCCCCATCAGTTCTCCGGCGGTATGCGCCAGCGCGTCGTCATCGCCATCGCCCTGGCCAACGAGCCCGACCTCCTCATCGCCGACGAACCCACCACCGCCCTGGACGTCACCATCCGGGCGCAGATCCTGGCGCTGCTGGCCCGGCTGCGCGACGAGCTGGGCGTCGCGATCGTCGTCATCACCCACGACATGGGCGTGGTCGCCGAGCTGTGCGACGAGGTCGTCGTCATGTACGCCGGACGCGTCGCCGAACACGGGACCGTCGAGCAGGTGCTGTCCGCGCCCCGGCACCCGTACACCGCGAATCTGCTGCGGGCCATGCCCCGCCTGGACGCCGTCCCGGCCGCGCGGCTGACCGCGATCCCCGGCACGCCCCCGGACCCGGCCGACCTGCCCGCCGGATGCGCGTTCGCGCCACGTTGCGCGCAGTCCACCGACGTCTGCGCCCAGCAACGCCCGGCGCTGCGCGCCGTGGACGGCCGCGAGGTCGCCTGCTGGCACGCCGCCGACAGCGCCGTCGTCGCCGCCCCGGTCCCGGCCGCGCCCCGCCCACCGGTCGGCGCGACCGTGCTCGCCGTCGAGGACCTGCGCGTCGACCTCGCCGGGCGCAGCCGCCTGTGGCGTCCCGCGACGCCGGTGTACGCCGTCGACGGCGTGTCCCTGCACGTCGCCGCAGGCGAGACGCTGGGCCTGGTGGGGGAGTCCGGCTGCGGGAAATCCTCCCTGGCCAAGGCCATCGTCGGCCTCAACCCGATCACGTCCGGAACCGTCCGCGTCGACGGCACGCCCGCCGACCCGGCCCGCGGCGGTGTGCGCGGCGCGGTGCAGTACGTGTTCCAGGACCCCTACGCCTCGCTCAACCCTCGCCGCACCGTCGGGCAGTCCATGGCCGAGGCCCTACGCGCCGGCGGCACGCCCGCCGACCAGACCCGCGAACGGGCGGCGCAGCTGCTGGCCACCGTCGGTCTGACCGCCGCGCACCTGGACCGCTACCCGCACGCGTTCTCCGGCGGCCAGCGCCAGCGCATCGGCATCGCCCGTGCGCTGGCCACCAACCCGCGCGTGCTGCTGTGCGACGAACCCGTGTCGGCACTCGACGTGTCGGTGCAGGCCCAGGTGATCAACCTGCTTGCCGACCTGCGTGACGAGCTCGGCCTGGGCTACCTGTTCATCGCCCACGACCTGGCCGTCGTGCGGCACCTGGCCGACCGGGTCGCGGTCATGTACCTCGGCCGCATCGTCGAGACCGGACCGGCCGAGCAGGTGTACGCCGAACCGCAGCACCCCTACACCGCCGCGCTGCTGTCGTCGTCGCCCGAACCCACCCCCGGCCTGCGCCGCGAACGCATCGTGCTGACCGGCGACCTGCCCAGCCCGAAGAACCCGCCGACCGGCTGCCGCTTCCGCACCCGCTGCCCGGCCGGGCCGCTGCACCGCCCCGACCGGCAGATCTGCGTCGACGTCGACCCGCGGCTGAGCACCGACGCGCACACGGCCGCCTGCCACTTCCCCGGGCAGCTGCGGTGAGCGCCCTGGCCCGGATGCGGGCGATGTACGCCTTCGACCGGTCACTGACCGACCCCGACGCCACGGACCGGCTGCTCGACCGGGCCGCCGCAGCCGGGATCACCATCCTGATCACCAAAGCCGCCGCGGTCACACCCGCCCTCGCCGACGCCTGCCACCGCGCCGGGCTGAGCGTGTACGGCAGCATCGCCTGCTTCAGCGACCACGCCGACCCGCGACCCCGCGAGGACCTGCGCCCCGTCGACGAGCACGGCGGCTGGACGGCCATGGAGTGGTACACCGGGCTCATCCCCACCGACCCCGACCACGTGCAGGCACTGGTCCGCCGGTGCGCCGACCTGGCCACCGGACCGGCCGACGGGCTGGTGCTGGACTTCCTGCGCTGGCCGCTGCACTGGGAGCTGGAACTGCGGCCGGGGGCCACCCCTCGCAGCGCGTCGTTCGACCCGGTCACCCTCACCTCATTCACCCGCGCCACCGGCCACCCGGTGCCCGCCGACCCGCGCGAGGCCGCGCGGCTGCTGCTCGGCCCGCTGTACGAGCCGTGGCACACCTGGCGCGAGCAGGTCATCACCGACGTGACCGCCGGTATCGCCGCCGCGGTCCGGGCCGCCCGGCCCGGCCTGCCGCTCGGCATGTTCCTGGTGCCCGGCGACGCGTGGCAGCGCCGCCTGGTCGGCCAGGACATCGCCGCCCTCGGGCAGCACGTCGACGGGTTCCTCGCCATGACCTACCACGCGATCCTGCACCAACCCCCGTCGTGGGTGGCCCGAACCGTCGCCGACCTCGCCGCCCGCACCACCCGGCCGGTCGTGACCATGGTGCAGACCACCACCGACCCGGCCCTGGCCCGCGGCGCCGACTGGGGCGACCGCCTGGACGCCGACGCGTTCGCGCAGACACTGGCCGAGGTGGACGGTCCACTCTGCCTGTTCCCCGCCGAGGGGATGGATGATCCACGGTGGCGTGCGCTCGCCGCCACCGACCGAAGGAGCCTGTCATGACCGTCGACGTCCTGGTCCGCCTGCGCGGGATGATGTCCGGCCTGCCCCGCGCCGAGCAGGCCATCGCCCGCGTCGTGCTCGACGACCCCGGCACCGCCGCCGAGCTGACCATCTCCGAGCTGGCCCAGGCCGCCGGGACGTCGGAGACGACGGTCACCCGGTTCTGCCGCAACATCGGCCTGCGCGGATACGCCCAGCTGCGGCTGCACCTGGCCGCCGAGGCCGAGCGGCAGCGCGCCGACGCCCGTCCCGGCGTCGACCTCGCCGGGGACATCACCCCCGCCGACAGCACCGCCGCCATCATCGCCAAGGTCGGCTTTGCCGACGCCCGCGCCGTCGAGGACACCGTCGCCCGCCTGGACATCGCCGCCCTGGACCGGCTGGTCGCGGCCATCGACGCGGCCGGGCGCACCGACGTCTACGGGGTCGGCTCCAGCGCGACCGTCGCCGCCGACGCGGCGCAGAAGCTGCTGCGTATCGGCCACTACGCCGCCGCCTGGTCCGACCCGCACGCCGCGCTGATGAGCGCGTCGAGCCTGCGGCCCGGCGACGTCGCGGTCGCGCTGACCCACTCCGGGCGCACCCGCGACATCCTCGACGTGCTCGCCGAGGCCAAGCGGCGCGGCGCGACCGTCGCCGTGATCACCAGCAACCCCGAGTCCCCGGCCGCTGTCCTGGCCGACGTCGTGCTGGTCACCGCGGCCAGGGAGACCACCTTCCGCAGCGGCGGCACCGTGTCGCGCACCGCGCAGCTGACCGTCGTCGACTGCCTGTTCGTCCTGCTGGCCAAGCAGCGCTACGAGGAATCACTGGAGGCCATGGAGCGCGCGCACGACGCGGTGCGCGGCCGCGCCCTGCCCAAGGAGAGGGACCCAAGATGAGCACCACCGCCGGCGCCGTACGCGTCGCGTCGCCCACCGAAGGCCGTAACCCCCGCACCACCGACCTGGACCGGCTCGGCACCCTCGACCTGGTCCGAGCCCTGCACGCCGAGGACGCCCAGGTGCCCGCCGCCGTGGCCGCCGCGCTGCCGCAGCTGGCCGAAGCAGTCGACCTCGTCGTCGCGGCCCTGCGCCGCGGCGGCCGGATCCACTACTTCGGCGCCGGATCCTCCGGCCGGTTCGGGGTCCTCGACGCCGCCGAGGTCCCCCCGACCTACGGCCTGCCCGCCGACCGGTTCGTCGCCCACCTCGCCGGCGGCGAACAGGCGATGACCGCCGCCGTGGAGAGCGTCGAAGACCACGCCGACGCCGGTCACGCCGCCGCCGCACAGGTGGGCATCGCCGACGTGGCAGTCGGGCTCACCGCCAGCGGCCGCACCCCGTACGTCGCCGGGGCGCTGACCGCCGCCCGCGCCGCCGGGGCCCGCACCGTCCTGATCAGCGGCAATCCGCACGCGCCGCTGGCCGCGCTCGCCGACGTGCACATCGCCGCCGACACCGGACCCGAAGCCGTCATGGGCTCGACCCGGATGAAGGCCGGCACCGCCCAGAAGCTGGTGCTGCACACCCTGTCCACCGCCGCCATGGTCAGGCTCGGACGCACCTACTCCAACCTGATGGTCGACGTCGTGGCCACCAACGCCAAGCTGCGCGGCCGCGTGCTGGCCATCCTCGTCGCCGCGACCGGCGTCGACGAGCAGACCGGCCGCCGGGTCCTGGCCGACTCCGGGGGCGACCTGAAGACCGCGATCGTCGCCGTGCTCAGCGACCTGGACCCGGTCACCGCGCGCATCCGGCTCGACGAGGCCGGCGGCCACGTCCGCCAGGCCATCGCCGCCCGGCCGTGACCGGCTACGTCCTCGGCTTCGACATCGGCGGCACGGGGGTGCGCGGCGCGCTGGCCCGCATCACCGCCCGCGGAGCCGAACACCTCACCACCCGCACCGACCCCACCCCGATCCGGATGGGACCCGACGGCGTCGACCCGGCCGAAGTCGGCCGCGCCGTCACCGCCGTCACCGCCGCGCTCCTGCCGTCCGGACACACCCCCGCGGCGCTGGTGCTCGGCTGCACCGGCGCGGCACTGCTCGGCAGCGGGCTGCGCAGACAGCTGGCAGCCGCCGTCACCGCCGACGGCCCTCGCCCGGCGCCGGTCCTGCTCTGCTCCGACGTGCTCACCTCGCACATCGGAGCGCTCGGCTCCGGCGGGGGAGCGGTAGTGGCCGCCGGGACCGGCGCCATCGCGCTGGGCAGCGACGGCCGCGGCGCCTGGCGGCGCGCGGACGGCTGGGGCACCCTGCTCGGCGACAGCGGCGGCGGCGCCTGGGTCGGCCGGACCGGCATCGACGCCGCGCTGCGCGCCGAAGACGGCCGCCCCGGCGGATCGCCCGCGCTGCTACGGGCGCTGGTCGCCCGCTACGGCAGCCCCGCCGACCTCGTCCACGCCGTCACCAGCCGCGCCGACCGCGGCGCGGTGCTGGCCGCGTTCGCCCCCGACGTCGCCGCCGCGGCGGCCGACGACCCGGTCGCATACCGCATCCTGCGCACCGCCGGACGGCACCTGGCCGACACCCTGCTCGCCGCGTTGCCCCCAGGCGCACCACCGCGCGCCGCGGCCGTCGGCAACCTGCTGCACGCCGGACCGCCGCTGACCACAGCCCTCGCCGACCGGCTGACCGCCCGAGCCCCCGACCTGCGCCTGCTCACCCCGGCAGGCACCTCTTTGGACGGCGCGATCACCCTCGCCGCCGCCGCCGTGCACCAGGCGCTGCCCCCCGGCGCCGACCTCGAACGGCTCACCCCCGCCGGTCACCCCACCACCCAGGCGGCCTGAGCGCCGCCCACCCCCCGAAGGGAGTGATCCTCCGACATGGCCGTCGACAGGATCCGCATCACCCGGCACGCGACGCGCGTAGCCGCGACCAGCGCACTCGCCCTCACCGCCACCCTGCTCACCGCGCTGCCCGCCCACGCCGCCAATCCCGAACCGGCGCTGGTCCCCAGCCTGCGCCAATGGACCGGCGGCACCGGTACCCTCGCCCTCACCGCCGCCACCCGCATCATCGTCGACCCCGCCGACGCGAGCGCCGCCACCTCCGGCGTCACCGGACCGCTGCTGTCCACCCGGACCCTGTCTCAGGTCGCCGTGGAGCTGCGCGACGACATCACCGCCGTCAGCGGCCTCACCCCGACGGTCGTCACCTCGGCCACCGCCAACCCCGGCGACATCGTCCTGCGCCTGGACGCCGACGCCGGTCTGGGCACCGAGGGCTACCAGCTCACCGTCGGGGCCACCGCCACCCTGACCGCCCCGACCTCGACCGGCGTCTACTACGGCGGACGCACCCTGGCCCAGCTGCTGCGCCTGGACACCGCCCACACCGGCCTGCCCGCCGGCACCGCCCGCGACTGGCCCGCGCTGGCCTACCGCGCCGAGCACTTCGACGTCAGCCGCCGCTTCATGACCGTCGCCGAGATCACCGACGAGATCCGGCGCATGTCGTGGAACAAGCTCAACGTCCTGCAGCTGATGTTCAACCAGGCCAACGCGTTCCGGCTCTACCACCCGTCGTACGCCGCAGCAGCGCCCACCGACCCGGCCCAGCGCTACAGCCAGGCCGACGTCAACACGATCCTGCAGGTCGCCGCCGAGCACCACGTCACCGTCGTACCCGAGATCCAGAACCCGACCAAGATGGCCCCCGTCGCGGGCCTCGGCGGCGTCGACCGCTCCCTGAACACGCAGTGCGGCGACCCGCAGACCCTCGACTTCACCGACCCGGCCGTCGTGACGTGGATGCAGCAGATCGTCACCACCTTCGCCGTCTGGTTCCCCGCCACCTACGTCCACCTCGGCAACGACGAGGTCCCGGCGGCCCTGGCGAGCTGCCCCTATCTGCAGGCCAAGATGACCGGCGGCCTCACCACGCTGGCCGACCTGCAGGAGGTGTACATCGAGCAGTTGCGCCAGACCGTCGTCGGCCTGGGCGAGAAGGCCATGATCTGGGTCAACAACACCGACATCCAGCCCGCCACCGACGTGCTCATCATGAACTTCGGCCCCACGTCGGTGTCGACGACGATGCGCTCGCTGGGCTACGACGTCGTGGACTCCTCGTACAAGACGGGGCCGTACGACCGGTTCTACATCTCACCGGCCGATTACGAGTCCAAGGTCGTCGCCCGCGGCGAGATGTACGCCTGGACCCCGGTCGCCCACGCCCGCAACGCCGGGCAGGTCCTGGCCGCCTGGGGTGACGACCTGTTCTTCAGCGAGACCGGCTACTACCTCGACATGTTCGACGGCCGCCGCTCCGAACTGGCCGAACGCACCTGGAACACCGACCCGGTGTCGCTGACGTTCGCGCAGTTCACTGCCGCGGTCGCGGCACTGGGCGACGCCCCCGGGGCGACCGCCCGCACCCACCCGCCAGCGACCACGAACGCCCAGCCCATCCACCGCTACACCTACGACGCCGCGTACACGCCCACCGCCGCCACGCACTACCCCGGCTACTGGCAGCTCAGCATCGCCGACACCGTCGGCACGCTGCACGGCAACGGCTGGCTCTACCGCCCCACCTATCCGGCGACCGGGCGCAGCGGCAGCGGCCTGCAGTTCACCGCGGGCACCTCGCAGACCCTCAGCCTGGGCGGCCGCGCGATCCCGGGCGAGTGGACGTTCAGCACCTGGATCAAACGCACTGCCGACGGCACCAACACCGTCCTGGTCCGCGACATGGAGCAGGCCATCAAGGTCGAGGAGTACGGCACCAGCCACCAGGTCGGCATCACCCGCTACGGCGTGGGCAACTACCCGTTCGCCTACGTCCTGCCGCTGGGCCAGTGGGTGCACCTGACCCTCGTCGGCACCGCGACCGGCACGAGCCTGTACGCCAACGGGGCATTCCAGCAGAGCATCCCGCAGACCATCGCGCTGCCGCTGGGTGGGCTGGGCGGCAAGCGGCCGTTCTCCGGGGTGCTCGACGACACCGCCGTCTACCGTCAGGCGCTCACCGCCGCCCAGGTGTCCGACGCGTACGCCGCCGCAGTGGGCGACGACCTCGCCCTCGGCCGGCCGGTCGTGGTGTCCAGCACTTACCGCGTCGGTGTGGAGGCGGTCAACGCCGTCGACGGTGATGCGACCACCCGCTGGTCCAGCGACCGCAGCGACCCGCAGTGGATCTACGTCGACCTCGGCTCGACCCGCACGATCGACCGGGTGCGCGTCAACTGGGAGGCCGCCTACGGCAAGTCGTACCAGATCCAGGTGTCAGGCGACGCCGTCAACTGGACGACGGTCTACTCGACCACCACCGGCGACGGGGGAGTCGACGACCTGACCGGCCTGTCCGGCACCGGCCGCTACGTGCGCCTGTACGGCACCCAGCGCGGCACCGTCTACGGCTACTCCATCTGGGACTTCAACGTCTACGGAGCCTGACATGGGGCCGCCCCCGCCCGGTTCACCGCGGAACCGGGCGGGGGGCCAGCGCCGGTGGCCCGAGCGCCGCCAGGCCGGCCTCCGGGCATCACGGGACGGCGGTGACCTCGCACGACAAGGTTGCGGGTGAAGAATAGTTGCGAACGCGTCTGGTCTGCGGGGTAAGGGTGTTGCTACGGTCTTTCAGCGGTGCGCCTGTCGGCGAGCCGGGCCGTGCCGTCCGGTGGAACCCGTGTCGACGTCGGCCGCCGGTGGGCGCCGCGGGACTTTTCTGAGGGGCCGCGATGCTGGATGTGCTGGGCCTCGAACCGTTCGAGGAAGGCGTCTACCGCCGGCTCGTCCGGCGGACCTCCGACACCGCCGACGGGCTGGCCGCGGGGATGCAGGCCGACCCGTCACGCATTCACGACGTGCTGCGGTCGCTGCAGGACAAAGGCCTGGTGGCCCCCTCGGCGACGGCTGCCGGACACTTCACGGCCTCACCGCCGGAGCTGGCGCTCGGCTCGCTGCTCGTACAGCGCCAGGACGCCATCCGTAAGGCGCAGCTGGAGGTCAGCAGGCTCACCGAGCAGTACCGCAGCGCCACCCCGGAACGCGCCGAAACCGACGTCGTCGACGTCGTACGCGGCGGGCAGGCCGTCGCCCAGCGCTTCGCCCAGCTGCAACGCGGTGCCACCAGCGAGGTGCTGGCCCTGGTGAAGGCGGACGTGGCGATGGTGGCCGTGGAGGACAACATCGACGAGGAGGCCGCCGTGCACCGCGGCGTCACCTACCGCGTCGTGCTGGAACGGGCGGCGTTCGAACGGCCCGGCTTCGTGGACCGGGTCGTCGAATCCGTCAACGCGGGCGAACACGCCCGGGTAGTCGCGCAGGTGCCGCTGCGCCTGGTGATCGCCGACCGGGCACTGGCACTGGTGCCGCTGGCCCCGCGCGACTCGAACGCCCCCGCGGCCCTGCTGGTGCATCCCAGCGGGCTGCTCGACGCGCTGACAACCCTGTTCGAGCTGGTGTGGGCGCAGGCCAACGAGATCGTCCCGACCGCGCAGGGGATCAGCGAGCTGGCCGCGCACCGGATCGACGAGATCGACGCGCGCATCCTCACCCTGCTGCTGGCGGGCCTCACCGACCAGGCCATCGGCAGCCAGCTCGGCCTGTCGCTGCGGACCGTGCAGCGCCGCGTCAGCAACCTGATGGAGCAGGCCGGGGTCGTCACCCGCTTCCAGCTCGGCCACGTGGCCGGTCGCCGCGGCTGGGTCGGCGCCTGAGCCGCATCGCGGCATCGCATTTACGCCATGGCACCTTTCCGCCAGGGCGAACGGGTTCACCGGCCCAGCACACGGCTGCAAGATCTTCTCCAGTCAACCACCCCTGGAGAAGGAGCGCCCGTGCCCCGCTTACCCGCCGGCCGGAAATCCGTCGCCGTGTCCATCGCGCTGATCGGCGCAGTCGCCGCGGGCACCGCCGGTGTCTTCGCCGTCCCACCCGCCGCGGCCGAGATCAACCCGACCACCGACAAACTCGGTGACCACGACCGAACCCTCATCGCGCAGTACGCCCGCCAGCGCGCGACGCGTGCCCTGCCTGACGGCGCCACCCAGCCGATGCCCGAGTTCGTCACGCTGCTGCTGGCCGTCCGCGATGGACAGACCGAGCAGGTCACGGCCGAGCTGACCGAGCTCGGCGCGACCGTGACCGGGACGACCCCCGAGATCGGCTACGTCAAGGTGAACGTGCCGTTCGCCGACATCGACCGCGCCGTCGCCATCGACGAGGTCGTCGCCGCGGACGTCGACGAGCTGCTGCGGCTGGAGCCGGTCGGCGAGCACCGCACGGCACCCGCAGGCGGCAAGCCCGGCAGCAGCCTGCCCACGGCGCCGTCGGCGGCCACGCCCGACGACAACCCGTACCTGCCGACGGGCGAGACGGGCTCGGTCACGTTCAAGGTCCAGCACCCGACCTATGACGGCCGTGGCGTGACCATCGGCATCATGGACAGCGGCGTCGACCCCACCCATCCGGCGCTGGCCACCACCACGACCGGTGAACTGAAGCTCGTCGACTCCGTCGTCGGCAGCAGCCCGGCGAACCTCATCGACACCCTGTTCGACGACACCTGGCGTTACCTCTCGCCGAGCAGCCGGGTGACCGGGCCGACGTTCACCGACCCCCTCCTGCGCCGCACCTGGACCGGCCCGGCCGAAAGCGGCCTGCGGGTCAGCGCCAAGAAGGTCTCGGTGTCGAGCATCAGCGGCAGCTACCTCGGCGTGCTGTACCGCGAGTCCGACGACGCCGTCTGGGTGGACACCGACCAGGACTTCGACTTCACCGACGAGGAGCTGATGCGGCCGTTCGCGGTGGCCCGCCAGCTCGGCCACCTCGGCGTCGACGACCCCGCCACGCCGGTCAACGAACGGGTCCCGTTCACGATCGACCTGGAGAAGAACCTCTTCGCCAACACGTCGAGCTGCCGCGACGCCGGCTGCCACGGCGTGAACATCAACTGGATCGCCGAGGGGCACGGCACCCACGTGGCGGGCATCGCCGCCGGGCACGGCCTGTTCGGCGGGGCCATGAATGGCCAGGCGCCCGGCGCGAAGCTGGTCTCGATGCGCGCCTGCCACGCCTCCGGCTGCTCCACCGCGGCGCTGACCGACGGCATGGTCGAGCTCGCCACCGTGCACGGCGTCGACGTCATCAACATGTCGATCGGCTCGTCGCCGACGTTCAACGACGGTCACAGCGCCCGCGAGCTGCTGTACAACCGGCTCATCGACGAGACCGGCGTGCAGATCTTCATCTCCGCGGGCAACTCCGGCGCGGGCACCAACACCGTCGGGGAGCCCACCGGCGCCGACCGGGTGGTCAGCGTGGGCGCGTCGGTGTCGAAGGAGACCTGGTGGGCCAACTACGGCTCGCAGGTCAAGACCCCTAAGGGCATCTTCCCGTTCTCCTCGCGCGGCCCGCGCGAGGACGGCGGGTTCAAACCCGACATCACCGCCCCCGGCTCGGCCGTCTCCACCACTCCCGACTGGACGGCCAGCAGCGGCCCGGCCGAGACCGGATACGCGCTGCCGCCGGGCTACTCGATGCTCAACGGCACGTCGATGGCCGCCCCGCAGGCGACCGGTGCCGCGGCGCTGCTGCTGTCGGCGGCCAAGCAGCACGGCCTGGCCGTCACCCCGGCCGACCTGCGCAACGCCATCTACGCCACGGCAGACTTCACCGAAGGCGTGGAGGCGATCGCCCAGGGCCGGGGCCAGCTCGACGTCCGCCAGTCATGGACGCACCTGACCAACGGCGTGGCCGCCGACACCGTGACCGTCGACGCGCCGGTCTGCACCATCCTGTCGCACCAGCTGACCACGCCGCACCGCGGCAGCGGCCTGTACAACGGCTGCGCACCGAGCGCGGGGGGCCAGGTCGTGGGCGCGGCACGCACGTACGACCTCACCCTGACCCGCACGGGTGGCGCCGACACGGCGGTCACCTACGCGCTGTCGCTCCAGGGCGACGACGGCACGTTCACCGTGCCAGCGCAGGTGCTGCTGGACAAGAACGTCCCGACCACCGTCCAGGTCACCGCCACCCCCGCCACGCAGGGCATGCACAGCGCGGTGCTCGTCCTCGACGACCCGGCCACCCGGGCCGTCGAGCAGCACACGATGCTCGCCGTTCGGGCCGCCGCGCCCCTGGCCGCCGGCGCCACCTGGTCGGTGCAGGGCACCGTCAAGCGCAACGGCACCATCGTGTACGCGGTCGCCGTCCCCGCCGGGACGAAGTCGCTGACGGTGAACCTGTCCGGCCTGGCCGGCGGCAGCCAGACCCGCTGGTGGGCGTTCAACCCCAACGGCGTCAGCGGCGAGAGGTCCGTCGCGGGCACCGGCTACTGCTACGCCGGCTACCTCGACGGCAACGGCTGCGACCCGGCCGCCCGCACCTACACCAACCCGCTGGCGGGCGTGTGGGAGTTCGTCGTCGAGTCGCGGCGCACCAGCCCGCTGCTGGACAACCCGTTCCAGCTCCAGGCGTCGATCACCCAGTGAACACCGACCGGTGTGGCGGGCCGTCCTGCCGCCCGCCACACCGGTCGCTGCCGTCGATCGGAAGGAAACACCGGCACATGCCCACCCCCTCACTCTGGCGGCGCGCCGCCACCCTCGGCCTGCTCGGCGCGGTCACCCTCACCGCGTCCAGCCTGCCGACCCTGCCCGCCACGGCAGGCACCGGCCTGACCGGCGGCACTCCCGCCGCCGCCGAGGTCCAGGTGACCCTGATCAGCGGCGACCGGGCGCTGCTCGGCAAGGACCCGGCGGGCCGGCCGACCGCCACGGTGCTGCCCGGCCCGGAACCCGACCCGCACGGCTACCTGACCCGCACCTTCCGCGGCGACGTGTACGTCATGCCCGCGGCGGCCGTCCCGCTGATCGACTCCGGTCGCCTGGACGAGGAGCTGTTCAACGTCACCGGGCTGGTGCGGCAGGGCTACGACGACCGCAGCACCGACCGGCTGCCCCTGCTGGCGACCTACGGCAGCACCGTCGCGCGGACCGGACGGGCGCCGCAGGCACCCGACGGCGCCGACGTCGTCGCGACGCTGCCGGTGGCCGACGCGGTCGCCCTGTCGGCGGGCAAAGCAGACGCCGCCCGGCTGTGGAGCGACCTGATCGACGCCGACGGTCCGCGCATCGCCAAGCTGTGGCTCGACGGGCGGGTCACCGCGACCATGGCCGACACCACCGCGCAGATCAACGCCCCGAAAGCCTGGGCCGCCGGGTTCGACGGCACCGGCACCACGGTGGCGGTGCTCGACAGCGGCTACGACGCCGCCCACCCGGACCTGGCCGGCCAGGTCCTCGACTCCAAGAACTTCACCACCGAATCCGGCGGCGCGGTCGACCGGCACGGGCACGGCACCCACGTCGCCTCCACCGTCGCCGGCACCGGCGCGGCCTCCGGCGGCACCGAGAAGGGCGTCGCACCCGGCGCGAAGCTGGTGATCGGCAAGGTCCTCGACCGCGCCGGCAACGGCCAGGAGTCGTGGATCATCGCGGGGATGCAGTGGGCCGTCGACAAGGGTGCCGACGTCGTCAACATGAGCCTGGGCGGCAGCATCGGCACCGACTGCACCGACCCGATCGGCGTGGCCGCCCAGCGGCTGACCGCGCAGTCGAAGACCCTGTTCGTCCTCTCGGCGGGCAACTCCGGCCCCGGCGCGGGCACCCTCGGCTCGCCCGCCTGCGCCGACGGCGCGCTGACGGTGGCCGCGGTCGACGCGTCGGGCGTCACCGCACCGTTCTCCAGCCGCGGCCCCGTCACCGGCTCGCACCGGGTCAAGCCCGAGATCGCCGCCCCCGGGGTCGGTGTCGTCGCCGCCCGCAACGGCGGCGGCACTGCCGACCCGTACACGGCCATGTCCGGCACGTCCATGGCCGCACCGCACGTGGCCGGGGTCGCCGCGCTGCTCACCCAGCGCCACCCGGGCATGAGCGCCCAGCAGCGCAAGGCCGTGCTGGTGTCCTCGGTCGCGCCCGGCGCAAGCGGCGGCGTCTACGAGCAGGGCTCGGGCGTCGTGGACGCGCACCGCGCGGTCACCACCGACGTGTACGGCCCCGGCACCGTCGACGCGGGCTCCTTCGCCTGGCCGCACCTGCACCAGCGGCCGTCGACCACCACGGTGACGCTGACAAACGACGCGGCCCGCCCGATGACGTTCGCGCTGTCCCTTGAGGCCGCCACCGGCGAGGACGGCACACCCCTGGCCAGGCGCACCCTCAGCCTGGGCCTGGACACGGTCACCGTGCCCGCCCACGGCACCGCCGACGTGCCCGTCATCCTCGACCCGGCGGTCAAGCAGAGCCCCGCCGCGTACGGCACGATCGGCGGGCGGCTCGTCGCCCGCGCCGACGACGGCACCACCGTCACCACCGCCGTCGGCGCCTGGCTGGAACCGCACACCGTCACCGTCACCCTGCACCTGCTCGACCGGCGCGGCCGGGCCCCGGCCACCCCGTCGTTCGTCGACGTCATCGACATCGACCGGCTCACCGCGCAGCGGTTCACCACCTTCACCACCGACCCGGTGCTGCGCCTGCGCGAGGGCCACTACTCCATCGCGGCCGTCATCGCCAGCCGCGACGACGGCACCACTGGCGAGGCGGGCCTGGTCCAGTCCGTCACGTTCATGGGCGACCCGGACCTGGTCGTCAACCACGACGACACCGACCGGACCATCACCTACGACGCCCGCACCGCCGTCCGCCAGCAGCTCGACGCCGAACGACCCGTCGAGGCGCAGAACATCACCGTCCAGTACGGCCGCTGGTGGGACAGCGCCTACCTCGCCGCGGCCTACAGCGGCGGCAAGTCCGTCGACGAGGTCTACCTCGGCCACACCGCCCCGGTGCACTCCGGCGGCTTCGAACTGGACCTGTTCTACCGCCTGTACGCCCCCGAACTGGACCTACGCACCGACTCCGGTCTCACCCTGAAGCCGGAATACCTCGGTGCGCCCTTCACCCAGCAGGCAGCCGCGGTCAAACTCGACGGCACCGGCTCAGCACAGCTGACGTTCGCCGGTGCCGGCACCGCGACCGAGCTGGCCGCCGCAGGGGTGGCGGGCAAGGTGGTGCTTGTCCACAACGCGGCCAACCCGACCGCGGTGCTGTCGGCGGCGGCCACCGCCGGAGCCAAGGCAGTGCTGTTCGGCCAGGACGCCGCCGGGCGGTGGATCACCGTCGCCGCGGGCAAGACCATCCCGGGCCTGACCGTCAGCGGCGCGGAGTCGGCGGCCCTGCGCCAGGCGCTCACGGCGGGGCCGGTGACCTTGACGTGGCACGCGGTCGCCGCCAGCCCATACGTGTACAACCTGGCGTTCGCCGATGAGCGCAAGACCCGCCCGGACGCCGTCCGCCGCGTCCGCGACCGGGAGCTCGGCCGGGTCGAGGAGACGGTGTACTCGATGCGTACCGACCGTGCGGTCTTCGAGGTCCTGCAGGCCTACCGGCCGTCGTTCCCGACGGCCGCGGCGATGGCCTCGGAGGTGCTGCGGGCGCCGCTGACCCGTACCGCCTACTTCACCGCCGGCCAGCAGTGGCGGCAGCTGATCGGCGGGGCGGGGGTGTTCGACGAGTACATGACCGACGTGCCCCGCACCTACACCGCGGGGTCGGTGCGCTCGGCGAACTGGTACCGCGGTCCGGTCCGCTCCACCGGCCTGCGCCGGGCGGACCTGTCACCGGAACGCATCGGCGAGCGGCAGGACAACCGGATCGGCATCGCGATGCTGCCGTTCGGCGACAGCGACCCCGACCACTACAGCGCCGGTGGCGGCTTCGGCGACGCGGGCAACGTGCAGGTGTTGCGCAACGGGCAGCTGGTCGGCGACTCGCCGTTCCCGTCGGGGGTGTGGGCGGTGCCCGCCGAGGCCGCCGACTATGAGCTGCGGGTCACCACCATGCGGTTCAATCCCGGGCCGCCGTACCACCCGAACTGGAACCTGTTCCACCGCACCGAGACCTCCTTCCGGTTCCGCTCCGAGCGTCCCGGCGACAGCGGCCTGTACCCGCTGCCGCTGCTGGTGCCGTCCTACGACATCGCCGTCGACGAGCGCAACCTGACCCCGGCCACCACCGGCTTCCGGATCGGGTTCGGCGCGTCGGGCCAGCGCGACTACGACGCCGGTGACATCGTCGGCGCGCGGCTGTGGGTGTCGTTCGACAACGGGGCGACCTGGACCGAGGTCCCGGTGACCGGCTCCGGCGGCGGCTTCGCCGCCTCCGTCGACCAGTCCGGCCAGGCGGGTCAGGACGCATCGCTGCGGGTCGAGCTCACCGACGAGCACGGCGCCAGCGTCCAGCAGACGATTATCAAGGCGTACGGAGTGCGGTAGCCGGCCGCCGCCGTACCGGCTGACGATGCGGGCCCGAGCCTTCAGGCCTGGGCCCGCATCGAAGGTTCCTCATCGGCCTCTGCTCAGTTAGGCCGGCGAGAACGCGGGCCTCGACGCTGCGGATGGCGCGTCAGCGGGTCGTCGAAGGCGACGACAGCGCGGTTCGAGAGAAGCGGCCCAAGTCGTCGAATAGTATCCGTTCGATCATGCTCGACAAGGAGACCGCGGCGATGCTCGGCCGGCTGCGGCGGGTGGGCGGCAGCGCCTACATGTTCACGGGGCGGACGAACCTGCCGTTGCGGCCGGACAACATCACCGACCGGTTCAACAAGCTGGCGGCGGCCGGGGGTGTGCGGCAGATCGGGCCGCACCAGATCCGGCACATGCTCGTCATTGCCCCATCTCCCGAGCAAAATACTGGGCTGCCTTGCGGAGAATGTCCTTCTCCGTCTCCAGTTCCCGCACCCGGGCGCGCAGCTTGCGGAGCTCTTCACGCTCGGTGAGCGTCAACTCGGGCTCGGCGGCCCGGCCGCCTGCCTCAGCGCGCTCGGCGGCGCGGACCCACCCACGCAGGGTCTCATGGTTGACGCCCAGCTCACGGGCTATCTGCCGCAACGGCGAGTCCGACGAGCGGACCAACGCCACCGCGTCCTTGCGGAACTGTTCGGTGTACTGCGAAGGGCGTGCCACCAGGACATCCTTCGAGCATCGAGCCGGCGGCAACGCGACACCGTGTCGACAGACGGCTGCGGTCGAGGCTCCGGCGCGCCACCTTAGCCCGAGCCTCGACCGCAGACGTGAGCACCCGGCAGAATCGTCAGGGCGACTTGGACAGCGCGCCGGTGTAGTTGCTGGCGTTCTGGTACCAGACTCGGCCGTCACGAAGTGAGAGCACCGCAGCGGGATACAGCTGGTACCCGCACGGGTCTGAGGCGGCACGCTCATCCGGGTCGACCTTGATTGCGCCGTCAATGCGGACCTCGACCAAGTACAGCTTCATGAGGCAGTCGCCGCTGTTCGTCGGGTAACGCACGGTCCCCGCCTCGGAGCCTTTGCCCAGGCCGGTAGAGTTGAGCACCAGGGTGACGGTGTAACGGGTCGTGCCGGCCTGGCTGGTGACAGTTCCCTGCCAGCTGCCGGCCAGCTCGGCGGGCACCTTCCAGTTGGCCTCGTCCGGCAGTGGCTGTCCGGAGTCGCCGCCGGAGCCAGGAGCGCCGGCAGTCGGTGCCGCAGCTGCTGCCGACCGCAGTTTGGCAACCTCGTCGGTGAGGCGCTTGTTCTCCGCGTCCAGGGTGGCTTTCTCTTGTGTGAGCGAGTCCACCGTCTGCTGGAGGTTGTCGTTCTGTGTGCCCTGCTCCTCGTTCTCGACCTGCGTGAGCGCGCCCCAGACGCCGACGGCGGCGGTGACCAGGGTCAGAAAGCCGGCAAGGACAGGAGAGTGCAGAAACGAGAAACGCCCCCGGCGTGATGTGGTCGTGTCCGGCGGGGTGGACGAGGTTGAGGTGGTCACGAAGCTCCCACGGTTCGAGGCAAACGGAACCAGGAGCGTAAATGCGTTGCCTGCCCTAAAGCTGTCGAAAATCCGACAATTCAGCCGCCTGGTCGACCTGTGTATGTCTGCGTGGAGCCGTGCGAAAGCCGCTCGGCGACATCGAGTGGCCGACCAGGACTTAAGTCCGGACGCTCCGTAATGCCGCAGAGGCAGGGTGCTCAACCGTCACTGGATAGGCCGCCTCTGGTGACGCAAAATGCAGGCGGAGCATTCGCCAGAGCCAAGCGCAGAAATCAGTAACGGATCTAACGCTGGAAGGGTCGGAGGCATCCGAGCATCGTGCCTGATCATCGCTGGGAGCTCCGCAGATCGCGCAGCCGGGTCAGGTACTGGGAGACTGCAGTTAGGCGGGCCAGCCGAGCAGCCGCGCGCCGAGTACGGCGGTGTGCAGCGTGAACCGTTGGGTGGGCTCGCCGGGGTGGTATCCGGTGAGCGTGTGGATGCGGTCGAGGCGGTAGGTGACCGCGCGTACGCTGATGTGCAGCTGCCGAGCGGTGGCGGTGTGATTGCCCTCGTTGTCGAACAGGGCAGCCAGCGTGTCCAGGTAGGGCTGGGCACCGCCGCGGGCACCGGTCAACGGCCCCAGCACGGTGGTGACCAGGTCGGTGATCGCGTCGCGGTCACGGAGCAGCACGGGAAACACGAGCAAGTCCGAGGCGTGCAGCACCGGTGCCGAGAACCCCAGACGGTCTGCCAGGTGCAGGGCGTTGCGTGCCTCGTCCAGCGACGTGGCCAGACCTGACAGGCCGTGGTGGGTGCGGCCGACCGCGACCTGCCACCCGGTGCTGAGGCTGGACTGCAGGTGCCGGGCCAGTTCTGCGGGCACGCCGCGCAGTCCACCGGCGCAGACGCAGATCAGTTCGCCGTCGCGGGCGGTGGTGAGGATGTTGGCGCCGCCGAATCGTGCGGCCAAGGTCTCGTCGAGGGTGTGTACGAGGTTGCCGTCGGAGGCCGGCACGCGGGCGACGATGACTGTGTGCTGGCCGGACAGGCGGATGCCGTAGCGCTGGGCGCCGGCGGCGAGCCGTCCGGGGTCGGTGTGTGGCGCGAGCAGGTCGTCGACGAACGCGGCGCGGTCCCTGTCGCGCTGGTCGGCTTCGTCGTGGGCGCTGCGGTGGTAGCCGTCGAGGACGGCCGCGGTGACCTTCCGAAGACGCGTGAGCAGGTCGAGCCCTGCGGCTGAGGCTTCCGGCGCAGCCGTGGCGAGCCAGTGGGCGGCCGCGGCCTGCAGGAGCGCGTCCACGGTGTCGGCGACCGTCAGCGACCCTGCAGCCGCTGCCGTGCCCAGCGCTGACGCGTCGGCGTGAACCTCGTCGGGGCGGGCGCCGGAGCTGACCACGCGTTCGCAGGCTTCGGTCAGCCAGGTGGGAGGGGTGGGTGGCATCGCGTGTCCTGTCGGCTGGAGGTCGAGCCGGCCGGTAGGGGCAGGGCCGCCCCTACCGGTCCGCGTCAGACGCCTACGTCGCGGCGGTCGAACATGGCGATTCCGGCTGCCGCGCCGACGACGCCGACCGCCACCAGCGCGAGCAGGTGGGCAGGGTGCCAGCCGGTGTGCAGGGGGTCGGTGCCGATGAAGTAGTGGAACGGCGACAGCCATTTCAGCCAGTCGCCGCCGTCGATGATCCCGGAGATGCCCCGCAGGATGTATCCGGTCACGGCCAAACCGCCCCCGACGGCGAGAGCCAGGCCGCGCCGGCCGGTGGCCGCGCCGACGGCGAAGGTGATGCCCAGGTAGCACCAGGCGAGCCCGACCAGTCCGGCCGATGCCGAAGCGATGTTGTCGGCGGGCACGTCGATGCCGACGCCGGGCGCGATCGCCAGCACCAGGACACCGGGGACGGCGGCCAGCGCTGTGACCGCGAGGAACGTGGCCAGCAGCCGCTGTGCGGCGAATGCGCGCCGGGACAGCGGGTTGACCATCAGCAGTTCGATGCCGCCGTCCTCTTCGGGCCGGGGGATGGTGCGCACCGGGCAGGATGACGTACTGCGCGATGGTGGCGCGTAAACGGTCGAGCAGTGCCGCGCCGTCGATGGCGGGCCGGTCCTTCTTCGGTCGGTCACAGTGTCACTCCTTCTGCGGCGAACCCACTTCGGATGGCGTTTGGGGGTGGACTTGGCCCAGGCCAGCCTGCGGCGGCGCAGGCGGCCAAGAGCCGGTCATAGGCTTGCGTGCTGGTCATCTGGGCTGCGGCGACGATCCGGGCGGCACCACGGGCGCAGCCGTACAGCGTCACGCGTCGGCGGCCCTCCTGGGCCTGGCGGATGCGGGCGACCAGCGCGTCCATGAGCCGGTCGGGATGGGAGATGGCCCCCCGCTACGCGGGGGTGGTGTGTGGCCGGCACGTTGGGGCGGGTGCCGCCGGATCTCGGCCAGGCACGCGCTGACCAGTGCGGGGGCCACCTCCTCTACGCGCGCCCCCTTATCAGCCCACCGGTACGGACGCCGGTGACGGGATGGCGTGAAGGCGGCGCGACGACGTAGCCGCCGTCTGCCTTCACGTCGATGCCCGGACCGAGCCGCATCCCCTGGTCACAGGGGACGCTGATGCCGCCAGGGTGGCGGTAGTACAGGTGCAGCCCACCGGAGCCGGTACGGACGTACCTGGTTGGCGGGGTGAGCCCGCGTGCGATCAGGGCGTCCAGCGACGTCGTGCCGCCGTGGGCGCGGGCGCTGGCGGCACTGGCGCAGGAGTTGAGCGGCGGGCGGCGGGAATGAGAGCGCTCGGCATAGATGGCCTCGCGGTCGCGCTGCCAGCCGGCCAACGCGTCACGGACCTCGCCGCCACGGTCGGTCTGGGCACCGACAAGACATCGGCCCTGCAGAGCAACGGTCTCGTCGCGGTGCCTGTCGCGAAGCCAGGGCCCTTCATCGACTTCGCTCTGAAGCCGGTCGAGATGCTCCTAGCGAAGTCGCCCGATGTCCTGGCCGACGTGCGGCTTGTCCTGCTCGCCCACTCGGCTCCGCTACTGGTTCCCGGCGACAGCGACCTGCTGGCCGATCTGACCGATCGCGCCGGTCTAGGGGGTACGGTCTCGTTCGCCTTCAGCGGGCAGCCCTGCGCGGTGCTCCATACGGCCATCCAATGGGCGCTGACCGCTCTGGAGGCGGACGCCGAAGGCTCGGCTCTGGTGGTAGGCGTCGACCGGGCCAACCATCCTGCGGAGCGTTTCTTCTTCGGCTCAGCCATGGGTGACGCGTCAGTCGCGCTGCTCCTCGGGCGGCGATCGGGGCGGAACCGGATCGTCGGCGGCCATCAATACACGGAACTCTACGCTTCCGAGGGTGAGTGGTCGGCGCCAGCGGCGATTGCGGCCTTTCGGGAGCGCAATCCTCTCCTGATCCGAGCTGCGATCGAACGCTGCCTCGAGCGAGCGGGGCATACGCTTCCGACGTCGCTGCGATCATACCGCATACGCCGTACCTCAGCATTTGGGACACAGTGGCGAATCTGCTTCGCTATCCACGGGAACGTATCGTGACGGATTTCATTCGTCACACCGGACACCTTAGTTCGAACGACACTTTTGTGCATTACCATCGCGCGCGGATGGATCGGCGGGTAGATGACGGCGACTTGGTCCTCCTCGTCAATCCGGGATTCGGGGGAAGCCAGGGGTGCACCTTGATCAGAGCCTGAACACCTGGACGGAGGCCCGGATCCCTTCTTCCTGACAGCACGCCTGGCAACGCGCAAGTCCACGGGGACGCACCGCCGACCGGATCGCCGCCGGTGTCGACACGGCCGGTCGCCATGATGTTCCGCTCGGCCATCAGGGCCCGGCACCGATCCACCGGTCATGGTTTACCTATGTCCGAGCGCCTGTAATCCGGGCCATCGCCAACTGTCGGCCTCGGGCCAGGTTGCCGCGAGCCGGGCGGCGAGTACGCCACCGAATGCCACGGTTCCCTCGTGGGATGCGTAGGCAATCCAGTCGTGATGCTCGTCTGTCCAGAGACCTTCCGACCCGGTGTACCTTGGGGCGAAGATCTCGACATCCAGCAGGTAGTCGGCCCCGTACTCGCGTAACTCGACGACACGCGGGCGGGCCAGCTCTCGCAGCACTCGACGGACCTGATCGACGCCGTCGTCCTCCCACATCGACTCTTCGGTCAGCACCAGAACGTCATGCGGAACCGAACTACTCAGCAACGGGTGCCACCAGCCGTTCTGCATACCCCATCGCTGCTGCAGCGACGTCCGCCAGGCCGGTGACTCCTCGGGCGTCAGCACACGCCGATACGGGACCGGATCGATGCGGAAATCGGGCTGCGCCCTCCAACGCTGCACCTTTGCCGCGAACAGCCGGCGCTCATCGGCCATGGCCTCTGCTTGGACCTGGTCGTACGGAGGCTCGGTGAACGGGGAGTCCGCACTCGCGGCAGCCGCGAGCATCATGTTGGTCACTACGTCGACGCCGGGAAGCCGGTCCGGATCGAGTCGCTCAACCTCCATAAGCATGGCGTCCACGACGTTGTAGCGGGGGAAGATCCGCTTCGCTTCGGTGGTGTAGTGGTACCCATCAGCCTGGCGGCCATCGTTTGGCAGCCGGCCATACTCCCTCCAGAGTGCCTCGTAGCGCGCCGTCAGATACCGGCGCGACGCCCAGTGCAACGTTTCGGGATCCACGCAAGCCATCCTCTCCGGTCAGCACGGCACCAAAGCTGCCAGTACCAGCTGCTTGATCTATAGCAGCACCGCCGCGACACAAGACCAAGACCCGAGACCTTCCAGTTCGAGGCCCGGCCCGCATCACAGGCGCACGAATCTGCCGCGTGTCGAGCGGTCCTGCCCAAGATGCCGGACACACGGGGACCAGGTGGGGACCACACGAGATGAGCCTCAGTCCTGGATCGGCTCCGTAGTGGCGTCGGGTCACGGAGTGTATCGCGCGTGACGTGCGCAGACGCCTGGTCGCCCGTCCTGGGGGTCAAGGGGTCATCGGTTCGAATCCGGCCAGCCCGACAGGGTAGACATGCAGGTCAGAAAGCTGATCCCGATCATGGGATCAGCTTTCTGTGCTTCTCGGGGACCAGTTGGTCAAGTGCGTCAGCCCTGAAGCGCTTCTTGACCGCTGGTCAAGTACGCCTTGCAGTTCGTGCATTGGGACGGCGGCCAAGGACTCGTTCCCAGAGGAGCTGCTGCGCAGAGTTGACGGCTCCGCTGCCGAGTACACAACCGTGGAGGCGACAAGCGTCGCGATCTCGCGCCCGAACGAAGCCCAGGAACCTACGCTGAGGAGGGGGCCGCCGTCGGTAGGGTAGGCAGGGGTGGGTCATGAGCGGCACCAAGCCGAACATCGTGTTCGAAGTGGACGCAGGCGTCTTCGCTCCCGCCCGGTTCGGCGCCGTGGCCGCGGTCGGCGCCGTCTGTCTCCTGGCCTTGCTCGCTATCCTCATCCTGGTCTGACGCGGCTCGCGGCTCGTCGTACGGAGGCTCGGTGAACGGGGAGTCCGCACTCACGTCCGCCCCTGGGCGCCTGCCCTCCAGCCGCCCTGATCACACCGGGGAGGCAGGGACCTTCGGCCCAGACGGCAATGACCTCGGCCCGTACACCATCGCACGTACCTGGAGGACGGTGAAGTGTGTACGGAGATGCTCCGACGTACCGTTGGCGGTCCGTTGTCAACTGAATCGTCTTCCGGCTTATCGAGCTGCCTGACGGGGCATTCCGGCCCTGGTCTGTACCGTCCTCGGATACGCCTACCGTCCGCCCGTCGAAGGGAACCGGCAATGGACAAATCGTCGTTGACGGAACTGGCGACCCGGCTCATGGACGCCGGGCGAAAATCGTCCAGCGGCCGAACCGCCCAAACCGTCTATGGAGGAAACGCTCGCATACTGCGCCAGACCGTCCTGGCCCTGCGCGCCGGCGAGTCCTTGGCCGAGCACGAGAATCCCGGCGAGGCAACCGTGCATGTGCTGCAAGGACGGGTACATCTGGCGAGCCGGGACGACTCATGCGACGGCGCCAGCGGGGATCTGGTGGTTGTGCCGGCCGGCCGCCATACGCTGACCGCGATCGAGGACGCCGTCGTGCTTCTCACCGTCGCCAAGCACCCGTAGGCGAGCTGGTCGTCACACCCGCGCGAACCCGAGAGCGGTTCCTGCGCCGCGTATGGCCACTGAGGCTCAGGGTCAGCGGGTGGGGCTTGGTGTCGCGCCCAGCATCTGGCGCATCTGCTCGATTTGAGCGCTCTGGCTGGCCTGGATCTTCTCGGCCAGCTGCTTGACGGCCGGGTTCGCGCCAGTGGCGAGCTCAGCCTTCGCCATCGCGATCGCGCCCTCGTGGTGGGCGATCATCATCTGCAGGAACATCTGGTCGAATCGTTCGCCGCTCATGTTCTGCATGGGCCCCATGTCGGGCATCGGGCGCATCGACGGCATCATGCCGTGGCCCATCGGCGGCGACATCGACGGCATCGCCATGCCGGGTCCCATCGACGGCACTGGCTTGCCCCACTGCTGCAGCCAGGTGCTCATCTGCTCGATCTCGGGCGCCTGCTCCTGCTCGATCTGGCCGGCGAGCTGCTTGACGTCGGCGTTGGCGGCTCTGGCGGCGGCCATCCGGGCCATCATCAGCGCCTGCTGGTGGTGAACGATCATCTGCTGGAGGAATTGCACGTCGGCGTCGTTGAACTGCTGCGTGGGGCTCGGCTGCGCTATGGCGGGCATCGCCGGGCTCTGCGCGCTCTGGACGCCGGCGCAGCTGGATACCGCGGCCGTGGCGAACAACGCCACAGCGATGGCTGCGGTGCGTACGGCGTGACTCATGTCGGCCTCCCTGTACACCTGACCGCGACAACTTTAAGGGTGAAATGCCAGCCTTGCGGCTTTTTAACGAAAGTTGCGCTGTCCGCTTCGCCGCGGGATCGCGGCCCGGCGACCGGCCAGGCTGATGCCGCCGTCTGGCTCTCAACCGGCAAGTTGCCCGGCGAGCACGCCTGCGCCCATGACGATGACGAACCAGCCGAAGGCTTGGCGCAGCAGGTCGGGTCGCAGTCGTCCGGCCAGGCGGCCGCCGACGAGGCTGCCGGTGACGGCGACTGCGGTGACGGCGGCCGTCAGGCGCCAGTCGATGGTGACGCTGTGCAGGTATCCGGCCAGGCCGGCCGCTGACTTCATGGCGATGACCAGCAGGGACGTCCCGACGGCGGTGGGCATGGGCAGTCCGCCGAGCAGCACGAGGGCGGGTACGACGAGGAAGCCGCCTCCGGCGCCGAACAGGACGCCGGTGCGCCACTGCACCCGCCCGCCGCGGGCGTGGGGGATGAGGGCGACGGCGCTGGTGACGCCGACGACGACCAGCGACATCGCGATCGCGGGCTTCGGCTCCACGGCGGCCAGGTAGACCAGCACCGGGACGGTCAGGATGGAACCGCCGCCACCGAGCAGCCCCAGAGCGAGGCCGATGAGGACAGAGGCCGCCAACGCCAGGGCGATGGTGACGCTCACCGGGCCGCCTCGTGCGCGCGCAGCCTTGCCAGAGCGGCCGTGCCGGCCGTCCCGCCGCGGGATCGGTTGTAGGGAAGCTTTGCCAGCAGCATGCCCATGGCGCAGGTGTCGGTGCCAGCGGCGAAGGTCAGCCCGGCACCGACGAAGCCGGCCAGGTAACGGGCGCCGGGCAGCCAGCTGCTGGCGATGACGGAGGCCAGCACGATGCCACCGGCGGCGAGTCGCACCTGGCGTTCGAGGCTCCAGCGCTGCCGACCGCGGACGACGGGTGCGCCCGCGGCGAGCCACGCGTTGAGCCCGCCGGACAGGACACGGGTGCCGGTGGCTCCGGCGGCGGCGAGCCTGGTCTGGCACTGGCCGGCGCGGTTGCCGGACTGGCAGACGATGATCATCGTGCCGCCGGCGGCGGCCACAAGGTGTTGCAGGTGCGCGTCGACCTGGTCCAGGGGCAGGTTGATGGAGCCGGCGATGTGCGCGGTGTCGTACTCGCCGGGCGTGCGCACGTCGACGAGCAGCGCTTCGGTATCGCCGCTGAGCAAAGCTCGGGTGGTGGTCACGTCGATGGTCGCGCTCGGTGTCATGGGTCGCTCCTCGTGGATGGCGGTGGGCGGCACGGCGTTCGCCGGTGTCGTGGGGGCGGGTGCTGGTCAGGCGGCCTGGGCGGCGGCGAGGTCAGGCACGCCGGCTCGGTCGAGGGCGACCGGCTGGTAGCCGTGGCGCAGCAGCAGGGTCGCCGCGATGGCGGCGCGGCGCCCGGAGCCGCACGCGACCAGGACGGGGCGGGCGGGGTCGAGCTCGGCGGGGACGCCTTCGGTGATCAGGTCGGGCAGGAAGCGGTGCGCCGCGTGCTCGATCGCGATGGCGGCGTGTTCGCTCGGCATGCGCACGTCGAGGAGTTGCGCGCCGGCGGCGGCTGCTCGCGTCGCGAAGGCGGGCAGGTCGAGCAGCTCGAACCGGGCGGTGGCACGGTCGCCGAGGTCGTGGACGACGCCGGCGACGGTGTCGACACCGATCCGCGCCAGCTGTGTGACGGCTTCGGGGATGTCCTGGTCCCGGTCGGCGACCAGGACGATCGCCTCGTCGTGGGGTAGCAGCCACCCGGCCCACGAGCCGAAGTCCACGCCCAGTTCGATGCCGAGCGAGCCGGGCAGGTGACCTGCGGCCATGACCGGCCGAGGCCGGATGTCCACGACGTGGGCGCCGGCGGGCAGCTGGTCGGCATGCAGTTCGGGCGCGATGACCGGGGGCATGGGTGGCATGCCCAACGTGTTGGCCGGGCCCATGTACTGGTAGAACGCGGGGATCGGCATGGGGTCCGCCAGCAGCCGGTCGGCGAAGGTTTCGACGTCGGGTACGGCCAACAGCGGGTTGGTGTCGATCTCGGCGCCGATGGTGGAGGTGTGGCGGCCGGCGCCGGAGGCGGTGCAGAACGAGCCTTCGCCGTGCGTGGGCAGCAGCTCGACGCCACGGGGCAGCCCGGCGAGCCGGTGCAGCGACCCGTGCTGGAGCCTGGCCAGGGTGCGGGCGCGCGGCCGGCCGAGCAGGTCGGGGCGGCCGGCGGAAGCCACCAGCAGGCTGCCGCCGGAGAACACGGCGACCGGTTCGCCATCGATCAGGATCAGGTAGCTCGTGTGCTCCGGAGTATGGCCAGGGGTGTGGATCGGCCGCAGGACCAGGCCCTGCCCACCTCGGATGTCCTCCAGGTGGAATGCCGGCGTATGGGGGTAAGCGGGGGCCGCCGCGGCGGGCAGGACCAGCTCGGCGCCGCTGCGCAGGGCGGCCTGCCGGCCACCGGAGACGTAGTCGTTGTGCAGGTGGGTCTCCAGCACGAATCGCAGCTGCACGTCACGCTCGGCGGCTTCGGCCAGGAACCGGTCGATGTCACGCTGCGGGTCGACGAGCACGCCGTGCCCGTCATGGGTCAGCAGGTAGGTCTGGTCGCCCAGACCCGGAGTGCGGAACGAGACGATCTCCATGTCGCTACCTCTCTATAACTGGATACCCCAGGGGGTATCTAATAAGTATAAAACGGCACGAAGTTTATACCCCAGGGGGTATTCGAGTGGCCTAAGGATGCCGCCGCCCACCCGGGACGGCGGCTATGCGGTCAGGCCAGAGCCAGGAAAAGCTTCTCCAGCTCTTCCTCGGTCATCGGCGGTTCCTCGCCGCGCTCGCGGGCGCGCTGGCAGTGCCGCATCCCGGATGCGACCAGCTTGAACCCGGCCCGGTCCAGCGCTCGCGACACCGCGGCGAGTTGGGTGAGGACCTTCTCGCACTCCTCACCCTCTTCGATCATGGAGATGACCGAGGCGAGCTGGCCCTGCGCCCGCTTGAGGCGGGTGAGCGCGTCACCGGCGAGGGCTTCGTTGAGCTGCATGACCCGAAGGTACCCCCGGGGGTATCTGAAGTGCAAGGTAAGTGGCATTTCCCACCGGCACCCCGCGCGCAGCCCGGTCGCCGACCAGCCGGCACGGGTGGTGTCCGGCGCGTGAATCCCGCATCGCTGCAGTCGCCTCCACCGCCGTACGGCACCGGGAGCCCGTGCCGATACGCGCCTACGCGTTGTGCATCACCGCCGGGATCGTCGCGCCTGCGTTATCACCGACCGGCGGATGCGGGGAGCCCCGCGTCGAGCCGTGCTCGACATCGCGGTGTGGGCGCTGCCATTCGGTGTCGCCGGGGCCGCGGTGGTCACGACGCGATGAGCCTGATCAGGTCGCTGCTGGTGAGCATGCCGACCGGGTGGCCGCTGTCGTCGACCAGCGCGACGGCGTCGACCGCCGTCGACCTCATCAGCCGCGCCGCGTCCACGACCACGGCGTGTGAATCGAGCACCGCGGCCTCGTGGTCGAGCACCTCGGCGGCGGTCAGCTCGGCGAGGCTGCGGTGCCCGGCTGCCGCGGCGGCGACGGCGCGAGCGGCCAGCACCCCGACGCAGCACCCCTGTTCATCGACGATCGCCAGATGCCGGAACCCGCCGGTGAGCATCTGCTGCAGTGCCTCGTCAAGGGTTACCGACGACGGTGCCGCCAGCACCGGGCTGCTCATGACCTCGGTCACGGGCCGGCGGGTCCAGGCGCAATGCCGCATGTCGGCCGGCACCGGGGTTGCATAGATCGCTTTCATCTCGCCTCCACTGAGCGTGTCCTGCTCTCTGTCTCCAAAGTGCGTGCGGGCAGTCGGCGCCGGTCAGAGCACAGCGACCCGTGCTGGCAGGACCAAGGACCCCTTCCCAGGCATACCGGCACGTCAGCCGCACTGGATGCGTTATCACTGGTGGTGGCGTAAGGAGGCACACGATGACCGACGACCCGGCAGCACACGGCGATGAGGTCCTCGAGGCGTACCAGCGGGCGGCGGAGGTAGGGGGCCGCGCGCCGTCGGTGCACAACACGCAGCCATGGCGGTGGCTGGCCACCCGTTCTGGCCTGGAGCTTCGCGCCGACCGCAGCCGGCAGTTGCATGCTGCCGACCCGGACGGGCGGCTGCTGACGATCAGCTGCGGGGCGGCGCTGCACCACGCCCGGCTCGCCCTGCACGCAGCCGGGTGGGTGCCGCAGGTGGCGCGGATGCCCGACGCCCGGTCCGCCGACGCCCTGGCGGAGATCACGGTGAGCGGGCACGGGCCGACCACGGCACAGCAGCGGCGGCTGTTCGACGAGATCGACATCCGGCACACCGACCGCCGCCCGACCGTCGAGCGCAAAGTGCCGCACGACGCCCTGCAACTCATCCGGCAGGCCGCGGTCGACGAAGGCGCCGGCCTGCACTGGCTCGCCGAACCGGACCTCGACGACCTGGCCGTGGCCGCGGCCCGCGCCAACGAGATCGGCCTGGCCGATCCCGACCAGCGGGCGGAGATGGACTACTGGGTCGGCGGCACCCGCCCTACCCGCACCGGCGTGCCGTCCGACGCCGTCCCTCAGTCGGCTCCGCAGACGGACGTGCCGGGCCGGGACTTCGGACGGCCGGGCACCCTCGACGCCGGGCACGGCCACGCCCGATCGGCCGTCTACGGGCTGCTGTTCACCTCCGGTGACCAGCCCGGTGACTGGCTGCGGGCGGGGGAGGCGCTGTCGGCGTGCTGGCTGAAGGCCACCGACCTCGGTGTGGCGGTGCTGCCGCTCAGTTCGGTGGTCGAGGTCCCCGCGACGCGGGAGATCGTGCACCGGATGCTGGCTGGCGCCGGTTATCCGATGCTCGTGCTGCGGTTCGGGTTGGCCGACCAGGACCAGGCGCCGGTGCCCGGCACACCGCGGCTGCCGGCAGAGCGGACCACCTGGCCAGGCCAGATCCCACAGCCGTAGACCGGGTCACCGGCGACGCGCCGGTTGCCAGACAACCGACGTCAGCAGCACCGTCCCAAAGCCGTGAGCAGCACCCAGTCGTGGCCGCTGCGCGGCACCGGCTGCGTCACCTGGCCAGCAGCGCCACCAGATCGGAGCCGGTGACGATCCCGACGGCCACACCGCGCCGGTCGACGACAGCGACGGCGTCGACGCCGGCCGCGCCCATCAGCCGAGCGGCGTCCATGACCGTCGCGTCCGCGCCGACCACGGCAGGTTGCCGATCGATGACCGAGCCGACCGTCCGGTGGGACAGGGACGCCGGGTCCGCAGCCCAGGCAGCTGCGATCACCCGGTCGGAGATCACCCCTGCGCAGCGGCCGGCGTCGTCTACGGCGACCAGATGCCGCAGCCGCTCGCGGCCCATCCCGGCCAGCGCTTGCTCTAGGACGCTGGACGTGTGCGCGCAGCACGGCGGCTGGCTCATGACCTGCCGTACCGGCAGGTCCGCCGTCTGCAAACCCACCTTCGTCGTGATCCTCATTGTCCGCCATCCTCGTGGTCCGTGCGGCGATATGTCCTGACCTGCGAGGACCGCCCCTGAACAGGGCTTCGGGCGGCATACCGTGAAAGCATGAACATCACAGGGCTGCAACTTCGAGGTGCCCTGATCGAGGCGGCACGCGATGCGCTGGCCGCGCCGTCGGTCTTCAACACCCAGCCGTGGATCTGGCGGACCAGCACCGAAAGCCTTCAGCTGTTCGCCGACGAGCATCGGCGGCTGGCCACGGATCCAGACGGCCGCCAACTGATGATCAGCTGCGGCTGCGCCCTGCACCACGCCTGCGTCGCGCTGTCAGCAAACGGCCTGATCCCCGACGTGCAGCGCCGGCGCGCAGAGACGATCAACGGTCCGCTGGCGGTCGTCACCGTTCGGGAAGCCGCCGCCCACGACACGCAGCTGAACCTGTATCGGGCGATGGCCCGCCGCCGCACCGACCGCCGCGCTTTCACCGCCGAACCGGTCAGCAGCGCCACCGTCAGCACCCTGATAGCCGCCGCCGAGCAGCACGGCGCACACCTGCAGCCGCTGACCGCCGACCACCTGACCGTCCTACGGCAGGTGGCCGGTGAGGCCGCCGTACGGCAGGCCACCGAACCCGCGTACCAGGAGGAACTGCTGCGGTGGACGAACCGGCCCGCCGAGGCGGGCGACGGCGTTCCCGCGGTCACCGCGGTGACCGCATCCGAACGCCGGGTGCCGGTCCGGGACTTCACATACTTCAGCTCCGGGTACTCCGCCGGGCCCGAACACGACGTCGGCGCCGTGTACGGGCTGCTGTTCACTGACGCCGACACGCTCACCGACCGGCTGCGTGCCGGTGAGGCGCTGTCGGCGGTCTTGCTGACCGCGACCGCCGCCGGGCTCGGATCGTCGCCGTTCAGCGACGTCATCGAGTTCCCCGACCTGCGGGCGAAGTTGCTGCGGCTGATATCGGGGCCGGGACAGCCGCAGATCCTGGTCCGTGTCGGACACCCGCCGCCCGGGCGTCCGGCTCAGAGCCCACGCCGCCCAGCCGCGCAGATGCTCGACCCGCCGTGACCACCGCCACGCCTGCGGCGCGACCCGTCGCCGCCGGAACGCTGCGGGCCGACCGGATCGACGCGGTCCTCTTCGACCTCGACGGTGTGCTGACCGACACCGCGAGCTTGCACGCCGCAGCCTGGAAACAGGCATTCGACGCGGCCCTGCTGGCCCATGCCGGGCCTGACGCGAGACCGTTCGACGCCGAAGCCGACTACGGCGCACACGTCGACGGCCGACCGCGCCTGGACGGAGCGCGCGGCTTCCTCGAGTCCCGCGGCCTGCCTCTGCCAGAGGGCAACCCGGACACGGCAGCCGGATCTCCGATTCGGGCGCCTGACGCACCGGTCGGGCGGCATCGTGGACACATGGACCCTGACGCCGCCCAACCGCGCGCCGCTGGACGCGACCATCCGGTGATCGCCGGGGTGGACGGCTCCGAATGCGGCATGTTCGCCGCCCACTACGCCGCCCGGCGTGCCCGTGAGCGCAGCGCGCCACTGGAACTGGTCTGCGGTTACCAGAGCGCCCTGTACGGCTTCAGCCCACCCTGGTTGGGCGGGGAGTACCTGGCAGCCGATCAAGGCGCCGCTCGGCAGGCCGCCGAAGAGGCCCTAGTCGGTGTCACCGCGCAGGTCCGCGAGCAGTTTCCCGACCTGGAAGTGCGTTCCCATCTGAAGGCCGGCGCCGGAGCACCTGTCCTGATCGAGGAGTCCCGCC
Source organism: Catellatospora sp. IY07-71 (assembly GCF_018326265.1). GTDB lineage: Bacteria > Actinomycetota > Actinomycetes > Mycobacteriales > Micromonosporaceae > Catellatospora. The sequence goes on from NZ_AP023360.1 coordinate 5,349,544, forward strand.
GGGCGGCGCTGCTCGTCGTGGGCAGCCGGGGCGCCGGCGGCTTCACCGGCCTGCTGCTCGGCTCGGTGTCATCCCAGGTCGCGGCCCACGCCCACACCGCGGTCGTCGTCTTCCGGCCCACCGGCGCCGACGCCGACGGCAGCGGATCCGCCGCGACGCTCAGCGGGCCTGTCATGGTCGGCTACGACGGATCCCCGACCGCACAAGCGGCGCTGACGTTCGCCGCGCGCGAGGCGCTACTGCGCCACACCACCCTGATCCTCGTCAACGTCCACTGGCAGGCCCCCTGGTACCGCGGCGACGAACCTGCCGTGGACCCGGTCGAAGCCGCACGCGCAGAGGCCGAGCAGCTGCTCGCCGACGCGATCACGCCGTGGCGCGCCGAGCACGCGGAACTGGCAGTCGAACTACGGACCGTGCACAGCCTCAACGCCGAACATGCCCTCATCGACGCCGGCAAGGACGCCGGGTTGACGGTCGTCGGGTCGCGCGGCCGCGGCGGCTTCACCGGCATGCTGCTGGGCTCGGTCAGCCATGCCCTCGTCGAGCACGCCCACGGCCCCGTCGCGGTCGTCCACACCACCTGAGCCACGCCGCGCTCGGGCGGCGGGCATGGCCGACGACCTGCCGCGTCACACGGCGGCCGCAGCGGTGAGGTCCTGCCACACCGGGCACGAGCCGGCCTCGGATGAGGCGACCGGTGTCCGCAGCGGGCGCACGAACACCACCAGCTGAGGAGAACCCGACGTGCCCAGCATCAGGCGTAGGCGGTCCCGCGCCAGAGGAACTACGGCCGGCTGGGCAGGTATCGACGCGATCAACCCCGCCCTGGCCGAATCGGCAAGCAGCTCACGCGCCACCTGGCCCGCCCGGGCCCGGTCGTCGGGCAGGTCGCCGTCGGTGCCGAGCACGACCGCCCAGCCCTTCCGGCCCGGCTGGGCCGCATGATCGGCATCGTCAGCCGGCGTGACCTGCTGGCCGTCTTCCGGCGAGCCGACGCCGACATCCGCCAGGAGATCACCGACTCGATCCTCGGCCAGGCCCTGAACCTTCCCGCCGACGCGGTCGCCGTCGTTCGTGCTCGGCGCCCACAGCGGCCCTCGGGCCGTCCCATCGGTTACGCAGCAATGCCTGCACGCCGTCGGCTGCCCGGTCGTGATCGTGCCCGCCGGACACCCCTGAACGCTATGCGCGACATCCCGGCCCCGCAGGTGGTGCCGACGCCACCGGTCACGCCACACCGGCCGAGCACATGATGTCCGGATCGGGACGTTGGTCCCGTCTCCGGGGAGCCAGGCGGCGCACTCCCCGGGGACACCTGCCCTATCCCGCGACCTCGGCCGTAGGCGACGGTGAAACAATGACGGTCACCGACACCGCGCGCCTCGACAGCGGATACCCGGCAGGACTCAGCCGCACCGAGGCTGCCGCGAGGCTGGCCGCCGAAGGACCCAACGAAGTGGCGCGACCGCACCCGCCGCGGCTGGGCCGCCGCATCGTCGCACAACTGACCGACCCACTGGTGTCGCTGCTGCTTGCCGCCGCCGCCGTCACGACGGTGCTCGGCGACTGGGCCGACACCGCGATCATCGTGCTGGTCGTGTGCCTGAACACCGCGATCGGTGTGGCGCAGCAGGTACGCGCCGACCGGGCGGTCGCGGCACTGGACAGCCTGACCGCCCCATCCGCGCGGGTGATCCGCGACGCAACCGAGACCGTCATCCCCGCCGCCGGTCTGGTCCGCGGCGACGTCGTCCGGACCGAGGCCGGCGACGTGGTCCCGGCTGACCTGCTGCTGCGTGAGGCGCACCGCTGCCGGGCAGACGAGGCGGCGCTGACCGGTGAGTCCGTGCCGGTGTCCCGTGAGGCGGGAGATGAGCTGTTCGCCGGAACGGTGCTGGTCACCGGCCGCGCGGTCGGCACTGTGGTGCGTACCGGCGCGGCCAGCGCGCTCGGACGCATCGCGCAGCTCGTCGCCACGACCAGCAGCGGCCCCACGCCGCTGCAACGGCGCCTGGCCCGCCTCAGCCGGATCATCGGCGCGACCGCGGTAGCGCTGTGCCTGGTCGTATTCGCGATCGGCCTGCTGGCCGGGCGTCCGCTGCTGCTCATGGCCCTGACCGCGGTCAGCCTCGTCGTCGCGGCCGTGCCCGAATCGCTGCCGGCCGTGGTGACCCTCGCCCTGGCGCAGGGCGCCCACCGCATGGCCCGCCATCAGGCGATCCCACGCAGCCTCCACGCCGTGGAGACCCTGGGCTCGGTCACCGTCGTCGCCTCCGACAAGACCGGCACCCTCACCGAGAACCGCATGACCGTCCGCCAGGCGGTCACACCGGGTCTACACGCACACATCACCGGCGACGGCTACGCCCCCAGCGGCGCCATCGCCGGCGTCCCGATCCCGGCCCCCGACGCGCTGACCGAACTGGCCCGCACCGGGCTGCTGTGCTCCGACGCCACCGTGCTGCCGCCCGACACCGACCGCTCCGCCTGGACCGCGGCCGGGGACCCGCTCGAGGCCGCCCTGGTCACCTTCGCCGCACGCTGCGGCCTGGACCCCGCTGCCACTCGAGCCGCCGCGCCCCGGCTCGCCGAACACCCGTTCGACCAGGCCACCCGCCAGATGACCACCGTGCACCGCGACGGCGACCGGTACCTGACCATCTGCAAGGGCGCACCCGAAACCGTCCTGGCCGCACCCGTCGTCGACCCCGCCGACCCCGACGTGGCCGCCGCCCGCCAGGCCGCGGCCGACCTCACCTCCGCTGGCCTGCGGGTACTGGCCGTAGCCGCCGCGCACACCGACACACCCGGCAACCCCATCGCGCCGACCCGACTACGGCCGCTGGGCGTCGTCGGCATCGAAGACCCGCTTCGGCCCGCCGCAGCCGCCACCGCAGCCGCGTTCGCCCGCGCCGGCATCCGCCTCATGCTGATCACCGGTGACCACCCCGGCACCGCCGCGCACATCGCCGCCAAGCTCGGCATCTGGACCCTCGGCGACCCGATCGGCACCGGCGACCGCCCCGACCTCGCCCACCAGGTCCACGTATACGCCCGCACCCAACCCGAGCAGAAACTCGACATCGTCACCGAGCTGCAGCAGCACGGCCACGTCGTGGCGATGACCGGCGATGGCGTCAACGACGCGCCCGCGCTGACCCGCGCCGACATCGGCGTGGCGATGGGCGGCGGCACCGAGGTCGCCCGCCAGGCCGCCGACCTCGTCCTCGTCGACGACAACCTCACCACCCTGGAACACGCCGTGGCCGAAGGCCGCCGCGTGTACGACAACATCCGCCGCTTCCTGCGCTACGGACTGGCCGGCGGCGCCGCAGAACTCGCCGTCATGCTCATCGGTCCGCTGCTCGGCCTGGGCGTCCCGCTGCTGCCCGGCCAGATCCTGTGGATCAATCTGCTCACCCACGGGCTGCCCGGCGTCGCCCTGGGTGCCGAACCCGCCGAGCCGGACGTGCTGCGCCGCCCGCCGCGCCCGCCCGACGAGCAGGTTCTCGGCGACGGGCTGCTGCGCGGCATCCTGGCCATCGGGGCGCTGCTGACCGGGGTCACTCTCGCCACCGGCGTCTACGCCCATACCGCGGGCTGGCCCTGGCAGTCCATGGTGTTCGTCGTGCTCGGCCTGGCCCAGCTCGGCATCGCCCTGGCCTCCCGCGCCACCCGCCCACCCGGCACCCGCTGGGCCAACCTCGGCCTACTGGTCGCGGTCGCCCTGTCGGCAACCGCGCAGTTGGCCGCCGTCGCCGTACCCGGACTGCGGACCCTGCTGGGCACCCAGCCGCTCAACGGGTCTCAGCTGGCGTTCTGCGCCGCGGTCGCGGTCCTGCCCGGTGCGATCACCGCTGCCTGGCGCACCCTGCACCGCCCACCAGCGGTCCCACGCGAGGAGTCGCGATGAAGCATGCCACCCGCCGCAGGTCGTCGTCGGCGCCGACGGATCAGCCGGATCCCTGACCGCGGCAGCAGCTCACGCAGACCACGCCGGACCACCTCGTGATCATCGAGCAGGAACACACGAACATGCCCGGATTGCCCACTCGTGCGGGCGTGCCCGGATAGTGACCAAAGACCCACTCCAGCTCAGGACCTGCGCCGACGAACTCCAGGCCGACCGCATCTGAGCCTCCAGAACCCGCGGGCAGACAGTGAAGACATGGCAACCGAACACACCGACCAGGCACAACCGCTGCGCGACGCCGCCCGCACCGCACTGGCGGCCCCGTCGGTCTTCAACACCCAGCCATGGCACTGGCAGACCACCGGCCGGAAACTCCTTCTGCGCGCCGACCGCACCCGCCAGCTGCACGGGGCCGACCCCGACGGCCGGATGCTCACCATCAGCTGCGGCGTGGCACTGCACCATGCCCGCGTCGCACTGGCCGCCACCGGCCACGACACCGAGGTCACGCTGCTACCCGACCCAGCCGACCCGGACCTGCTCGCCGAACTGGCCATCGTCGGCCCCCGCGAACCCCGGCTGGACGAGCTGCAGCAGTGCGCCGCGATCAGGCACCGACGCACCGACCGGCGCCCGTTCACCAGCCAACCGGTACCCGAACCTGCCTGCCACGCCCTGGTCATCACCGGCGAGCGGCAAGGAGCCCACGTCCACCTGGTCGCAGCCGACCAGATCCCGGTCCTGGCCCTGGCCGCCGTGCGTGCCGGAGCCCTGCAGCTGTCCGACCCCGAATACCGCGCCGAACTCGCCGACTGGACGCACCGCCCGCCATGGAGCGGCGACGGCGTACCCACCGCCACCGCCGTACGGGCCGCCCCGCGGCGCGTTCCGGTACGCGACTACGCGCCGTTCGGCGGGGAGACGATGCGACCGGGCCCCGACACCGACGCCGGCGCCCGATACCTCATGATCTACACCGACGAAGACAACCCGGCAGCATGGCTGCACGCTGGTCAGGCACTGTCCGCCATCCTGCTCACCGCTCAGGTCGACGGGCTGGGCAGCGCACCCATCAGCGACATCACCGAAGTCGGCGCCACCCGCGACGACCTTCGCCGGCTGCTGCCGGGGCTCGGCCACCCGCAGATGTGCGTGCGCGTCGGACACGCACGGTGCGGACTTCCTCCACCCACCGCCCGTCGCAGCTACGAAGAATCCGTCAGCACCTGAACGCGCATCCCAAGCCGGTACGTGACGGGAGCCGGCGGCTGTCATTCGAACTTCGTCCATCGCCCTTCGGAGATCACCTCGACGGAGCTGTCGATGACCTTGATGGCGGTCTGCTCGTCGATGGCGTAGGCCGGAACGCCGATGTCGGCGGCCCACCGCTCTGAGCAGATCGGCCAGTTCGGATTCCCGTATCCAGTGGCAAAGGTGTTCTGCCGCAGCAGCGAGCGCGGGCAGAGCGGGGTGGGGTTCGCGGGTCGGTGACCGGCGCAGTTGACGCCGGCGCAGGTCGGCGGTGCCGAGCAGGAGGAGCGCGGCGGCGGCGAGCGCTACGCGGCTGGTGATGCTGAACACGTGTCAGGGCACCGGTACGTGGCCATGCTTGGCACCGAAGCTGATCATGTGCGTGCCGTAAGGTCGCTGACAGCGGCCGGTCGGGGTGCGGTCCGCAGGCCGGCCAGGGCTGATGCGGCGGTCAGGCATAGCAGTGCGACGGCGGCCATGAGAATGCTCCCGGTCGCGCCGGCCACGGCCAGCGGTGCGGCAGCCTTGGCGATGGTGATGGGGACGGTGAGGGTGCCGGAGATGGCGCCGTAGGCGGTGGTGCCGTAGCGGTCGACGATGATCGCGGGGCGGGCGATGGTCCCGACGCCGAATCCGAGTCCGAACACCGCGACGCAGGCCACGGCACCGGCGACGGTCCCGCCGAGCAGGGGTAGTGCGGCTGCGGCCGCTGCCTGTAGCGCGAACACCGCTGCGGTCGTGGTGGTGATCGGGTGGCGGCGGCCCAGGGTGGTGGTGGCGATGCGGCCGGTGACCGACAGCGCGCCGAGCATGCCGGCGATTGCGGCGGCGGTGGTCGCGGGGTGGCCCGCGTGGGTGAGGTAGCCGACGAGGTGGACGCTGACGGCCGAGGTCGCGATGCCGTGGGTGACGAATGAGATGGTCAGCAGCCAGAATCCGCGGTCGAGCAGCGTTCGGACGTCGGCCGGGTGCGGGCTGCCAGGTGTGTGTGTCGCAGATTTATCAGGGGCGCCGGCGGGGATCGCGACGGCGTGGCCGGTGATGGTGACAGCCGCGTGCAGCGCGGCGAGGACGAGCAGCGCGGTACGCCAGCCGTGGTGTTCGGTGAGCCAGCCGGTGGTGGGGATGAAGATGGTGGAGGCGAACCCGGCGACGATCGTGATGGCCAGCACCGCGCCGGCGCGGCGGTCCGGGCCGAGTTGGTGCACGACGACGGTGAACGCGGCTTCGTAGAGGCTGGTGGCCGCGGCCAGTCCGATGAGGGTGAACGCCGCGTACACCTGCCACACCTGCGTGGCCTGCGACAGGCCGGCCAGGGCGAGGGACCCCAGTGCGGCGCCGCCGGTCATGAGCCCGCGCGCGCTGCGGCGGTCGAGATAGCGGCCCACGGGGATCGCGGCTGCGGCGGCGACCAGGACGCTGGCGGTGTAGGCGCCGGTGATCACTGCGGTGCTGGTGTGCAGGGTCGCGGCGATCGGATGCAGGACGACGGAGAACGTGTAGTACAGCACTCCGTAGCCGACGGTCGCGGTCGCGGCCAGCACGGCGATCAGACGGTGCCCGGTTGCGGGCGTGCCGCCGCCCCGGGCGGGGGCGGCGGCACGGTTCGCGGCGGCGGTCACGTCAGCTGCCGCAGCATCCGCCGCCGTTGCTCGCCTCGGTGACGGGCTGGACGACAGGCAAGGTCAGCAGCCCGCCGGCGACACCGGTGGCCAGCCCTCGGGAGACCGCAGCCTGTGCCGCCGGTTCGGGCGCGCCGCAGCAGGACGCGTCGTCGTCTGCACCCAGGGCCGCGCTGCTGGAGCACACACCGGTCTCGGGCAGCTCCAGCTGCACGTCGCGGGCGGCGGCCCAGTCCCCGGCCAGGGCCGCGACGACGGAGCGGGCCTGCTCGTAGCCGGTGGCCATGAGGAACGTCGGGGCGCGGCCGTAGGACTTCGCGCCGATGGCGTAGTAGCCGGGTTCGGGCTGGGTGAGCTCGTCGACGCCATGCGGCGGCACGGTGCCGCAGGAGTGCTGGTTCGGGTCGATCAGCGGCGCGAGGGCGCGGGTGGAGCCCATGATCGGGTCGAGGTCCAGGCGCAGCTCGGCGGCCATGGTGTGGTCGGGGCGGAAGCCGGTGGCGGACACGATCCGGTCGGCGGTCACCAGCGCGCCGCTGCGAGCGGTCACGGTCACCTGCTCGCCGTCGACGGCGATGGAACGCACCGAGAACCCGGAGTGCAGAGTGACGGCGCCGGACTCGACCAGCGCCCGGACCCGGGTGCCCAGCGCGCCGCGGGCGGGCAGGGCGTCGGCGTCGCCGCCGCCGTAGGTGCGGGTGGCCGCGCCGGTGCGGATCGCCCAGCTCACCTGCGTGCCGGGTGCTTCGGTGGCGAGCTGGGCGAGGGCGAGCAGGGTGTTGGCGGCGGAGTGCCCGGCGCCGACGACGAGGGTGTGCCTGCCGGCGAAGCGGTCGCGGTCACGGCCGAGCACGTCGGGCAGCGCAGTGTCGATGAAGGCCGCCGCCTCCGGTTCGCCGTGGGCGGGCAGGCCGGAGCCGCCGAGCACGTTCGGGGTGGGCCAGGTGCCGGACGCGTCGATGACCGCCCCCGCGGTCAGCTCCTGCCCGTCGGCGAGGCGGATCAGGAACGGGGCCTGCTCGCGGCCGGTGGAGCGGACGCGGTCGAGGCCGTCGCGGCTGATCGCGACGACCTTTGCCCCGTAGCGGACCCGTCCGGCCAGGGCGGGCAGCTTGGTCAGCGGCTCCAGGTAGTCGGTGACGATCTGCGCGCCGAGCGGGAGGCCGTCGGGGTTCGGGGCGATCCAGCCGTCGGCTTCGAGCAGTCGCCGGGCGGCGGTGTCGATGTTGAACCGCCACGGGCTGAACACCCGGACGTGGCCCCAGGAGGCCATCGCGGAGGCCGGGCCGGTCCCGGCTTCCAGGACGAGGAAGTCCAGGCCGCGTTCGGCCAGGTGCGCGGCGGCGGCCAGACCGACCGGCCCGGCGCCGATCACCACGGTGGGAAGGGTGTCCTGCGTGCTCATCGTCGTACTCCTCTTACTCAGGCGCGGGCGGGCGGTCAGATGCGGACGGTGGCCAGCGCGGCGCGCTCGTAGCCGCGGGTGCGGGCGGCCTCGGCGCGGCAGGCGGTGGTGCACACCGGCTCGGCGCAGCCCTCACAGAAGGTGGTGGTGGCCACGACGTGCGCGGTGTGGGCGGCGGTGATGCGGCGGATCAGGGAGAGCATGACGATCGGCTCCTTGTTTCGAAGTTTCTCTAAGCGACGTGTTTAGAGTGCCGCCTACTTAGAGATCTGTCAACTCAGCCTGTTGTGGCGCCCGCCACGGTGCTGCGCCGGCACGGCGTCGGCGTCGGCTGCCGTCATCGGTCGAATGCTCAGCACGGTGTCTCCTCGGGGCCGGCGACCGGCCGTCCCATGACCACGTCGGCGGCGGTGGGGAAGCGCTGCAGGCACGCCTCGTTGATCCGGTAGAGATTGGCGTTGCCCGACGACTCGGCGAGCACGAACCTGACCTCGGCCAGGATCTTCAGATGCTGGGAGATCGTCGACTGGGCCATGCCGACCGCTGCGGTGATCTGTCCGACGCTCATCGGCTCGCGGCGGCGGGCCAGCAGTTCGGCGATCTGGACCCGGGTCGGGTCGGCCAGGGCCCGGAACCAGGACGCGTACCGCTGCGCCACCTGCCGGTCCAGAAGCTCATTCATGACAACCTCCAACATCATCGTGTATCGCCGATGAACGATAATAGCGGTGCGTGGAGTGAGGTGCGACAACCTGCGTTGCCGCCTGCTTCGAAATCTGTCAACCTAGGGGCATGCCGAAGCAGACGCTCACCGTTCTCGAACCCGAGGTGTGCTGCGCGCCGCTGGCCACCGCCGCGGTGCCCGCCGAGGCCGCCGCCGACCTGGCCGCCTCGTTCAAGGCCCTCGGCGACCCGGTGCGCCTGCAACTGATGTCGATGATCGCCTCCGCCGACGGGGGAGAGGCCTGCGTCTGCGATCTGACTCCCGCCTTCGACCTGACCGGCCCGACCATCTCGCACCACCTGAAGGTGCTGCGCGAGGCGGGCCTGGTCGAGTCCGACCGCCGCGGCACCTGGGTCTGGTACCGGGCCAACCGGCCCAAGCTCGCCGCCCTGTCAGCGCTGCTCGCCATCGGGGCACCGACAGCCTGACCCGCCCCGGCCCTCGCCGGGTGGTCGTCACCAAAAGTTCATGATCACCAAGTTGACGAGCTGACCTGCGGCGCAGTTGCATAACCACGTGGTGATATCAGCTTCCAGTGATGCTCCGGCGGAGGTGGTGCGGCTCCTCGCGGACCCGGCCCGCGCCGCGATCGTCGACATCCTCGCCGCAGGCCCCGCCTGCACCTGCCATCTCGTCGACGACCTCGGCCTGACCCAGCCCAACGTGTCCAACCACCTGCGCGCGCTGCGCCACGCGGGAGTGGTCAAGGCCGAACCGTACGGCCGCTACACCTACTACCACCTCGACGCCGACGTCCTCGAAGCCGCTGCGGCCCACCTCACCGAACTCGCCGCGCGCGCCCGCGCCGCCGCCGACCAGCGCCGGGAGTGCTGATGCCCACCACTCTGCCCCGTCGCCTGCTCGCCGAGTTCCTCGGCACCATGCTGCTGGTCACCGCCGTCGTCGGCTCCGGCATCATGGCCACCACGCTGTCGCCGAACGACATCGGCCTGCAACTGCTGGAGAACTCCACCGCGACCGTGTTCGCCCTGACGGTCCTGATTCTCATCCTCGGGCCGGTCTCCGGAGCCCACTTCAACCCCGTGGTCACCATCGCCGCCTGGTGGACCGGCCGCCGCGAACCCGGCGCCCTGACCGGCACCGACGTCGCCGCCTACACCGCCGTCCAGACCCTCGGCGCGATCGCCGGCTCCGTGCTGGCCAACGCCATGTTCGACGTCACCCAGGGCATGTCGACCAAGGACCGCAGCGACGCCAACCTGTGGCTGGGTGAAACCGTCGCCACTGCCGGCCTCCTGCTGCTGATCTTCGCGCTGGTACGCACCGGCCGCGGCGCCCTGGCCGCACCGGCGGTCGGCGCTTACATCGGCGCCGCGTACTGGTTCACCAGTTCGACGAGCTTCGCCAATCCGGCCGTGACCATCGGCCGCGCGTTCACCGACACCTTCGCCGGCATCGCCCCGGCCTCGGTGCCCGCGTTCGTCGGCGCGCAGCTCATCGGGGCCCTGGTCGGCATCGCCCTGGTCGCGCTGCTCTACCCGCAGCACAAGCCCGTCCCGGTCGTCGGGCCTGTCCCGGTCGAGACCGAACTCGCGGCCGCGGGCGTGGCGCAGCGCTGATGGCCACCGTCCGGGCCATCCGCGACGACCTCGACGTCCGAGTGCGACACCTCATCGAAGAACTCAACGCAGGAGATATGGCATGACCGACAAGAAGCCCAGCGTGCTGTTCGTGTGCGTGCACAATGCCGGCCGCTCGCAGATGGCCGCAGGCTGGCTGCGCCACCTCGCCGGCGACGCCGTCGAGGTCCGCTCCGCCGGCTCCGCGCCCGCCGACCAGATCAACCCCGTTGCGGTGGCGGCGATGGCCGAGGTCGGCATCGACATCACCGGCCAGACCCCGAAGATCCTCACGTACGAGGACGCGGAGGCCTCCAGCGTGGTCATCACCATGGGCTGCGGCGATGTCTGCCCGTACTTCCCCGGCCAGCGACACGAGGACTGGAAACTCGACGACCCCGCCGGGCAGGGCATCGACGCTGTTCGCCCGATCCGCGATGAGATCCGCGACCGCGTCCAGGCCCTCGTCGACGACCTGCTGCCGCAAGCCTGACCAGCGTCAGCGCAGTCCCTGACCGGACGTGCCGCGTGTCGGTCGAGGCCGGCGGGCGGCACACCATGCCTGCATTTCAATGCGTTGCTGAGCTCCGCCGCACTGATCCTCGCCTGGCGGGGCCCACCCCGCACCAACCTCAGCAGAGTGGGCGCCGCTACGGGAGTTCAACCGCGTGGCGAATACATGATGACCGCGACGCCAGCCAGGCAGATCCCAGCGCCGATGACGTCGTAACGGTCGGGCCGGAACTTGTCGACGACCATGCCCCACGCGAGGGAACCGGCGACGAACACCCCGCCGTAGGCGGCCAGGATCCGGCCGAAGTTCGCATCGGGCTGGAACGTGGCCACGAACCCGTACGCGCCCAGCGCCATCACCCCGGCGGCGATCCACCACAGGCCGCGGTGCTCGCGCCAGCCCTGCCAGATCAACCACGCCCCGCCGATCTCAAGGAGCGCGGCCAGCGCGAACAGGATGATGGAGCGGATGATCGTCACGCCGGAAAGCCTAGATCGCTCACCGGGCGGTACTGCAGGAGCAGTCTCCGCCCGCGCAGCCGGTGGTGTGGGTGCGGCGGTGGGCCCACCACCAAGCCAGGCCGGTGACCGCGGCCAGGGCCAGGGCGATGCCGGGCATGATCTGCCCGAGGACCGCCCAGCCCGCACCGCCGAGCAGCCCCGCGGCCAGCAGCAGCGGGATGAGGCAGCAAAGGGCGCAGGCCAGGCCGGTAAGTCCGGTGAGGCTGCTGGGCAGCAGGCGGCGAAGCGGGCTCATGGGGTGGGTCCTTTGCGGTCGCGGTCGGCGAAGGGCAGGGGGCAGCAGTCGGTGGTGGCGCAGGTGGCCAGGTCGTCGCAGCCGGCGGCCAGGGCCGCGCGCAGGCCGGCGGCTATGGTCTGCAGGTCGGCGATCTTCGTCTCGATCTCGGCCAGCTTGTCGGCGGCGCGTTTCTGCAGGCCGGCGTCGCGGCGGCGGCCGTGGCGGTGGGTGCCGAGGTCGACGAGTTCGGCGACCTCGTCGAGGGTGAACCCGAGCCGCTGCGCGGTCTTGATCACCCGCAGGACGGTCAGCGCCTCGGCGGGGTAGAGGCGGTGGCCGCCGGGGCTGCGCACCGGTTCGGCCAGCAGGCCTCGGCGTTCGTAGTAGCGCAGCGTCTGCTGGTTGACCCCGGCCGCCTCGGCCAGCTCGCCGCTGCGCAGCGGACCGTTCACCTGGCGCCGCCGACGACGGTCGCGCGCTCGGCGATGGCGTCGAGCACGTCGACGTGCACGGCAGGCACCTCGATGTCCAGCCGCAGCCGTCCGGGTCCGTCGACGATGACGGTGAACGTGAAGAACGAGCAGCACTCGCTCTCCCGGGCGGCCAGGCCGATCACCTCGGCGGCTACGTCGGGGCCGCCGGACAGCAGCAGGCGCAGGTGCCGGTCGGTCACCCGATCGCCAGGCCCGGTGGCACGCGCGAACAACGCGTCGAACTCGGCAAGCCGGAACGGCCGCTCGGCGGTGGGCAGGGTGCAGGCCTGCGGCACCCAGGCCGGTGGTGAGGTTTGGTCAGCCATGACCCCACGGTAAGCCTGTACCTTGGTACAGGATGCAAGCCGGCGGAATGGGCCGAGTCGGAAGCCGAACGCGAAGTGCCTCAGCGGCACTGACGTCGATAGTCAAGATCGGCATGGAGCTTCGCGGCACGTTCCGCCCCGTAACAACGGGCTACGGGGTGCCCGGCGGGCGGTCGACCAGGCGGACGATGCGCATCGCCGCGTATGGCCAGCGCTGCACCAGGTCGGCCACGCTGCCGGCCGCGGGCAGTGCCGGGCTCGGCGCCGCGGCGGCCTGATCGGCCGACGAGAACGTCACCGCGAGGAACACCGCGAAGTCGTTGAGCGGCTCGGTCGACAGGTTCACGTCGATCGACACCGCCCGCGGCATCCGGGCGCTCAGCTCCACCGTGAGCGGATGCGTCACCGTCCCGCTGGCGGGCACCGTCCGCCACCCGGCCGGTGCGGCGGGCGTGCCGCCGCCGATCACCGCGGCGATGTAGCCGGGCACCCCGGACGCGTCGGCGGCCAGCAGCGCCGCCGCGGTCGGCGCGGTCCGCATCAGCAGCACCACCTTGGCGTCCCCGGCCGGCAGCGGCCGGGCGTCGCGGTGGTGCACCAGCACGTCGACCACGCTGGGCTCCCGGAACACGCGCCAGATCCGGTCGATGGACCGGGTGGGGTGCACGTGGTCCATCAGGTCCAGTTCAGTGGCGGCGGCGCTCATCGCGCCGGGGGAGTGCCACGGTGCCCGGTACACCGCGAGCGGATCGCCCGAGGCGCTGCTCAGGGCACCGGCGGTGGTCAGCCGGGTGCCGCCCACGACCAGGTTCCACAGGGCCCGGTTGATGCGCTTGCCGGTGCCCAGGGAGTTGCGGACCCGGTGCAGCTCGATGAGGTCGGCCAGCGCGTCGGTCCAGATGCCGTCGGCGGTGACGGACGGGAAGTGCCACCGGAACGCGGTCTGGAACGTCCACAGTTCGTAGACGGGGATGGCGTGCCGGGCGCCCCAGTTGCTGGTGGCAGTGATGGCCCCGGTGCCGAACTGCCACCGGGGCGCGGTGGCGGGCACCTGTGGCCGTACCACGATGTCGGGGCTCTCCACGACCGTGAGCGGGGCAAGCACCGGGCTGACCCGCGGGTTGGCCATCGGCACCGGGAACCGGCGGCGGTTGTCGAAGGAGTGCACGCGCAGGTAGGTGCGGGGTGGTTCCTGCGGGGCGGCCAGGTCGACCTCCCACACGCCGCGCGACTGGAGCCCGGCGCGCAGCAGCCGCGGGCTGTCGGGGGCGCTGCCGGTCCAGATGCTGAGGTCCTGTACGACCGCCTGCGGCAGGTCGTTGACCATCGGGAACCAGTTGACGGTGGCGCCGCTGCGTTGGCCGTGCCAGACGCCGGTGATGGTGCCCACGTACACGTGGTTGGCGTCGGTGGGGTCGACGACGACGGCCTGCGCCGGGTCGAGGGGCCCGATCGCGGCACCGGCCGGGGCGGGCAGCTGGCGGCGCAGCTGGGTGGGCACGAAGGCGCGGGTGGCGTTGTCGAACCGGTAGCAGGTGTCGCCCGGCGTGGTCGCCGTGTCGCCGGTGCAGGTCAGGTAGAAGTCGGAGGTCTCCGGAATGGGCGCGAGGTCGGTGAGGGTGGTGACCGACAGGTCCAGGCGCGGCTGCGGCGGCCCCGGCGGTGGGGGCGGCAGCGGCGCGGGGGTCAGCAGCACGTCGGTGCTCCACTGCCCGGAGCTGTGCTGGGTCCAGCGCACCACGCCCTTGTCGAACAGGGCCAGCAGTTCGGTGGCCGACACCCACTTGACGGTGAGCACGGGTCCGAACGGTCCGATCCCGCCGGTGACCGGGCCGAGGGTGCCGCCGCCGGGCACGCCGAACGCGGTCATGGTGTCGGCGCCGCCGGGGCGTGGATCGGCGACGGGAGCCGGGGAGGCGGGCTGGAACGGCAGCACCCGCCAGGTGTTGTTCGGCAGCGCCGACAGGTTGTCGGTCAGCCACACGCGGTTGGTGCCCAGCGCGATCCGCCCGGTGCTCGTGCCCTGCCGCCGGATCGCCGACGGGCCGGAGTAGAACGCCGAGGCCCTGTCCTCGCGGTCGTTGCTGGCGATCTGCGTGCGCTCGGTCCGGGCCAGCGGGTCGACGAAGCCGGTGAGCGGTCGGCACTCCCACGACCCGTTGACGTACTGGGCCAGCACGTACTGCGACTGGACCGGGTGGAACAGCACGCCGCCGCCGTCGCCGCCGAACGTGTCCTCCCACACCACCTCGCCCACGCGCATCAGCCGCCCGTTGTCCTGCACCCCGGCCATGCCGAAGTGGCTGCTGGTCGGATGCCCGGTCACGAAGTTGACCTCGAACGCGGCCAGCCCGGTCACCCGCGGCCCGAAGCTGTTGGCCCGCCCGGCCTGCGGCGACACGAACACCCCGCCGTCGCAGCCGACCCACACCTGCCGTACGCCGTTGACGGTGGCCAGCCGGATGCAGTGCACGTCGGCGTGGACGTTGTCGCCGATCAGCCCCGCGGGCCGCCCGCCACCGGCGGGCGGGGAGACGCCGGGGGCGTGCACCAGCGACGTGCCGGACACGTCCACGCACCACAGCGACGAGACCAGCGTGTCCGGCGACGTTGTCACCGGGATCTGGGCGTAGGCGCCGCCCAGGTAGATCCGGTCGACGTCGGGGTTGCCGGTGGCGGTCACCACGTCGACGGCGATGGCCTGGTCGTAGTCGCGCTGGCTGCGGTGGTCGTGGGTCCGCCAGACCTCCGGGGTGCCGCTCAGTACGGCGGCGGCCGGGGAGGCCGCCCGCATGTCCGGGATGCGCCACACGGTGTTCTCGTTGGGGGCGGTGGCGCTGCGTACGATGTCGCCGAGGACGTACACGCGGCCGTCGGCGGCGTGGGCCAGGCTCATCCGGCCCGCGATGCCCGGCGGGGTCGCCGACGGCGCCAGCCCGCCCACCCAGCGGAACGAGACACCCAGGTCGTCGCTGTAGGCCACGCCGCTGCCCAGCGGCGCCTCGGTCGTCGGGGTCTCCACCCCGGTGGCGACCGCGACCACGATCCGGCCGTTGCCGGACGGATCGGAGGTGCTCAGCCACAGCACGTCGGTGACCATCGGGCGGGTGTTGGCGTAGGACGGGGCGCTGAACGGCACCAGCGCCCAGGTGAACCCGGCGCTGCCGCCCGAGGTGCTCCGGGTGCCCAGGAACAGCCCGCCGGTGGTCGCGGCCAGCACCCGGTCCTGCGCGGTGCCCGAGGTGGTGCCGGGCGTGGCGGCGGGATGCCGGGCCATCCGCCACGCGCTGACGCCCTCCATCACCGGCAGCCCGGTCCCGGGCTCCCACGGGTCGGCGGCGGTGCTGGCCGCCGGGCCGCGCGCGGCCAGCACGCCCAGCCCGGCCAGGGCGGGCCGGGCGGGGCGGGTGAACCCCGACTCGCCCGTGCCCACCATCACGAAGTCGTCGGCCGCGGTCGCGCCGAAGGCCACCAGCAGGCTGCCGCAGGACTTGGCCGAGTTGGGGCCGCCGGTCACCGCCGAGCGGGCCGCGGCGTCGCCGACGGGCCGCCAGAGCTGGCCCGCGTCGTCGCTGTACCAGAGCCCGCCCTTGCCGGTGCCCGCGTAGACGCGGGTGCCGTCGGGGCTGACCGCGATGTCGCGGACCCGGCCGGTGGTGCGCACGTAGCTGGCGGTGCCGCTGGAGCGTGCCACAGACGGCCCGATCGGCACCCACCGGCGCACGTGCCGGCTGACCGGCAGCGGCAGGCCGGCCAGCAGCCGGCCGATGGCCGCGGCCAGCGCCCCGGCGTCGAAGTCGCCCAGCCGCGCGCTGCTGTACTGAGCGCGGCGGGCCGCCAGCCCCCGGCGCCGCGCCCGGCGGTCCTCCCGGCTCTGCTCGCTCACGCGGGGTCCTCCTCCTCGGGCGTCACCCGGATCCAGCCCTCCTGCGCCTCGTGCGGCGACCGGGGCAGGTACGCGGTCTGCGTCGCCGCGACGATCGGGTCGTCGCGCCAGGTCAGCGGGCCGGTGCGCCGGGTGAACGTCTGCTTGTCGCCCAGCAGGTTCACCAGCGGCAGCCGGATCTCGGCCGGGTCGACCAGCACCGGCCCGACCCGCACCGACGGCACCAGCCGCCGCAGGCCCGGCGTCACCCAGTGGTCGGACAGGGACAGGTGCTTGCGGGGCAGCACCCCGGAGGTCAGGTGCACTCGGCCCAGCGGCAGCATCAGCAGCGTCAGCCGCACCGTCTGCCCCGGACGAATCGTGATCTGCCCGTCGGGCACCAGGTACGGGTGCGCCAGCGGATCGAGGCCGGGCGTGGTGACCGCCCCGAGCAGCCCCAGGTGGCCGCGCAGCCGTCCGCTCTCGCGCGCCTGCGCGGCCACGACCCGGTCGACCAGGTGCAGCCGCGAGTAGTCGTCGTCGACGTAGAACCCCAGCAGCGCGTCGTCGGTGCGGGTCAGCTCGCCCAGGCTCACCTCGAACCGCTGCTCGGCCAGGGCCGCGAACGCCGCCCGCCGGGCGTCCGCACCGCCGGGCTCGGTCACCTCGATCTCGGCCGTGTCGTCGGGGGCGTCCAGCCGCAGCACCGCCCGCACCACCGCGATGGGCCGTCCCACCAGCCCCGCGACCGTCGGCGAGCCGACCGCGGCATACGTGTCGACCGTCCACAGCGTGGTGTCCACGGCGCGCAGCAGCGCGGTCAGCGCGCTGCCGGCCGGGGCGGGCACCAGGGCGCGGGCCTGCGCGTCGGCCACGACCAGCCCCGCGGCGATCTGTCCGGTGATCCGTGCCGACGCGGGCAGGTCGGCCAGCGGCTCCGCGTCGGGCGGCAGCGGCCGGCCCGGGGCGGGCTCCCAGGTGACCGCGCCGGTCACCGGGTCGTGGCCCAGCTGCCCGAGCGCCTGCCCGCCGACGGTGAACGCCTCCAGCTCCTCGTCGATGTGGTCGGGCAGCAGGAACCCGGCGACCGGGTTCACGCCACCGGACGGGTCGAGCTGGTCGACGTACGCCTCGTGCAGGTCGCCGGGGGCGGTGGCGGCGGGCTGGGCCGGGTCGACCAGCCGGAACAGCCAGCGGGCGCTGTGCTGCAGCCGGGGCCGCAGCCGCATCCCGCCGGGCAGGTCCACGGCCAGGTCCAGGGTGGTCGCGGTGGCGGCGACCGCCTCGGCCGGGATCGCCAGCGTCCGCCCGAACGCGTCCACCAGCCGCAGCTTGTCCAGCTGCACCGTGCCCCCGAACAGCGGCACCGGCAGCGCCGAGGCCTGCGGCTTGCCGGTCGTGCCCCGGCGCACCACCCCGACGTAGTCGATGCCCAGCAGCCGCTCGCGGATGCCGTCCAGCGACGCCGACACCAGGTCCATGGGGGCGAGCAGGTCGCCCAGCCGCTGCAGGGCCAGCTCGTCGGCGGTGGACAGGGCCGACGGGCCGCCGGTCGCCTCCCGCTGGTGCTCGGCCTCGATCCAGCGCCGGATGCCCTCCCGCAGCGCCGTGGCCGCACCCTGGCCGATGGGCGAGCGCCCGGTGCAGGTCAGCCGCACCGGGTTGCCGGGTATGGCCGGTTCGCTGCCGGGTCGCAGGTCCAGGTCGGACAGCTCCCAGCCTGCCACGCTGTCGCTGCCGTCGACGACGGCCTGCCATTCCAGCCACAGCGGCACCCAGGGCTGGCGCCACGTCGTGATCGCGATGGGGCTCGGCGGCGTGCCGACGTACAGCGAGTGCCGGGCCAGTTCCTGCGCGATCTGCCGGTCGACGGCCTGGTCCCGGGCCGAGGCCCAGGTGCCGGAGACCGGTGCGGCGGCGCTCGCGGCGGGCAGGTTGAGGCCGCTGAGGCCGTCGTAGCGGCCGTCGGCGCCGTACAGCCGGACCATCTCGGCGGCCAGGCGGGTGCGGTACGGCCCCGCCCCGCCCGACGGCGGCGCCCCCGCCTCGGCCAGCCACCGGTACGCGTACGGGTTGAGCAGCACCGCCTCGCGCACCACGGTCAGCACCTCGTCCGGCACCGCACCCGAGCCCAGCGACGGCACCACGGCCGCGCCGGTGACCACGCCCTCGATCGCGGTGACGGCCTCACTCGGATAGCGGCAGCGCAGCCGCCCGCCGTCGTCGAAGTCCCCGTCGTGGTGGTGCCGGTGGCTGGGCCTGGCCCCGCGCAGCGCCAGCATCGGCGCCTGCGGCCGGAACCAGCGCGGCGCCGGGCGCACCACCTCGCGCACGTCTGCCTTCTCCCGCGCACCGGTGACCAGCCGCACCTCCTCGGCGCGGGCCGAGCGCAGCCTGTCCACCCGCCCGCCGAGCAGCACATCGGACTTGACCTGCCAGTCGAGTTTGGCGCCCAGCCGCGACGAGGGCTGCGCGGCGCGGCCCTTGCGGCCCACGGTCAGCGGGCCCGCCGCGGCGCTGTCCTCGCCGCGCAACCGGTCCGGTTTCGCCCCGGGCAGCGGCGTGCCCGGCAGCGCCCAGAACCCGTCGGCGTGCTCGCGCTCGGCCAGGTCGGTGAGCCCGTCCGGGCTGCCCAGCTGCTCGATCAGCCCGCTGGTGAACGCCGCGACCAGCGTCTCGGCCTCGCGCCGGTGCGCGGTGTCCAGGCCGAGCACGGCCGCGCCGAACGCGGCCACCACGTCGTCGAGGTCCTGCCCGAGCGCGACGCCGAGCGCGGCCGGGTCGGGCCGGTCGTCGGCGGCCGGCAGCGGCCCGGCCACGGGCACCCCGAGCACGCAGCCGTGCAGCAGGGTCGCGTACCGGGGCAGCGCCGGGGTCACCACGACCTGCTCGACCATCGACACGGGCAGCGAACCGAGCACCGCGACGCCGTCCAGGCGCCCGGTCAGCGCCGCGCCGTCGGCGGCGGCGACCTTCGCCGGCGGGTCGTCGACCGGGGCGGTCAGGCCCGCGGCCTCGCGCACCTGCGCCAGGCGCGGATCGGGGGCGGTCAGCACCGTGTCGTCATCGTCGTGGACCAGCCGCCAGCCCCGGGCGGCCAGCGCCGCGTCCAGCCGCGCCGGCCCGGCCGCGCCGGCCAGCGGGTCGGCGGCCAGGTCGCTCCACCAGCCCGCGACCGTGTACACGGCCTGGTCGGCGTGCAGGTCCGGGGTCAGGTCGGCCAGCGGGTCGTGGAAGGCGAACCGGTCGGCGCTGGCCGTGTAGGACGCCGTCCACATCAGCGAGCCGCCCGCGGCCGCGTCCAGCGGCTCGTACACCCGCCCGCCGGCCGGTCCGGGCGTGCCGGTGTACGACTCCAGCGGCGTCACCGCTGCCGTCGCGGCGTCGATGACCCAGCCGCGCAGCCGCACCTGGCGGGCACCCTGCGGTGCCAGCGCCCGCACCACCACCCACCGGTCCGGCAGCGGCGGCAGCACCAGCGAGCGGGTCTTTGGATCGTTGCGCCCGGCCAGCAGCGCGTCCGGCAGCGCCCAGTGCAGGTGAACCCCGTCGGGGCGGACGGCGCCGGCGGCGAACGGGTCCGGATCGTCGGGGCCGCCGGTCACCGGCACGGTCTGCTCCCCGCCGGGCACGGCCACATAGGCCTGCACGTCGACGGGCACGAGCACGCGGGTGCGCCGGGACAGGTGCGGGTCCCAGGTGTGCATGCCGGCCGCGTCCACCCCGGACCGGACCAGGTCGGCGTAGCGGGTGTCGAAGACCGCCTTGGCGGCCAGCCTCGGGTCGATCGCCGCCATCAGCCACCCACCCGGAACACGCTGGTCACCATGGTCTCGTACGAGATCGTCGGCCGGAACACGTGCGTCACCGGCGTGTGCGCCGGATCGCCGAACACCTGCCGGAACGGGAACCGGACCAGCTGCAGCGCGTACTCGGAGCTGTCCAGCCCGTCGGCGGCACCGCTGCCGACCCGGGTCGCGAGCGAGCGCTCCAGCTGCTGGATGTCGACCACCCCCGGCGCCCCGGCCCGGAACGGCACGTCCACCGCCGGGCCGGACAGGTACTCGAACGTGGTCGCGTCGCGGGGACGCAGCGTCGCCCGCACCTGGTCGTCCTCGCCGGTCGCGTCGAACCCGAACTGCACCCCCTGCCGGGGCTCCTCCACGTGCACCACCGTCGGCACCCCGTCGAACAGGCACAGCAGCACCGCCGGAGCGAGCCGTTCCAGGCGCAGCAGCCGCATCCGGCCCGGCCCGTCCTCGGGGATCCGGGCGGTGTCGCCGCCCTCCGGCTCGACGCTGAACGCCCGCACGTGCAGCGCGGGCCAGCCCGACACCGCCCGCGAGCGCAGCAGGAACCCGCTGATCGGCCCGGCCGCCCCGGCGTAGCGCCGGGTGCCCTGGCGCCGCCGCAGGTTGCGCTCCTCCTGGTCCAGCTCGTCGCGCACCCCCGGGTACTGGGCGGTGAGCTGGGTGCGGTCGTCGCTGTTGACCGTGCCGACCGCCAGCGCGCCCTGCACCAGCGCGTCGGTCCAGCGCCGGTCCACGTAGAACCAGCGGATCGACTCCGGTGGCAGCAGCTCGCTGTCGGCGACCAGGTACGCGAACGGCACCCCGTCGAGCAGCCGCAGCCGCACCAGCCATTCGCGCAGCTCGGCGGGGATGGCGCCGTCGCCGTCGTCGGTGTCGGCCAGCACCACCGGCGGCTGCACGGCCAGGGCCAGCGGCAGGTCGGTCAGCAGGGCCTGCTTGTCCAGGTTCATCGGGGCGCCTCTGTCGGGTGGGTGTCGACGCGGGGACTGAGGGTGTCAGCGATCAGGGCGTCGCGGCGCAGGGCGAGCGTGTCGGCCAGCGCGGTCCTGATCGCCGTGGCCGCGACCGCCTGGTCGCCGGCGGTGAGCACCGGGTGCTCGCGCAGCCGGTCCAGCACGGCCGCCGGGTCGCCGCCGAGCATCCCGGCGGCCAGCCCGAACCCGGCCGCGAGCACCGTGTGCGGTGCCGCGTCGAGCACCAGCGGCCGCCCGGCGTCGACCAGCGGGCGGGGGTCGCCGAGGAAGTCGTGCGGCCGCTGCGCCACCGCCCCGGCCAGCGCCCGGCCCAGCGCGGCCCCGATCCGGGCGTCGACGGCCCCGCCGACGCCGAGGCTGCTCAGGAACGGGGCGAGCTGCGCCCAGCCGGTGCTGCGGCGGTGGTACTGGTAGCCGCCCTGGCGCCAGCGCATCAGCGCGGCGACCATCGACGGCCGGGCCAGGGCCAGCAGCCGTCCGATCTCGAACGCCGCGGCCAGCGAGATGTCCTCGCGCCCGTCGGGGACGACGATGCGCAGCTGGTCGGCGGCGTGCGCCAGCGGCAGGCGGCCGCCGGGCGGGTCGGCGGTGGGGTGCGGCACCAGCGGGCCGCGATACCAGGAGCGGACCTCGTCGCCGCGGCGCAGCCGGTGGGCCAGGCCGGTGTGGCCGGTCTCGACGACCTCCAGCGGCGGCCGGCCGGCGGGTTCGGCGGGGGTGTCGGCGACCGTGCCGAGCAGCCCCGAGTCCAGGCCCTCCATCAGACTGCGGAAGGTGGTGGCGCCGTAGGAGGTGAAGCTCCAGTGCAGCAGCACCGGGAACCGCAGCGCCGGGTCGAGGGGGACCTTCACCCCGATCTCGGCGGCGGTGTGCGCGAACGGGGCGGCCATCTCGGCGTACACCTCGGCGTGTGCGCGTGCCGCCGACGCCAGACCCCAGGTCGCCGACGCGCTGTAGGGTGCCGCGGCGGCGCTCGGCGTCGCGGTGACCGGCCCGGTCGACGGGTGCGCGACCGCAGCGGAACCGGTTCCGGAGCCGAGGAACAGCGTCGGCTCGGTGCCGAACACCGGCGTCTCGGCCACCGCGGCCGCGCCCGTGGGGGCGGCGGTCGCGGTGGTGCCCATCCGCAGGTGGTCCCAGGCCGCCTCGCTGACCGCGGTCGCCGCCACGGCGACGGGCGACAGGGTGAACCTGCGCGGCGGCGGCGCCTCCGGCAGCAGCTTCGTGAACTGGCCCTCCAGGTTCACCAGGCAGGCCAGATACTTCACCGGTACGGCCTCGCCGTGCTCGTCGCGGCCCGGCAGCGGCAGCCGGTTGGCGATGACGACCGCCAGGAACCCGTCGTCGTCGCCCATCATCAGCTCGGTGTCGTGGATGTCGACCTCGCGGGCGTGCGCCAGCAGCGGCACGTCCCTGCGGGTCGGGAAGATCCGGTCCACCATCGACTTGCGGATGAGCAGGTAGTTGCCCAGTTCCGCGTCGGCCTTGCCGGTCAGGTGCACGCCCGGGGTCACGCACTGGGCGGTGGGCTGGTTCAGCTTCAGCTCGGCCTCGCCCTCGGCGATGAGCACCAGCGCCAGCCACGGCGTCGACGCGGGCACCCCGGTCTCCACCAGCCGCTCCCACGGCAGGGTGCGGCGGCGGATCACCACCTGCGGCAGCCGCGACCCGTAGGAGCCCTCGCCGCCCGCGGGCGGATAGGTCGACAGCACCTGGTCGGGCGGCAGCGCGTACCGCGGGGACCGGACCGTCACGTACGTCGGCAGCTCGTCGACGGGCAGCTCGTCGGCGGGCAGGTCGTCGCCGTCGTGGCCGGAAGTGCTCAGGTTCTGGCTCGCGGTGAACCGGTAGTCACCGGCCTGCAGCGGCGGCTCGATCCGCGAGTACAGCACGAACTTGCCCTCACCGACGGTCATACGGCACCTCCTGCTGCTGGTCGAGGGCGGTCCAGGTGACCCGGCAGCCGTCGCCGCCCGGGGTGAGCAGGCGCGCGGTCGCCGCGACGAGGCCCTGGCGGACCAGGATCGCGGCGACGGCGGCGGGGTCGCGCTCGCCGCCGAGCACGCCGGTGACCTGCCAGTCGCCGCCGGCGCGGACCCGCACCCCGACCGGGCCCTGTGCCGGCTCGACGGGATAGAGCAGCACCGACTGCCCGCCGTTGTGGATCACGGTCGGCGGGGTCTGGCCCCGGCCGTCGCGGGCGCGGCGGGCGCCGGTCAGCTCCAGGGCCAGGCCGTCGAGCCGGTCGGCGGCGGCGGCCTCCACCACCACCGCGACGGTGCGGACCGGGCCGGGGAAGCGGGTCAGCGACGACGCGGCGCCGTCGAGCAGGTCGGCGGCGGTGCTCCAGCGCATGCCCCGCCCGTTGGGCAGGCCGTCGCTGGTGAGCACACATCCGGCGGCCAGCGCCGCGTGCGCGCCCAGCGCACAGATCCGCGACCGGGCATGCCATCCGGCCAGGCCCTCCGCGACGGCGGTGGTCCCGTCGGCCTGCACCGCGATCAGCGCCGCCGTGGCCGCGACCGGGACCGGCCCGTGCGCGTCGACGTCGGCGAGCACGTCACCGCCGCCGTTCAGGACGGTGATCCGGGCCCGCCCGTCGACGGTCAGCACGCCGCCACCGGTCGCGGTCGACGCATCCGGGAACGTCAGGACGACCACGTCCCCGGACCCGAGCAACTGCCCGGCCGGAGCCGGTGCGGCCCGACGCAGCTCGTTGTGCGCGGCGGCTGGTGCGGCCGAGGTGAGGCCGCCGACCAGGCGGGACAGGCTGCTGGTGCCGTAGCGGTAGGAGCGGGCGGTGCCGGGCACGACCGTTCGCGGCACCTCGACCGCGGCCAGGGTGCCGTCGCGGGTCACCGCTGGCGCGGCCGCCAGGTGCAGTTCGACCGGCAGCTGCGTGGCCAGCCGGACCCGGGCCGCGTCCAGCGTCGGCGCGGTGCGCCGCGGCAGGGTGCGGTCGGCGACGGTGGTGGCCGCGGCGCGGGCGGCGGCCCCGGCCCCGGCGGTGAGGTAACCGGCCACGACCGGTGCCCGGTCGATCCGTACCGCGGGCCCGGCGGGCGGCGCGACGCGGGCCGCGGTGGCGTCGGTGCCGTTGGCGGCGGCCAGGCCGTCGGCGAGGGTGCCGAACAGCGGCGGCGCGGCGACCTCACCCCGGTACGACGCCCGCGCCAGGGCGCTGCGCGCCCCGGTCGGCAGCAGCCCGGCCGCCGTGGGCGCGGGTGCCCCGAACAGCTGCGCCTGCGCCGCCTCCAGCGCCTGCGCGACGCCGGTGACGGCCGGGGAGGTCACCGACGCGGCGTCGCTGAGCAGCGTCGCCCGGGTCGGGCCACCTGCCTGCAGCGGCAGCGGCCGGCGCGACGCCTCCACCCGGTAGTAGTCGATCTCGGGCCCGCGGTGCATCGACACCGCCTCGGCGACCAGGCGCACCTGGTTGCCCGCGTTGATCACATCGCCCTGCGGCAGCGGCGCGGCGTCCAGGCCGCTCAGCTCCGGCTGGCCCCAGGCGCCGATCGGGTACGCGTCGCGGGTGTAGCTGCTGCCCCGCTCGGTCGGCGCCGGGGCGGCCAGATTCGCGCCGATCTGGCGCAGCGGCGCGGGCAGCGGCGCCCAGCCGCCGGCCGTGCGCTGCTCCAGCCGGACGGCGAGCACCGAGCTGAGGTCGGCGGCCTTCATCGGCTTGAGGCCGAGCGGCACCACCGCACCGTCGGAGCGGGTCACCGGCACCGGCACCGGCCCCGAGGCCAGGCCGACGTCGATCGCGGACATCGGGATGGTGGTGACGAAGGTCAGCTCGAACTCGGCGTACACCTCGAAGGGCCGCTCGCTGCTGCCGTCAGGCGTCGGCGCGGCCCGGTCCCCGCCGGTCGCCGCGGGCAGCGAGCCCTGCCCGGTGATCGCCGACAGCGCCCGCGCCCGCCCGCCACCCGCGTCCTCCAGGTACTTGGCGACGAACTCCGACCACGCCAGCGTCCGGGGCTCGACCCGGCGCTCGCTGCCGAACCCGACGGTGAAGCTGCACGGCCCGACCTCGAGGGTGGCCTCGCCGGAGAAGTCCGGCCCCCACACCTTGATCCGGGCGCCCAGCGAGATGCTGAAGCTGATCGTCCCGAGCCAGGTGTCGATCTCGATCCCGGCCGAGATGCGGGCGTACGCCATGACCTCGAACCAGAACGGGTCGAAGTAGACGATCCCGTGCGCGCCGAACGCGATCCGCGCCCACGCCCAGCCGAAGTCGGCGCTCACCTCGACGTCCACGCCCGCCATCAGCGCCTCGGACGTCAGCGCGAAGTACACCCCGCCCTTGATCACGATGGCGTCGGAGATGCGCCACATCAGCCCGAGCCGCGGCACGTCCGGGTAGCCGTCGCGGTGGAAGTCCGGGTGGTAGCCGCCCAGGGTCAGCACGAACTGCCCCGACAGCGGCCCCTTCCACCAGGTCGCGAACGCGAACCCGCCGGTGAGCCGGACCTCCGGGTACAGCAGCCACGAGTTGTCGGTCAGCGCGGCCCGGATGATGAACAGGCCCTCGCGCGTGGAGAACCGGGCCAGCAGCCCCAGCTCGATCGAGACCAGCGGCGCCTGCGGGCGGGGCAGCGCCATGCGCGCCAGCCCCATCAGGTTGATCTCCAGCCCGTCGCCGAACGACACCGCCACCACCGCGATGCCGTCGACCAGGCTGAACGAGTTGAAGCTGATCCCGGCCGCGAACCAGAAGTTGCCGCGCTGGGCCGGGAAGTAGTCGGTCAGCCGCCGCAGCTCCGCCATCGGGTCGGCGGGCGGCCGGGCGGCCGGGTCCAGCGCCTGGATGAACGGGAACTCCGCGAACCGGGCCACGTCGTCGGGGATGCGCAGGCCGCGGTTGATGCCCAGGCCGCCGCCGATGCCGGTGAGGAAGAACGCCGGCGGGCCGCCGATCGGGCCGTTGAGCGCCCCGAACACGAAGAACGACGGGTTGCCCGCGTCGTCGGTGTAGCCGCCGAACACCGACAGGCCGTACACCCCGAACCGGCCCAGCAGCATGCCGACGTACGACACCGGGCCGGTGGCCGTGGCGCCGGGCGGCAGCGGATCGCGCGGCGGGCCGATCGTCTTGAGCATGCCGCCCGACAGCGACACCCCGGACAGGTCCGCCGACACGGCCAGGCCCATCAGGTCCGCGGCCCAGTGCGACAGGTCCAGCACGTCGCCGCCGAGCCAGGTCAGCGACAGCTGGTCCACCGCCGCGGTCAACCCGAAGATCGACACCCGGCCGTCGAACAGCAGCGAGATGCTGCGGACCTCGCCGTCGACCTCGACGCTGCCGAACCCGACCCGCTCCAGGTAGAGCGGCCCGAGCTGGCGCTGCACCAGGATCCACCACGGTCCGGGCGGCGGCCCGGCCCGCAGCGACACCGCGAGGCTGTGCCCGGGCCGCTGCTGGATGGCCAGCGACGGCGAGAACGCCGGGCGGCTGCCCTGGCCGGCGGCGCCCGCGTCGGACAGGATGCCGTTGGCGACGCTGTTGCCGCCGCCGGACCCGCCGGGGGAGATCGCCAGCCCGGCCAGCTCCACCTGCACGCCGCCGCCGATCCCCGCGGGGGAGGCCTCGCCGTAGGCGTGCACGGCGATCGCGTCCAGGGACACCCCGCCCAGTGCCAGCAGCGGGCCGCTGGTCTTGGTGAAGCGCAGGCCCAGGCCCGAAACCGACACCGCCGGGACGATCTCCAGCGTCGCCGCCGACGTGCCCGCCAGCACGTACACGGTCAGGCCGGGGGCGACCTCGGCCTGCACCCACGACGCGTCGACCTCCAGCTCGACCTTGGTGTCGCCGTCGGCGATGGTGAACCGGCGTCCGGCGGCCAGCGAGACGTTCACGCCCAGCGACCGGGTGCCGTCGTGGTCGCTGCCGGTGATCCCGACCGTGACCACGCCGTCGATGGTGAGGGTCAACCCCGGTCCGGCGGCGGCGTTCCACACCAGCCGCTTGAGCCGGGCCAGCAGCGCGTCGGGCGCCAGCAGGTCCAGCGCCAGGCCCGGGTCGATCTGCGTCGAGCCGTCGGCGTCGGTGAACACCACCCCGCGCAGGCAGGCGATCGCGCGCGGCGTCAGCACCGTACGCAGCTGCTGCACCGCGACCCCGCCGGCCAGCGACACCGCCTGCGCCAGCAGCCACAGCGCCGCCTGCGCGGCGTCGCCGACACTCTCCCCGCCGGTCGACACCGTCACCGCGGCCAGGGTCGGCGCGCTCGCGTCCAGCGCCCACCGGACCTGCACGCTGCGCGTCCCGGCGTCGTCCAGGGCCAGGCCCAGCCCGGCCAGGCGGCTGCCGCCCGCGGCCGAACCGGCGCGCACCAGCAGCAGCGGGCGCAGCGCGAACGGGCCCACGTCGGCGACGACCGGTCCGAGCCGGACCGCCACGTCCACCCCGGCGGCCGACAGGCGCAGCCGCTCCAGGACGAAATGCCCGACCCCGACGATCGCGACGTCGGCACGCAGCTCGACCGCGGGCAGCGGCCCGCTCGCGTCGAGGACCAGGTGCACCGGCTGCCCGGTGCCGAAGCCCAGCGTCACCACGTTGCCGGCCGGACCGGTGACGGTGACCAGGGTGTGCGCCGGGTCCAGCGCGGCGGCCAGGCTCGCCACCGCGCTGGTGATCAGCTGCGGCAGCCGGGCGGTCAGCGCCGCGGCCGGGTCGGCGGCGAACGCGCTGATCCGCGCGCCGGTGAACGCGGTGCCCTCGCGCAGGTCCAGGGCGCCGCCGAGGTCGTACACGGCCCGGCCGACGTCGCGCAGCACCGAGGCGGTGCCGTCGGTGCGGTGCCCGGCCAGGGCGTTGAGCACCGGCGGCAGCACCGTCTCGCCGATCGCCGACAGGGCCTGCCCGAGGCCGGGCCCGTCCGGGTACAGCGTCAGCGCCGCCGCCGGGGCCGGGCGCAGCAGCTCCAGCCGTACCCCCGGATCGACCGACAGCCGCAGCCCGCGCCCGTCGACGTCGACGCTGCCCGACACCACCGGCTGCGGCAGCCCGTCGCCGCCGACCAGCAGCCCGCCGGCCAGGTGCGCGGTCACCACCGTCGAGCCCGACACGGTCCGCAGCGCCACGTCCAGCAGCAGCCGCAACCGGTCGGACTCCACCCGGTAGGACACCGTCACCCCGTCGGCGATCGGCCACCCGGCCGCCGACCCGCGACCTGGCGCCACCAGCGGCGCCAGCGCGTCCAGCAGCGCGACCGCGCTCGCGGCCGGGCTGGTCCGCCACCCGGCGCTCGCCTGCCGCAGCCACCCGCCCGGGTCGGCCACCAGGCCCACCGGCACGACGACGTCGCGGCCACCGTACAGATCCGGGCCGGTCAGCAGACCGACCGCGTCCAGCGCCACGTCGAGGGCGGGGCGGGCCTCGGCCGACACCGCCGCGCGCAGCGCGGTCAGCACCGCCTGCCCGGTGACCGCGGGCACCAGCACCACGGCCAGGTCCCGCAGCCCGGCGGCGTCCGGCCCGGGCAGCAGCGCGACCGTGCGCGCCGCCGCGTTCGGCACCCCCCACTGCACCTCGACCGCGGCCGCCGGTGCCGTCCGGGCCACCAGCCGCAGCCCGCCGGTGTGCGGGTCGAGCTCGCCCAGCGACGCCGTCGCCGTCGCGCCCGCCGCGGTCATCGCGACGGTCGCCTCGATCACCGGCAGGCCCGGCTCGGCCAGCCGCCAGCCGATGTTCAGGCCACCGATGGCCAGGTCGCCGCCGACCGTGGCCGGGCCGACCGTCCACGCCAGCGCGGCCCCGGTCCCGGTACACGCCGGTATCAGCTCCCGCAGGTGCGCGGCCAGTTCGGCGGGCGCGGCGGCGACCGCCGCCCGCACCGTCGCCGCGGTGTCGTGCAGCAGCCGGTCCAGGCCGTCGGGGTCCAGCCCGCCCGCGCGCATCACACCGAGCAGGCCCAGCAGCGCCCCCAGGTCCGCCGACGCGGCCCGCAGCCGGCCCAGCACCTCGCCGACCAGCACCCGCACCTCGGGCACGGCCCCGGTGAGCTGGTCGGCGGTGACGTCGAACGCCGCCCCGGCCGGGTCGGCGCGCACCACCCACCGCTCCCGGTCGATGCCGAGCCCGCGCGCCTCGTGCAGCACCAGCTCCGCGTCCCCGGGGCGCCCGTCCAGCGGCACCTCGATCCGTGCCGACATCCACCGCACCTCGGGGTCGCCGGCCGTGCCGGGCCCGCCGACCAGCCAGCCGTCGTGCACGCCCAGGTGCACGTCCACGATCACGCCGCGGACCAGCTGCGCCGACACGCCGCCGTCCGAGCGGCCGATGCGGCACAGCTCGACGGTCGCGCCGACCCCGACCAGCAGCCGGTCCAGGTCCAGGTCGATCACGGGCAGGTCCACCCCGACGTGCAGGGCGGTCACCGGCCCGGCGGCGAACTCGGCCGCCGCGGCGGCCTCCAGGCGGGCCGAGATGCCGTCGGCGACGTACGCGCCGAGCCCGTAGGCGAGCGTCTCGGCGTCGAGCGCGCCGAACACGGCCCGCACCGACAGTCCCGTGCGGCGCGTCTCGGCGGCGGCCGACGGCAGGTCGACCGGCCCGGCCGACCGCTCGATCAGCCCCGCGACCTGCATCCCGGCCGTCAGCTGGTGCGCGATCATGATCTCGGGCCAGCTCGGTGTCTCGGCCCGGCGCAGCCGCCCCAGCAGCCGCAGCGCGTCGCCGCCCAGCCCGGTCCGCAGGCTGTCCACGGCCACCGCCGACCAGGGCGTGCCGACCGTGATCACCTCGGTGACCGCCGTCAGCGTGGCGGCGGCCCGGATCGCGGCCGCGCCGCAGGCCCCGTACGCGACCACCGTCACCGGTGCCGTGCGCCCGGCCAGCACCGCGGCCAGGCGGGCCGCCTGCTCGCCGACGCCGCCGCGGTCCGGGCGGGCCATCGCGGCGGCCGTCGGGGTGGGCAGGCGCACGAACCAGGTGCCACCGCCGGTGGCCGGCACGGTCGCCGGGTCGCCCGGGTCGGCGGCCGAGCGGTCGAACGCGCTGCCCGCGGGGCGGTCGGTGGTCCAGCTCGGCTCGCAACCCACGTGCAGCACGGCGGCGGGCAGGGACGCGGCGACCTCGCCGACGAGCAGGCCCGCGCCGCCGAAGGCGACTAGTTCGGCGTAGCCCAGTCCGGCCAGGACGGTGCCCGCGACCCCGTCGGGCAGCGCCGAGGGCATCCCGACCAGGCCGTCGGTGCCCGCCCAGCGGGCCGTCAGCAGCTCGAACCCGGTGGCCAGGGAGTCGCGGCCGACGAGCAGGTCGGCGACGTCGGGCAGGTTGTACGCCGCGTCGCGCAGCACCGCCACCACCGTCGCGGCATCCGGGGCCAGCCCCGCGGTGAGGTGCCCGATCGCCGGGGCGACCGCGGCCACCGGGGCGCACCCCGGATCCAGCCACACCGCCAGCCCCGGCGCCCTCGGCTCACCCGCGACGGGGCACCGGTACGGGCTGCGCGCGGTGCCGCTGCCGTACGGCGCGGTGATGCGCAGCCCCGACAGCAGCGCGGCCACCGGGCCGAGCGCGGCCCGGACCCGGCCGCAGTCGAGCACCAGGTCGGCCAGCCACGCCTCGACCGCCGCGCGCGGGTCGCCGCCCAGCAGCCCGCGCAGCGACAGGCGCGCGCCGGCGCCGTGCCAGCCCAGCAGCCCGACGACCGCGTCCACGGCCGGGACCCGCAGCTCGGCCAGCAGCACGGCGAGCACCCGCTCGACGGCGTCCCAGTCCGGCGCCGGCAGGGTCAGCCGCCCCGCGTCGTCCAGGGTGGGCAGCGAGAACGGCACCCGCAGCCCCTGCCCGCGCTCCAGCACCACGGCCAGCCCGTCGGCGGCCAGCACGCCGCGCAGCCCGCGCCCGGCGGCCCAGCTCACCGTCGCGGCGATCCGCTCGGCCTCCAGGCTCAGCCCGGCCAGCCGCAGCCGGGCGGGCTGCCCGTCGGCGCGGGCCAGGCTCAGCGTGCCGTGCACCTGCCCGGCGAACACGACGGTGCGGGCGGCCAGGTCCAGCCGCAGCAGGCTCAGCCCGACCGTGGCGGCGGCCTCGAACTCGCCGAGCACCGGCGTGCGCACCGACCCGGCAAGGTCGGCCAGCAGCACGTCACCGGTGCGGCTCAGGCGCAGGTCGAGCCCGGCGGCCAGCCGCACCCGCCACGGGTCGGCCGCGGTGCCCGCGCCGGGCACGGCGGCGACGGCGGCTCCGGTGAGCAGGTGGCGCAGGTGGCCCAGCACGTCGGCGATCGCGGCCGGGGCGGCGGACAGGTCCCGCCAGTACCGCAGCACCTCGGCCAGCGGGTCGGCCAGCAGCCCGGTCACGTCCAGGCCGGTGACCCCGGCCGGCGGGTCCAGGCCCAGCAGCCGGTTGACCGCCGCGCCGAACGGGCCGAGTGCGGCGACGGCCGCGGCGATCGCGCCCTCGACGACGCTCTCGGCGGCCTCGACGGCGGCCTGCGGCGAGGACAGGTCCAGCAGCGGGTGGGTACGCCCACCGACGCGCACGTCCTGCAGGGTGAGCGTGAACGCGGGGCGGCCGGTGGCGTCCCGGCGCACCCCGGTGTGCAGGCTGCCGACGTGCGGGTCGGTGCCCGGCAGCAGCGCCGTGCCGCCCGCGTCGGCGCCGAATACCGCCTCCAGGCGTGCGTCGGGCAGCGCGGTCACCGCCCCGGTGCCGGTGTCGGCGCGCAGCACGTCGGCGGCCAGCCGCGCGCGTACCCCCGTCCGGGTCTGCAGGGCCAGCTCCACCCAGGGCACCAGGACCGGGTGCCCGCCGGTGCCGGGCTGCACCCGCACCCCGAGCGCGAACCGCGCGGGCCCGAACGCCTTGGTCACCGCCTGCCCGCCGCTGTCGACCGTGCCGTCGATCAGCAGCGCGAGCTGGCCCAGCCAGGCCCGGCGCGCCGGTTCGGCGGCCAGCACCTGCTCCACCCAGCCGACCAGCGCGCTGATCCCGGCGGTGGGCAGCTCGGCCAGCGGCAGCGGCGGCAGGTCGTCGACCTGCCGCATCCCGGCCAGCCCGGCCACGGCCGCGAACGCCCGCAGCTCGGGGCGGCTGAGGTCCAGCGCCTCGGCCTGCGCCCGCACCAGACCCGCCACCAGCTCGAACACGTCGGAGCCGAGCTCGTCGAGGCTGTGCGCGTCCAGCGTGAACGTCCGGGGCGCCGGCGCGCCGGGCAGCTGCAGGTCGCGCAGCTCGACCGCGACCGACAGATCGTCCCCGGCGGCCGTGGGCACGCCGAGGGTCAGCGACAGGCCGCCCAGCGACGCGGCCCCGGCCGCCGGGGCGGTGTCGGTGAACACCGCCTCGACCCCGACCGAGATCCGGCCGCCGGCCCGGCCGAGCAGCAGCCAGCCGGGCAGCGTGTCGTCGGCCGGGGCGTCGGCGTCGCCGCGGGCGAACCGGAAGATCGGCACGTGCACCCGGGTGGCGACCCGCGGCGTGCCGTCGCTGGTGTCGTGCTCCAGGCCCGCGCCGAGGTGGACGAACCCCTCGAGCTCCTCGACGACGGCGAAGACCGTCACGTGCGGGTCCGTCTCGGCGAACAGCGGCACCCAGGTCTGCCCGCCGCGCACCGCCCGGTCCGGCGGCCCGAGGACGCCGTCGACGAACCCGAGCAGCGCCCGGCGCTGGTCGTCGTCGGCGAGCAGGTCGCTCAGCCCGTGCGGGTTGCCGGACCCGCCGACCGGGTCGGTGAACCAGGACGCGTTCGCACCGCCGCCCGGTTCGACGATGCCCAGCGCCTTGGCCAGGTCGCCGAAGGAGCCGAGGGTGTCGGAGCTGACGGTCACCGGTGGCCTCGCTTCACGGGTTCGGGCGCGCGGTGGCGGGCCATCGGCTGCAGCAGCAGCACGTCGCGGGCCGCGCCGATCGCCCCGGGGACCAGCGGGTCGCCCGCGGTGTCGGCGCCGGTCGCCGCGCACAGCGACTGCGCCAGGTGCACCAGCGCCTCCCACGCGAACGCGGTGATCGCCTCGCCCCACCCGGCCACCACGACCGCCGGGCCGCTCGGGCGGGCCAGCGTGGACATCACCAGGCCGGCGGGGGCCTTCTCGCTGCCCACGGCGAACGGGACCCCGACCACGGCGCCCTTGCGCAGCTGGTCGCAGGCGACCGGCACCCCGACGGTCACCACACCGGACTCGCAGGTCAGCTCCAGGGCACCGGTACGCACCAGCAGCTCGCTGACCCCGGCGGTCCACACCACGTCGCCGGAGCCCTTCGCGGGCACGTCGGCCACCACCCGCGCGGTCTGGCGCAGCAGCCGCTGCGCGTCGCCGACGGGCACCCGCAGTTGCCGGGGCGAGGGCCGGCCCGCGACCAGGTAGACGCCGCGGTCCAGCGCGTGGAACCAGTCGGTGTGCGCCATCGCGACCCCGAGGACCTGTGCCCCCACCTGGTCGGGATGGTGCTGCGGCCGTTCGGCCTCCGTCATGACGACTCGACCCCCTGCCCCGTAGCGGTCGGACCGATGCCCCGTCCATGTTCGACGACGTATCGACGCAGGGAAAGAGCCGAATAGACCTTCGGGTGTCTGCTACTTGTCAGCGTCACTGTCGCGGGGGACGGCTACCCTGCTCCTGCTGTCACCGACCCGAGGGAGCCCCTTGATGGCGCGTATCCGCATGTGGCTGGAGGGTGTGCTCGCCGCGGTCGCCGCGGGGCTCGCCGTGCTGACGCTGTTCATCCCCGACTGGATCGAACGCTTCTTCGAGGCCAAGCCGGACAGCGGCGAGGGCGAGGCGGAGTGGCTGGTCTCGGCCGGGTTCGCCGCCGCGGCGGTGCTGCTGGCGCTGCTGGCGCGCCGCGACTGGCGCCGCCTGCACGCCGCGACCGAGCACTGACGACTCGCCGAGGTGGTGGACCTGGGCAGGTCCACCACCTGGGCCTGCGCTACGGCAGCCGGGTGCGGGGCGATGTCGAACATCCACTAACCGGAC
The DNA here is from genome assembly GCF_018326265.1 of Catellatospora sp. IY07-71. Lineage (GTDB taxonomy): Bacteria > Actinomycetota > Actinomycetes > Mycobacteriales > Micromonosporaceae > Catellatospora. The sequence goes on from NZ_AP023360.1 coordinate 5,383,674, forward strand.
GGCTTGTACACCCCGCCACGACGGCGGCTCAGCGCGTCCCGCCGAACAGACAACCGCCCCGGCCTCAACGGCGCCGCAGAGTACTCGAAAGTCCTTTCCATCGATTTGCTCATCAAATGCTCATCCGTTCGCGGCAACCTCGTACCTGACCGCTGCCGGACCTTCCGGCAGGGTGCGAAGCCCCGGCTCCGGCTGGCGGCGCTCACGAGGAGGACGAATGGACCTGCAGCTCACCGGCAAGACCGCGTTCATCAGCGGATCGACCCAAGGCATCGGTTACGCGACCGCGAAGGGGCTGGCTGCCGAGGGTGCAGACGTGATCCTCAACGGCCGTGATCCGCAGAAGCTGACCGGGGCCGTCGACAGGCTGCGGCGCGAGGTGCCGGGTGCATCGGTCAGCGGTCAGCCCGCAGACTTCGCGGTCACCGAAGACGTCGACCGGCTGTGCGAGCAGATCCCGAGCGTCGACATCCTGATCAACAACGTCGGGCTGTTCGAACTCAAGCCGTTCGAGAAGATCTCGGACGACGACTGGCGGCTCTACTTCGAGGTCAACGTGCTCAGCGGCGTTCGGCTGGCACGGCGGCTGATGCCGGCCATGCTCGACCGAGGGTGGGGCCGGATCGTGTTCGTCAGCAGCGAGTCAGGCGTCGACATCCCGGCCGACATGATCCATTACGGCACGTCCAAGACGGCGATGCTCTCGGTGGGCAACGGCCTGGCGAAACTCACGAAGGGCACCGCGGTGACCGTCAACTCGGTGCTGGGCGGCCCGACGTACTCCGACGGCGTCGCTGCGACGGTCAAGACCCTGGCCGCCGCGCAGTCTCTGCCCGAGGAGCAGATGAAGGCGGCGATCATCGGCGCCAACCAGACGACCCTGCTCGCCCGATTCATCGAACCTGACGAGATCGCGAACGCGGTCACGTTCCTCGCCAGCCCGCTCGCGTCCGCCATCAACGGATCGGCGGTACGCGTCGACGGCGGTGTGCTGACGACGGTGCTGTAAGCCCGGCGGGACACCCCGAGGCCGCACGCCGCGATGCCGGACCGGACGGCTGTCGGCAAGACGCTGCAGGCTGTCTGAGCCGGGGAATCGCGATAGCGTGGCGGCATGCACGGCGGGCGGATCGATTTCGGCGTTCTCGGCCCGATGACCGCCGAGGACCCGCAGCGTCGACCGGTCGCGCTGAAAGGTCCGATGCACCGTGCGGTGCTGGGTCGGCTCCTGGTGGCGCGTGGGCGGACCGTACCCGTGAATGATCTTGTTGATGATCTGTGGGTTGCCCCGCCTGAGGGCGCGGTGGCCGCGGTGCGGACGTTCGTGGCGGCGCTGCGCAAGGCCATCGAGCCGGACCGCCCACCGCGGGCACCCGCCACGCTGCTGGTGACCCAGGGCCTGGGGTACGCGTTGGCGTGCGCACCCGATCAAGTGGACGCCTGGCGGTTCGAGCAGGCCGTGACCGAGGCCGCCACGGCGGACCCGGCCACGGCGCTGGCCCGGCTGGACGAGGCGCTGTCCTGGTGGCGCGGTCCCGCGTACGCGGACTTCCCGGACGCCGCCTGGCCGCGCGCCGACCGGTCCCGCCTGACCGAGTTGCGCCTGCAAGCCGTCGAACAGCGTGCCCAAGCCCACCTCGACCTCGGGCAGGCCGGCCAGGCCGTCGCGGACCTGGACGGACACGTCACCGCACATCCATGGCGGGAGCAGGGGTGGGCGCTGCTGGCTCTGGCGCTGTACCGGTCGGGTCGCCAGGGTGATGCTCTCGCGATGCTGCGCCGGGCCCGTGAGCTGCTCGCCGGTCACCTCGGTCTGGAGCCCGGCCCGGCGTTGCGCACGCTGGAGATCGACATCCTGCGGCAGGAGCCGGGCCTGGAGGCCCCCGGCCGGCCGGATCCGGCCGCCGAGGTGTTGACCCGGGTCGCCTCCGCCTACGAACGGGTCGACGTCGGCGCCCGGATGCGGCTGGAGTCGGCGGTCGGCATGTTGCGCAACCTTGCGGTCACCGGCGCCGGCGGTCTTGAGGTGGCCCGTGAGCAGCGGGCCGCAGCGGTCGCGGCCGCCGAGCAGCTCGGCGATCCGGAGCTGACCGCGCGGGTGATCGGCGCCTACGACGTGCCGGCCATCTGGCCCCGTGCCGATGACGCGCAGCTGTCGGCCGGCATCGTGGCCGCTGCCGAACGGGCTCTCGCGCTCCTCCCGCCGGTCGGCCGGGACCCGGCCCGGGCCCGGCTGCTGGCCACCATCGCGATCGAGTCGCGGGGCACCCGTGATCCACGGCCGGCGGAGTGTGCCCGGCAGGCCGAGGCGATCGCCCGCGCCGGCAACGACCCGGCGCTGCTGGCGTTCGCGTTGAACGGCGTGTTCATGCAGAGCTTCGCGAGCACCGGCGGATCGGCGGACCGGGACCGGATCGGTGCCGAGCTGATCGACCTGGCGAACCGACACGACCTGGCGAGCGTGGAGGTGCTCGGTCACCTGATCAGGCTGCAGTCGAGTTGCGCGGTGGCCGCGTTCGACCGGGCCGAGCAGCACGCGCAGGCCGCCGACGACCTGGCCGCCCGGTATGAGCGGCCGCTGGTCGCCGTGTTCACCCAGTGGTATCGGGCGCTGCGGGCCGACCTGGCCGGCGACGACCAGGCCGAGATTCTCTACCGGCAGGCAGGTGCCCGGCTGGACGATGCCGCGATGCCGGGTATGCGCGACGGGCTGCTGCCGCTGGCGCTGCTCGGGATGCGGCTGCGCCGGGGACAGCCGCTGGAGGCCACCGATGACGACTGGGGGCCGTACGAGCCATGGGTACGTCCCCCAGCCCGGCTCGCCGACGTGCCGGATCCCCCTGCGGATCCGCTCGCGGAAGCGCTGTGGTGTCTGCTGGGCCGTGCCGCCATCGCCGCCGGCGATCCGGACACCATGAAGCGGGTCAGGCAGGCGCTGCTCCCGGCGGCGGCGGAGTGGGCCGGCGCGGCCAGTGGAGCCCTGACGATCGGCCGCGTCGCCGATCATCTGGCAGCGCTGGACGCCGCGATGCTCACAGCTCGCGCAGCACCTTGATGCCCGCCATGATCAGAATCCAGCCGGCCAGGCCTCTGGGTCAGTCCTCGCGCCGCGAGGGCGCAGACCCTGAACCGCTCGCCGGACCGGGTGCCCGAGGGCGCGTCTGCCGATCGCCACCGCGGCGGCGTCACCATGGCTAACCGCCGCCGCGGCGGCCTCTGCTCATCACTCCCGGACGATCACGAAACCTGACCCACGAGAACGGCAGTAGACCCGCTTTGTGGCCGTGCGTGTGAGGATCGTTGCCGGTGCTACACGGTCCGGATCTGTTGGGCGATGAACGCTGCGACGGCCTGGTTGACCGCGGCTGAGCGGATTGACTCGAACAGGTCGAAGTCGTGGTGTGCGCCGGGCAGCTCGGCGTACTGGACTGGAGCGCGCGACGCTGCTCGTGACCGTTCGGCAAACGCGCGCGCGTGCGACGCCGGTACCACGAGGTCGTTCTGGCCATGGATGATCAGCAGCGGCGGGCCGTCGCGTAGCGTGAGGTCGCCGTAGTATCCGTAGCGGCCGATGAGCCCCGCAATGGCGTCTGTGCTCTCACCGACCGCCCGTATCGCGAGGTATGCGCCGGCCGAGCTGCCCGCGATGAACAGGTCCTCCGGATTGCCGCCGTACTCGGCGGCGTGCAAACGTACCCAGGCGATTGCCGCGTGGGCGTCGGCCACCTGTTCGGCGAGGGTCGCCTGCGGCTGCAGCCGGTAGTTTGCGCTGACGCAGACGATGCCGCACGTTGCCGTGAGGTAGCGGATCAGCGGCCGCGCCTCGCGCCGTTTGTTTCCGGAGTGGAAGCCGCCACCGTGTAGGAGCAGCAGGACCGGCATGCCGGACGGCCGGTCGCGCCGGTGGTACACGTCCAGCGTACGGTGCGATCTGGCTGCCTGCGCCGTTGGAGACGAGCCGTCGCCGTAGGTGCGGTCGGGCACCCGGACCACGTTCCATGCGCCCCGGACGAAGGGTGCGGCCAGGATCCGTGCCCACGGCCGGTGCGGCCGCCCGTCCATGTGCAGCGCCGCGTGCGCGCGGGTCGCCCGGTCCACGATCACCCCCAGCCCGGCGAGCGCGAGCAGCGCGACACCGGCACCGACTGCCCCGGCCACCGAGCCCAGGTCACCTTCGCTGAGGGCAAGCACCGTCGAAGCGATCAGGACATACCCGAAGATGAAGGGCAACTCGTTGACGAGCAGGGCCGGTATCGCGCAAACCGAACCGGGTCGACGCCACCGGGTCAGCGCACACGTGACGCCCCACGACACGAGTGTCACCGTGAGCAGGTACCCGACCGGCATCAGGCACCCATCACCCGGCGCCACACTGCCACGTACGCGCGGAGGATCCACGGCACGATCAGCAGGAAGACAATGCCGGCGAGCGCGTGTACCGCCCAGGCGCCGGCGAGCGTCGGGCCGCCCCACGAGTCGCGGTACTCGCCGCTCATGCCGAACAATGGTCTTGTCGGGTACGCGAGGTTCACCACCACGCCGATCCAGCAGTACCCGGTCACGGCCAGCGCGACCACGTCGATCGGCACCGCGGCGAGCCCGTACAGCCTGGACCGCCGCGGCTCCCTGCGCAACAGGGCGGTCGCGACCAGGCGCTGCGCTTCGCCGCCGTCCACTACGGCCCACACGGCGAGAGGAACGGATAGCACGAGAAAGAGCGCGTACCGGTACGGCTCTGCCGACAGAGGCAATCTCCACCACGGCATGTTGCGCAGCTTAGCGACAGTCGGCAATAGACAGCTGTGCACCGGTAGACGACCTCCTCGACTCCGATGTGGCCATACCGGCGGTGCGCGCGAAGGCGTACATCCTCACGGGCGAGCCAGGACGTTATGTCGGCTCAATGAAGTTCGAGGGGGTCAGGGCATCGGACGAGAGCCGCCTGCCGGGTCGGGAGATGAGCCGACCGCTCGCACGGCTACCAGTTCGGCGCTGGTGTTCTGACAGATCGTCGAATGGACGTTGCACACCAAGTCCGCCCGTACCCCCAGCCCTATGTTCCTAGGATGCCTGGCGGTAGTGAGTCGAGTCTCTTGCGAACAGCTCGTTCTCCGTGGTCGTCGACACCGTGGAATCGTCCGGGCGGGACCAAAGCCTTGACCGCGAGCCGGCCTATCGCATGTCGACGACCCGCGAGATGCCTCGGCGCGGGGTGGAGCGCCCCGGTGGGGCCTGCCCGACCCGCAGCACCATCTGCGGCACGCCGTCGCGGCCGAACGCGTCGGCCAGCCGCTGCCGTTCGGTGTCGACCTCGATGGGCTGGGACAGCATCGAGGCGGCCAGGCCCGCCTCGGTGATCGTCAGCAGCACCCGCTGCAGCGCCAGGCCGGCCTGGATCTGCTCGGCGGCGGTGTCGCCGGCGGTGCCGAGCACGACGACGAACGGGTCCGGATCGAAGTCCATGCCGGGCACGGGTGGCCGGTCACCGAAGGCGCGTCGGGGTAGCAGGTCGCCGGGTTGCGGGCTCGGACCACCTGCCGCGGCGGGTACACCGTCGTCTGACCGGTCGTCGGGCCGGGTCCAGGCGCGCAGCTCCGCCCGGTAGTCCTCGTCGGCGGTGAGGGCGTCGTGGGCCGCCCGCACGATCTCGGAGATCACTTCGATGGATGCCGGTCCGGTGACGAGCTCCACCCACGCACCTTCGGCCTGGGCGGCGTGGACTATCTGCACCCGGGCTTGGACCGGTACGGGAGCAGGTCCGAACGGTTCCCGGACGCTGCGGCGCTCGGCGATGGCGGTGTACAGGGCCGTCTCGGTGTCAGTCGCCGGACGGGCGGCGTGCGGGCTGAGCCGTGCCATCAGCTCGGGGTCGGCGGGGTCGGGCAGCAGGTGGGTGTTCGCGGCCAGGCCGTTGACCGCCAGCGCCAGGCGGGCGTTGAACGCGGCGGCACCGCAGGCGATCCGCACGGCCCGGCCCGTCGGATCGGCCACCGGCAGCCGGCGGGCCGGATCGGCACAGACGTCTACCGATCCGCCGCGGATGCGAAAGCGCCAAGGTTGGCTGTTGTGCAGCGACGGGGCGCGTACCGCGGCCGCCACGACCTGCTGGAAGGTGGTAGGGGTCAGCATCACGGCAGCGGTCATCATGCTCTCCTGCGGCAGGCCGGGTGTCTGTCCCGATCATCCCCGGTCTCGGCGTGACTTGCGCCGATTACCGGGTTACCGGCGGTTCGGGGCTGCCGCGGTGGTGCCGCAGCCCGATACGGCACCGTGGGCGGGCCGCAGCTGTGCGGCCCGCCCACGGTGCCCGGTTCAGACCTGGAACACGATGCGGGCGGTGACCCGCCCGGCCAGGACGTCGTCGACGGCGTCGTTGATCTCGTCGAGGTCGCGGATCTCGTACTGGACCGTGGTGCGTCCGGCGGCGTGCAGGGCGAACACCTCGGCCAGGTCGGCGCGGGTGCCGACGATCGACCCGATGACGGTCAGGCCGCCGAGCACCGTCTCGAACACGGGCAGGCGCATGGTGTTGTCCTTGGGCAGCGACACCAGGACCAGCCGTCCGCCGCGGCGCAGGCTGGCGTGCGCCTGTTCGAGCACCTTCGGGTCGGCTGCCAGCACGACGGCGACGTCGGCGCCGCCGAGGTCCTGGATCGCGGCGACGGGGTCGGTCCGGGCGGCGTTGACCGTGTGCGCGGCGCCGAGCTTGAGCGCCAGCGCGAGCTTGTCCTCGGTGACGTCGACGGCGATGGCGTCGCCGCCGAAGATCTGCGCGTACTGCTGGGCCAGGTGGCCGAGCCCGCCGATGCCGAAGACGGCCACCCGTTCCGTAGGCCGCACCTGCGCGACCTTGATCGCCTTGTAGGTGGTGACTCCGGCGCAGGTCAGCGGAGCGGCGTCGAACGGGCTGACGCCGTCGGGGACCTTCACGACATGGCTGGCGTATGCGACGGCGTACTCGGCGTGGCCGCCGTCGATCGAGTAGCCGGTGTTGCGCTGCGACAGGCACAGCGTCTCCCGGCCGCTGACGCAGTACTCGCAGGTGCCGCAGGCGTAACCGAGCCACGGCATGGCGACCCGGTCACCTACCACGACGTCGGTGACGCCACGGCCGAGGCGCTCGACGATACCGACGCCCTCGTGGCCGGGGATGAACGGCAGCGCGGGCTTGACCGGCCAGTCGCCGCGGGCGGCGTGGATGTCGGTGTGGCACAGCCCGCTGGCCTCGACCCGGACCAGGATCTGGCCGTCGGCCGGCCGCGGGATCGGCACGTCGCCGACGGTCAGCGGGGCGTCGAAGCCGGTCACCACGCAGGCGCGCATGACGGCTCTCCTTTCCTTCGTGGTGTTGCCTTCACCTTCGAGCCTTCTCCGCACGGCCGTTGCAGTCATGAGGCGGACGTCCCCGCCGGCGGGACGTTGGTCCCGTCTCGCTCCGATGCGGCGGTGCCGGCCGCCGGGTAGGTGGCCGGCACCGGGCCGGGGCGTTCAGGCGGCCGGCTGCGGCACGGTGCCGACATGCAGCGCGGCGCCGGTGGCGGCGTCGAAGACGTAGGCCTGAGCCAGGTCCACGGCGAGAGTGACGGTCTGTCCCGCGCTGATAGCGGTGTCGGGGCCCAGGCGTGCGGTCCACATGGCGGTCATGTCGCTGTCGCCGCTGCCGCGGACCACGTCAGGCACGGTGAACGGAGGCAGGAACAGTACGTTGGTCTCATCGCCCAGCGACTCCACGGTGACGGCCGTGACCTCTATCCGGGGAAGGCCGGGCGCGGCCGAGCCCAGGGTGAGCGCACCGGGGCGCAGCCCGACGACCACGTCGTGGCCGGTGGCGTCCACGCCGTCCAGCCGGCCGGCGAGCGTCTCCGGTACGGGCCAGCACTGCTCGCCCAGGGCCAGCCGCAGGCCCGACAGGCCCAGCTCGCCGGACACGACCCGGCCGAGGGCGAGGTTCATGGCCGGGGAGCCGATGAACCCGGCGACGAAAACGTTGACCGGGTGGTGGTAGAGCTCATGCGGGGTGCCGACCTGCTGGATGCGGCCGTCGTGCAGCACCGCGATCCGGTCGCCCAGGGTCATGGCCTCGACCTGGTCGTGGGTGACGTAGAGGGTGGTGGTGGCGTCGCGCTGGTGCAGGCGCATCAGCTCGCCGCGCATCGCCACTCGCAGCTTGGCATCGAGGTTCGACAGCGGCTCGTCCATGAGCAGCACTTTCGGGTGGCGCACCATGGCCCGGCCCATGGCCACCCGCTGGCGCTGCCCGCCGGACAGCGCGGCGGGTTTGCGGTCGAGCAGCGTCTGCAGGGCCAGCACGTGGGCGACCTCGTCGACCTGCTCGCGGGCGAGGTCGTGGGGAGTGCGGGACATGCGCAGGCTGAAGCCGAGGTTCTCGGTGACGGTCATGTGCGGGTAGAGGGCGTAGTTCTGGAAGACCATGGCGATGTCGCGCAGTTTGGGCGGGATGTCGTTGACGACGGCGCCGTCGATGCTGATCGTGCCGTCGGTGGGGTCTTCGAGGCCGGCGATCAGCCGCAGCAGGGTGGATTTGCCGCAGCCGGACGGCCCGACGAGGACGAGGAACTCCCCGTCGGCGACCTCCAGGCTGACGTGGTCCAGGACGGGCCGGGTGGCGTGGGGGAAGGTCTTGGTCAGGTGGTCGATGGAGACGGTCGCCATGGTCGTCACCTCCGGGGATGAGGGGGTACATTGCCGGTCTGAGCACGCCTGCGGCGGGCCGGTGGCCGGCTGCTGTGCCCGTGGTCTTGGCTCCGGTTGTCGTGACCGCGGTACGCGCCGGGTGACGTGACGTCGCCGCGAGCGGATCGCAGGTCTGCCCGGGGCTTCGGGCCCGTGGTGGTGTCGGTTGCAGTGCGGTGCGGCGTTACCGGGTGCGGCCGCCGCGAGGGTCGGCGGCCGCACCCGGGCGGCGGGGGATGTCAGCGCAGGAAGGGCATCCGCCGCACGATCGCGGTCCGGGCCCAGGCCTTGCCGAGCCCGAAGGTGTCGCCGGCGTCGGTCAGCGCCAGGACGGCGAGCAGTCCGGCGTAGACGAGGTGGTCGTCGATGATCGGGTTGTTGGCCGGGGGCAGCACCGCGGTCCACATCAGCACCAGCAGCAGGCCTCCGGCGGTGGCGGCGGCGCGGAGGCCGATGCCGGCGATCAGCGCGACACCGATGCCGAGCAGGCCGGTCATGAACAGCCAGTCGGCCCAGGTGGCGCCTGCGATGGCCTGGTAGAGGCCGGCGAACGGGCCTTCGGTGCCGAACTTGAGGAAGCCCAGGGTCGGCTTGCCGCCGTTGATCCAGGCGGCTTCGGTCTTGGTCTCGTGGCCCAGGCCGAACAGCTTGTCGAGGAACGCCCACAGGAAGACCCAGCCGAGCGCGATGCGCAGGCCGGCCAGGACGAGCCGGGTGGCGCGGGCGCGGCCGGTCTCCGGCGGCGGGGTCGGGCGCGCGAAGGGCTGGTGGCCGTTGGGGGTGGTGCGGGGGGCGAGCAGGGCGGTCATCGCCGGATTCCTTTCTCTTCGGGGGTGGCGCCTTGAGCATCCCGCCGCCGGCCGTGGCGGGGCAGTGCCGCCGGTCCCGTCCGGAAAGGACCAAAGACTCCCGCAGCCGCCGGGCTGCGGGCCCCAGCGGACGCCGCGGCTGCCGGCTCGTCGTGGCGCCCGCCGGCTCGACCTGCCCGGCCAGGTACTGCTCACCGTCGCGGTGTGCACCGGCGTGGGCGTGCTCATCGAGGGACCGCACCTGGGGTGGACCTCACCGGTACTGCTGGCGGGTTGCCTGGTCGCTGGGCCTCACCCTGCTGTTGATTCGCCAAGACGCGGTGACGTCGGTGCTGCCGGATCGGCTGGCGTGTGATGTTCCGCAGGCACTGACCGCACCACGCCGGCGGCAAGCGATACCGGCCAACCGGTGCCGAGGCATCGGCGCTCGACCATTGTGGTATCAGGGGAGGCTGGTCAGTCGGCCGTCCTTGAGGTGCAGGGTCTGGTCGCACCGGGCGGCTATGTCGGTGTCGTGGGTCGCGACGACGATCGTGGTGTTCTGTTCGGTGCGCAGGCGCAGCAGCAGGTCCATGACGGCGCTGCCGTTGTGGCTGTCGAGGCTGCCGGTTGGCTCGTCGGCGAGCAGCAGCCTGGGCCGGTTGATCAGTGCGCCGGCGATGGCGACGCGCTGCTGCTGGCCACCGGACAGTCGCGAGGGCAGCGCGGTGGCCTTGTCGGCGAGCCCGACCAGGTCGAGCAGTTCCCGGGCGCGGGCGAGCTTGTCGAAGTCGGTGCGCAGCGGCATGACCGGCACGGCGATGTTGTCGAGCGCGGTGAGGGTCGGCAGCAGGTGGAAGCGCTGGAACACCAGGCCGATGCTGCGGCGGTAGGCCGCCGCAGCAGCTGAGGAAAGGCCGTTGACCGGCTGTCCGGCGACCTCCGTCACCGTAGCGGAGCCCGCGACCTCCGTAAAGGCATGACTACGGCGCTGCGCGCCTGGAACGCCAGGGGTTCGCCGATTGCCGGTTGCGATCGCGGTTCTTCCAGCCTCGAGACATGAGTGACCGGACCTCGACCTCGTGCACCGCACGGACATGGAGTTCGTTCTCCAGCTCGTGCAGGCGGGCGAGATCGCGGTCGTCGGAGTCGAGGACCTGGCCCGCCAGGCCGATCAGCGAGTCGTCCCGGTGCGGCGTGGACCATGCGAACAGCAGGTCGAGGAGCGCATCGCAGGTCTCGGCGGGATCAGGCGCGCTGCGCAGGCCGAGCCAGGGCCGGCTGGCCCAGTAGCCCAGCAGCGCGGTGAACGTGCTGAGGCAGTGCCGCTTGTCATCGACGTCGGCATCGGATTCCAGCCGGGCGACCAGGTCGGCGTACAGCTCTGCCATGCTCAGGCCCAGTGCGCGGGCTCCTGCGTAGGCCCAGTAGTCGGAGCCGGTGCCTGGACCGTGGGCCTCCCACCGCGGGTTCCACAGCAGCTGAGTGAACGCCGTGCGGGCACGGCCGCCGTGCAAGGCGATGCCGAGAATGAGACCACCGTTGCAGTCTGTCGAGGCCCCGCCTTCACCCCACGTGACGAGCTTGTCCAGCCAGGACGGGTCGCCTGTCTTCGTCGCCAGCACCGGCAGGAACTCCGGGAACAGATTCACGCCGAAGTGGCGTTCCAGCGCCTGGGCGATGTCGGTTCGCAGATCACGACACGGCAGGTGCAGCAGTCCCAGACACGCGTTCATCGCCTCGTCGTACGGGCCTTCGACGTGGTCCCACAGCATCCGCTCAGCGGGCTCGTAGCCCAGGTAGCCGACCGCGTGCAGCACCTCGGTCGGCACCCCCTCGCGCAGGCGTCCGGCGTCCACACATACCGCCACCAGGCGTTCGGCCGTCGGCAGATCTCCGTGCCGGGCGAATACCGGCACCAGGCGCCGGCGTGCGCGGGGATCGTCCAGGAACGCCGCGAGCAGCGCCCGCGCGTCGGATGAGGACCCGTGGCGGAGGATGACGTCGACGATCGCCGACTCCCATCGCCTCGTCGCGGCATGGGGCGCGGTGCGGTACCTGTCCAGCAGTTCCCGCGTAGCCAGTAACACCGCCGCACGCTCCTCGTCGACCGGCGTCAGGCTACTCTTCAGTTCATCGCGCTGCTCGAGTGGGCAAGTTGACGTCGGCTCCACCGTCGTACGGGTGGCAGAGCCAGCGTAGGTCCAGGGGCGCGCGCATGACATTGGCGAGTTCGCCATACGTGCCGGTGAGCGGGCGTCGGTGCGTCAGGGTTCGCTGGCCACGTCCGGACCGGCTCAGGCTGGTTCACCCGAAAAGATTGAGCAGTTTCGGGCCGGCCCTGCAAGGATGCCCGGCATGTCTAGTCGTGCGCTGAGCTTCGGAGCGATGGCGGAAGCATACGAACGGTTCCGGCCGGGGTATCCCGCGGAGCTGTTCGACATGGTGATGGCGTACGCAGGTGGGCCGGTTCAGGCCGCCCTTGAGATCGGCGCTGGGACCGGCAAAGCGACCCGCCTGTTCGCTGAAAGGGGGGTCAGCGTCACTGCGACCGATCCTGACGGGGACATGCTCGCCGAGCTTCGCAAGCACGTCCCGGCAAACGTCCAGACTGTGCAGGCTGCGTTCGAGGAACTGCGACCCGGCGTGAGGTACGGGCTGGTATATGCGGCAGCGGCACTGCATTGGACGAATCCGGAGGGTCGGTGGTCGCGCATGGCCGCGCTGCTGGAGCCGGGCGGCGTGTTCGCCTCGTTCGGTGGACCGATTCGTTTAGCCGAACCGGCGGTGGAGGAGGCTGTGCGCATGGCCAGAGCACCGTTCTTGGAGAGCGACGAGGTTCCGTCTCCCGACGGGACGCCTCCGGAACACGACATGCAGTGGCCCGGTACGGAACTCCGGCAGTCCGCGTGGTTCGCCGATGTTCAGCAGTCCGTGATCGAGCGGCGTTTGACGATGAGTGCTCGGGACTACGTCGGCCACCTCTCTACTGTGTCGGCGTACCTGGTACTGCCGATCTCCGAGCAGGAGCAGGTTTACAGACGGATCATGCAGGTCCTGCCTGAGGTGGTCGAGATCGGCGCCGACGTCATCGTCCATCTGGCGCGTCGGCGCTACGAGCCGTAGTACCTCGACAATCAAATGTCCGCCTTTGACTACGGGCAGCCGCAGCCGCCACAAGACGCCCGGGTCGCGCCGAGGGGACCAGGCGGGGACCACGTCGAGCGTCTCCGCCCGGTCGCGACAGGGAGTGATGGCTGTCCGCCGGCACCGGACCGGACTACACGTGCCGGGGTGGATCGTCAGCGCTGGACGCGGTAGCGGATGTGCGTGGCCTGCGGTGTGTCGATCACCCGGGCGATCTCCAGCTCGATGCGCGACGGCAGCACGTCGAACAGCCGGCGGCCGCCTTGGCCTGTGCCATCGCGCTGACGATCCCATCGTTGACATACGTGACCAGCGGATAGTCGGCGACCGACGGGCCCGGCGGGCGGTGGCTGGGTACGAAGATCGGAACTCCGTGATGGTCACCGCCCCAGTGGTCCACCTGCTCCACGGTGCGCCCAGCCGCATGAAGCCGTCGCCGCCGGGGTTGTCCGGCCCGTCGTGTGGACCGGTGATGTACCCGTCGAGAGACATCGCGAAAACTGTTATGAAGGCCGGTGTCGCCGAGTCGCGAAAGTTCCGGGGATGCCATTCCAGGTGGCAGTCGCACCCGCCAGTGCCGCCGACGTGCCCGAGCCTGATTTACCAGGGTGTATCGACCGCCGTGGAGCAAGATTTGTTTCCGGAAGTTTGCCGAAAGTCATTGCCTGAAACAGGGTCCGGTGGCAGCATCCGCGTTGATAAATCTGTTGATGAGATGTCCGGTCGCTCCGCCAGGGAAGGCTCGGGCGCTCGCCAGAAAAGGAGGCCAAGGTGGCCACAAGTCCCTCCGTCCATCGTGGCGGAACCCGGTGGACGAGATCGCCCATCGTCAGAGCGCTGGTCGCCGGCGCGGTCAGCGTCGCGGCAGTGGCCACGGCCACGGTGATGATGCCGTCGGCGGAAGCGGCCGAGAGCACGCTGGGTGCCGCAGCCGCACAGTCAGGCCGGTACTTCGGCACGGCGATCGCGGCCGGCCGCCTCAGCAACTCGACGTACAGCACGATCGCGGCCCGTGAGTTCAACATGATCACGGCTGAGAACGAGATGAAGCCCGACGCGACCCAGCCGAACCGGGGTCAGTTCAACTTCAGTTCCGGTGACCAGATCTACAACTGGGCGACCCAGCGCGGGTTGAAGGTGCGCGGCCACACGCTGGCCTGGCACGCCCAGCAGCCGGGCTGGATGCAGAGCCTGTCCGGGTCGACGCTGCGCCAGGCGATGATCGATCACATCAACGGTGTGATGGCCCACTACCGGGGCAAGCTGGCCGCGTGGGACGTGGTCAACGAGGCGTTCAACGAGGACGGCAGCCGCCGTTCGTCGAACCTGCAGGGCACCGGCAACGACTGGATCGAGGTGGCGTTCCGCACCGCGCGTGCCGCCGACCCGTCGGTCAAGCTCTGCTACAACGACTACAACATCGAGAACTGGAGCTACGGCAAGACGCAGGGCGTGTACCGGATGATCCAGGACTTCAAGTCCCGGGGCGTGCCCATCGACTGCGTCGGCCTGCAGACCCACTTCACCGGCGGCAGCTCGCTGCCCGGCAACTTCCAGACCACCCTGTCCAGCTTCGCCGCGCTCGGCGTGGACGTGGCGCTGACCGAGGTCGACGTGACCAACGCGTCGACGACGCAGTACGCGGGGCTCACCCAGGCGTGCATGAACGTGCCGCGCTGCATCGGCATCACCGTGTGGGGCGTGCGCGACAGCGACTCCTGGCGCTCCAGCGAGAACCCGCTGCTGTTCGACGGCAACGGGAACAAGAAGTCCGCCTACACGTCGGTGCTCAACGCTCTCAACGCCGTCGCCCCGTCGACCCCGCCGAGCAGCAGCCCGCCGCCGGGCGGCGCCGGCACGATCGTCGGCGTGCAGTCGGGCCGGTGCATCGACGTGCCCAACGCGACGCAGACCAACGGCACCCGGGTGCAGCTCTACGACTGCAATGGGCAGACCCAGCAGCGATGGACGTACACCGCCAGCAAGCAGCTGACCGTGTACGGCGGCAAGTGCCTCGACGCCAACGGGCGGGGCACCGCCAACGGCACCGCGGTGATCATCTACGACTGCAACGGGCAGACCAACCAGCAGTGGAACGTCAACGCCAACGGCACCATCAGCGGCGTCCAGTCCGGCCGGTGCCTGGACGTGTGGGGCACCGCCAACGGGCAGCAGATCCAGCTGTACGACTGCCACGGGCAGACCAACCAGCAGTGGCGCACCCAGTTCGGCGGCCCCGCGTCGCCGTCCCCGTCCGCGCCGCCGCCGTCCTCGCCGCCCCCGGGTGGCTGCACGCTCCCCTCGACGTACCGCTGGACCTCGACCGGCGCGCTGACCAACCCGCAGAACGGGTGGGTCTCGCTCAAGGACTTCACCAACGTGGTCTACAACGGCAAGCACCTGGTCTACGGGTCGTACGTCAACAGCGGAGGTTCGTACAGCTCGATGAACTTCGGCCTGTTCACGAACTGGTCGGACATGGCCTCGGCCAGCCAGAACGGCATGAGCCAGGGCACGGTGGCGCCCACGCTGCTCTACTTCGCCCCCAAGAACATCTGGGTGCTGGCGTACCAGTGGGGGCCGACCTCGTTCAGCTACAAGACGTCGAACGACCCGACCAATGCCAACGGCTGGTCCTCGCCGCAGACGCTGTCCACCGCCAGCCTGCCCGACGCCCCGTACGGCGTGATCGACCAGACCCTCATCGGCGACGACCAGAACATGTACCTGTTCTTCGCCGGGGACAACGGCAAGATCTACCGGTCCAGCATGCCGATCGGGAACTTCCCGGGCAGCTTCGGCTCGAGCTACACGACGATCATGACTGACTCGACCAACAACCTGTTCGAGGGCGTCGAGGTCTACAAGGTTCAGGGCCAGAACCAGTACCTGATGATCGTCGAGGCGATCGGGAGCCAGGGGCGCTACTTCCGCTCGTTCACCTCCAGCAGCCTGAGCGGCTCGTGGACACCGCAGGCCGCCACGGAGAGCAACCCGTTCGCCGGCAAGGCCAACAGCGGCGCGACCTGGACCAACGACATCAGCCATGGTGACCTGGTCCGCAACAACCCCGACCAGACCAAGACCATCGATCCGTGCAACCTGCAGTTCCTGTACCAGGGCAAGAACCCCAGCGCGGGAGGCGACTACAACCTGCTGCCGTGGCGGCCGGGTGTGCTGACCCTGCAGCGCTAGGGACGGACTGCCTACCCCGGCCGATCCCGATCGCTGACCGCTCGGGCGTGTCCGGCGCCGACCGGCGCCGGACACGCCCTTCTCCGCCGCGAGGTCATTCGGCCAGGCCCGCCCCGCGCACCTCTGCCCGGCACGCCTGCCGGTCAGAGCAACTCGGCCAGCAGCCGTGCCGCTCGCTGCGGCCCGTCCGTCGCCACGGGCCGGTACGCCGTCGTCCGCCCGATCTCCGCGGCGATGGCCTCGGCGAGCACCTCGGGCGTGAGGTCGTGGTAGTCCAGCCGCCGCCCGGCGCGATAACGGTCCAGGCGGTGCGGCACGTGGAGATTCTGCTCGAAGTGGTGCTGCAACGGGATGTAGAGGAACGGCCGCCCGGTGGCGGTCAGCTCCATGCAGGTGGTCAGGCCGCCCTGGACGACGGCGAGATCGCAGGCGGCCAGGTGCCGGTGCAGATCGGGGACGTAGGGGCGGATGTCCAGGCCGGGTGCGGGGCGGATCGAGGCGGGATCGATGCGCGGACCGGTGATCACGATCATTCGCAGCCCTGGCACGCGCCGCGCCGCGGCCCCGTACGCGTCCACGACCCGGTGCAGCAGCGCCGCGCCGACCCCTGAGCCGCCGACCGTCACGACGCAGACCTGTTCGTCGGGCCGGTAGCCCAGTTCGGCGCGCAGGGCCGCGCGGTCGGCGACGGCGGCCGGGTCGAAACCGGTGGCGTACCCGGCGAAGGCGTAGTGCTGCCGGGTCCAGTCGCGGATGCGCGGCAGGCCGGGGCCGAACGTGCCCTCGATGACGTCCTCGGGGTCGCCGATGAAGATCGCCCGGTCCCGGATGCGCGGGTAGCGGGCGATGTGCTCGATCATTTCGGCGTTGTAGTCGGCGGCGACCAGCGCCTCGCGCGGGCCGGCGTCGGGCATCGGCAGGTAGCCGACGAAGTCGGTGAGCCAGGCGTACGCGAACCGTTTGAGTTCGGGGTTCTCGTGCAGGAAGTGGTCGACCTCCCAGGCCTCGTCGCCGACGACCAGGTCGTACGCGCCGTCGTGGACGACGTCGTGGAAGACCATGAAATTGGCGAGGAGGACCTCGTCCATCCGGCGCAGTGCCTCGAAGCAGTGCAGGTCGTGTTCGCCGGCTTCGCCTTCGATGTGCGCGGACTCGTTGGCCAGCCAGCGGCTGGCGGGGTGCACCTGCTCCCCGGCGTCCTCCAGCACCCGGGTCACCGGGTGCTGGGCGAGCCAGTCGATGGCGACGTCCGGGTGCAGGCGGCGCAGTTCGGCTGCGATCGCGGCGTCGCGGCGGGCGTGGCCGAGGCCGATGGGGGAGGAGAGGTACAGCACCCGCTTGGTACGCCGGTTCCACCGCGTCCAGGTGCGCGGCGCCGGTGTCCGCGGTGCCAGCTGCTGGACGAACTCCTGGATGAGCAGGTTCACCTGCACCGGGTCGCGGGCGAGCGGGATGTGGCCACCGCCGTGCAGGGTGACCAGCCGCCCGCCGGTGAGCTCCGCGATGGTCTGGCTGCGCCCGGCCGGGCTGACGCGGTCGTCGTCGCCGTGGATCAGCAGGACGGGGCAGGTGACGCGCCGGCACCACTCGGTGAACGCCGCCGTCGCCGGCCAGGTGCCGTGGCTCGCGGCCACCAGCACCTCCGCGCTGGTCTGGCGGCCCCAGCCGACGCCGTCCTCGATCTGCTTGGTCGAGTGCGGCTCCGGGAAGCACTGGCCGAGGAAGAACCAGAGGAAGTCGTCGTAGTGCTGCCGCCAGTAGGCGCGGTTGTACTTGGCCCAGTGCTCGTCCGGATCCGGCGCGAGCACCGGCACCCGCGAGGACGGCATCGTCGGCGGCTCGGCGTCCATGGGCGGAGTGTGTGCCCGGGCGATGCTGGCGGGGGGCACGGGTGCCGTGGGGCCGATCAGCGCGACGCCGCCGACCCGGGCCGGATGGTGTGCGGCCAGGTCGATCGCCCAGGTCGCCGCCATGGACAGGCCCACCAGCACGGCGGCACCGGTGCCGGTGGCGTCCAGCACCTTCAGGGCGTACGCGGTGTGGGCGTCCTGGTCGTACGCGCGCGGATCGAGGGGCCGGTCCGAGCGCCCGTTGCCAGGCCCGTCGTAGGCGACGACGCGGTGGTGCCGGGCCAGGTAGGGAATCTGCCCCTTCCAGAAGCGCTTGTGGATGATGGTCCACGTCGGCATGAGCAGGATGGTCGTCTCGCCCGTGCCGAACACCTCATAGTGGATCCGCACGCCGTCGTGTTCGATGAAGCCCTCGGCGTCGGCCGCCCGTGCCCGCATCGGCAGGTCCTCCAGTCTCAGCGGGTGCCGCTGTCCTGCGGCGCGCGGCGCCGACCGGCCAGCGCCCGGGGGCTCGGGATGAAGCGGGGCACCTGCTCGGCGTACCGCAGGTAGGGCTCGCCGAGCTCGCGGCGCAGGTCGGCCTCCTCGAACCGGACTGCGATCAGGATGTAGCCGGTGCCCGCGACCGCGAACAGCAGCCGTCCGGCGCTCATCTGGGGTGCCGCCCAGAAGGCGATGAGGAAGCCGACCATGATCGGGTGCCGGACGAGGCGGTAGAGCAGCGGCTGGCGGAACCCCGGCTCGGCGTAGGCGGTCTGCCGGACCCGCGCGAGCGCCTGGCGCACCCCGAACAGGTCGAAGTGCCCGATGAGGAAGGTGCTGAGGACCAGAGGACGGCCCAGCCTGCGGCGTACAGCGTCCAGAGCAGTGCCTGCGCCCAGCCGGCCGAGACCTCCCACACCGGATCGGGCAGCGGCCGCCACTGCCACATGAGTGCCGCGATGACGAGGCTGGCGGTGAGTACATAGGTGCTGCGTTCGACGGCCGGGGGCACGGCGCGGGTCCACCAGCGCTTGAACCAGGGCCGCGCCATCACGCTGTGCTGGACTGCGAACAGGCCCAGCAGGCCGGCGTCGGTCAGCATCGCCGCCCAGACCGGGCCGGTCCTGCCGTCGTCGATGGACTTGGGCACGCCGATGTCGGCCAGCCAGCCGATCGTGTAGCAGAAGACCCCGAGGAACGTGAGGTAGGCGACCACTCCGTAGCCGAGTGTCAGGATGCGCCGGCTCATGGTTCTCCCTTCCTTTCGCTCGGTCGACCGACCGAATTCAGAGGAAGCTATCATTCGGTCGATCGACCGAACAAGACGTTGTCTGATGGGAGACTCGATGGCCGCCGATACGACGACCAAGATCATGGAGTCCGCCCGCGCCTGCCTGCTCTCCGGCGGCTATGCCAACCTGTCCACCCGCAGGGTGGCCGACCGCGCCGGCGTACCGCTGAGCCAGATCCACTATCACTTCGGCGGGAAGCAGGGCATGGTCCTGGCCCTGCTGGATCGCGAGAACCAGCTCCTGGTCGAGCGGCAGCGCCGGATGTACGCCGCTTCCGTACCCCTGTGGAAGCGCTATGGGCAGGCATGCGACTTCCTGGACGACGATCTGGCGTCAGGCTACGTCCGGGTGCTGCAGGAGATGGTCGCCGCCGGCTGGTCCGACGACGCGGTCGCCCGGCGGGTGCTCGCGCTGCTGCAAGGCTGGATGGACATCCTGGAGGAGGTAGCCCGCGAGGCCGAGGAGCGGTTCGGCTCCCTCGGCCCGTTCACCGCCGCCGACCTCGCCACCCTCATCGGCCTGGCGTTCCTCGGGGGCGAGACGCTGATCCTGCTGGGCGACGACGGCTGGAGCGAGCGGGTCCACGTCGCCCTCCGCCGGGTCGCCGAGGCCATCCGGACCCTGGAGGAGGCATGACGGAGGGGGCCCGTGTGGGCCCCCTCCCGTCCGCTACAGCCGTTGCCAGAGCGCCGGCACGTTGGGCGGCTCCCAGCCGATCTGGGAGGTGTGGGCCTGAAGGCACCGGTAGGAGATTCCGCCGTAGGTCACCTGGGCTCCCACGGCGTAGGCGACACCGGCCCGCCAGCTCGTCGTGCCGGTCGCGGTGGTTGAGGGCGTGGGGGTCGGCTTGGGGCTTGCCGTCGTAGCCGTCGGTGTCGGGGTCGGTGTCGGGGTCGGACCATTGACGAGCTGATATGCCTTCATGTCGCGCAGGAGCAGGTAGGTGTCCTGCAGTGAGCCGGAGGTGTCGCCGAGAGAACGGTAGATTCCCCACTTCGGCCGGACCCGGTCGGCTAGGAAGGTGTCGACTCCGGTCCGGGTGGCGTCGATGATCGTGGTGCCGGCGCTGCGGACCACCCAGCGGACGGAGCCGGCGGTCCCGTCACCGATTTTGATCTCGTACTCGACGTCGATCCATTTGTTGTGCAGCGGTTCGAGGTTCGTCCGGCCCACGAGGACGTCTCCGGCGATGACCTTGTGTTCGATGGTCTGCACGCCGTCGACCCGGCGCAGCGAGGTGACGGTGATGGGGGAGGTGCCGGTGCCGGGCTGCTTGGTCTGCATGATGTGGGTGAAGGACGTGGTCGCCTTCAGCGAGCTGGGAATGTACATCGAGTAGGTCACCCGCCAGGTCTGGCCGAGGTTCCACTCCAGATAGCTCGAGGCGGACGTGCGGGTGCCGGTGACCTCGTGACGCTGCCGGTCCGTGGCGGTGTCACGGTCGACCATGTGCATGTCGAACCGGTAGTCGTTGCCGACGACCTTGATGTGGGGCCGGGCCGCGGTATGCGAGTCTGCTCGGTCGTCCTCGATGGACTCGAAGGCCCCGAGGCCGACCGTGCCGGCGCTGGGAGCCCAGCGCAGCTGCCATACCGGTGCGGCCTGCGCTGACGGGACGACCAGAAGGGTCGCAACGCCGGCGACGGCGACGGCGAGGGTTGCGAGGGCGATGTGCGAACGGTTCATCCGCTCACCTCAATCGGTCCGATGGATAGGAAAGTTGACTAACAATAGCGTCGAAGACGGTACCTGCCAAGAAGCCCGCCCGGCGGTCGGCGTGATTGGTAAACGGTCTTCCTGACACCTTGACAGCGTCCCCGCGCACATCGAGACTCATCACCAAGCGGCTTGGCGCGGCGTCCGAACCGGACGTGACGTGCTCAGTGTGTACTGCCCCGGCCGGTGAATCTCCCCTCAGAGGAGCACACCGTGCAGTCCAGAAAACATGTCCTCACCACGGCGGCGGCTGCCGCAACCGCTCTGCTGACCGCGGCCACCGTCGTCCTCGCCCAGCGCGCCGAGGCCGCCGACGTCCTGCTCTCCCGCAACAGGCCGGTAGCGGCGTCTTCTGTCGAAGCCTCGGCGTACGCGCCGGAGAAGGCCGTTGACGGCGACACCGCCACCCGGTGGGCCAGCGCCGAGGGGTCCGATCCCCAGTGGATCCGGGTGGACCTCGGCGCGGCCACGCCGATCACCCGCATCCGGCTCGTCTGGGAAGCGGCGTACGCGTCGGCATACCGGCTGGAGACCTCGGCCGACGCCACGACCTGGACCACGCTCAAGGCGGTGACCGGCGAGAACGGCGGGACCGACGACCACACCGGACTCGCCGCGACCGCACGCTACGTCCGGGTCTACGGCACCCAGCGCGGCACGCCCTACGGCTACTCGCTCTGGGAGCTGGAGGTCTACGGCCCCGGCTCGCCGCCGGGTCCTGGCACCGACTACCAGGCCGAGGACGCCGCGCTGTCGCAGGCGGTCGTGGCCGTCAACCACACCGGCTACACCGGCAGCGGGTTCGTCGACTACACCAACGTCAGCGGCAGCCGGATCGAGTGGACGGTGACCACAGCCGTGGCCGGTCCGGTCGCGCTGACCCTGCGATACGCGAACGGCACCACCGCGAACCGGCCGATGGACATCGCGGTCGACGGCGCCGTCGTCGCCGCGAGCGCCCCCTTCGCCCCGACGGCGAACTGGGACACCTGGACGACGTACACGGTCACCACGACGCTGGCGGCCGGTACCCACACCGTCCGCGCCACCGCCGTCGCCGGCACCGGCGGACCCAACGTGGACAAGCTGACCGTCACGCCGACCGCCAGCCCCACGGCCGGCCCGACGCTCAGCCCCAGCCCCACGCCCGGGGGCGCGTTCACCGTGGCCGCCGCCGGCGACATAGCCGAGCAGTGCACCGCCTCGTCGAGCACCTGCCAGCATCCGAAGACCGCGGCCCTGGTCACTGCCATGAACCCGGACTTCGTGCTCACGATGGGGGACAACCAGTACGACGACGCACGCCTGTCGGACTTCCAGAACTACTTCGACAAGACCTGGGGCGCGTTCAAGTCGAAGATCCGCCCGGCGCCCGGCAACCACGAGACCTACGATCCGGCCGGTGCCATGGTCGGCTACCAGTCCTACTTCGGCTCGATCGCCTACCCGCAGGGCAAGCCCTACTACAGCTACGACCACGGCAACTGGCACTTCATCGCGCTGGACTCCAACACCCTCACCGCGTCGGCCCAGCTGACCTGGCTGCAGAACGACCTGGCGGCCACCACCAAGGGCTGCATCGCCGCGTACTGGCACCATCCGCTGTTCAGCTCAGGTGAGCACGGCAACGACCCGGTCAGCCGCCAGGCATGGCAGCTGCTCTACAACGCGCGCGCCGACCTGGTGCTCAACGGCCACGACCACCACTACGAGCGGTTCGGGCCGCAGAACCCGTCGGCGGCCGCCGATCCCAACGGCATCGTCGAGGTCCTCGGCGGAATGGGCGGCGCCCCGCCCTACTCGATCGACAACGTGCAGCCCAACAGCCAGAAGCGCCTGACCGGCGTGTTCGGGGTACTCAAGCTGTCGTTCACGGCCGGCACGTTCTCCTGGCAGCTGATCGGGACCGACGGCACGGTCAAGGACACCAGCCCCACCTACACCTGCCACTGATGTACATCACACTGCGCCGGGACACCCCGGCTCCGGGACGGCGGGCGCTCTCCGCCGTCCCGGCCAACGTCATCGCGCTGGGCGCGGTCAGCCTCGTCACCGACGTCTCGTCCGAGATGGTCACGGCCGTGCTGCCGCTCTACCTCGCGCTCACCCTCGGCCTGACGCCGCTGCAGCTCGGCTTCGTCGACGCCCTGTCCTTCGGGGCCACCGCGCTGCTGCGCC
This sequence comes from Catellatospora sp. IY07-71, assembly GCF_018326265.1. Taxonomy (GTDB): domain Bacteria; phylum Actinomycetota; class Actinomycetes; order Mycobacteriales; family Micromonosporaceae; genus Catellatospora. Next base: position 5,406,516 of record NZ_AP023360.1, read on the forward strand.
CGGCCGGGGCCCGGGTCGCCGACCGGTGGCGGCACAAACCGGTGGCCGCCGCCGGGTACGCGCTGTCGGCCCTGGCCAAGCTCGGTGTGCTCGCCGCTGGGGCGGCGCTGGGGCCGCTGGCCGCAGCCATCGTGGCCGACCGCACCGGCAAGGGCCTGCGTACCGCGCCGCGCGACGCCCTCATCGCGGCGTCGGCTCCGGCCGGTGGCGAAGGGCTGGCGTTCGGCGTGCACCGGGCCATGGACACCGTGGGTGCCCTCCTGGGCCCGCTGGCCGCGTTCGCCGTGCTCGCCGCCACCGGCGGCACGTACCGGGCCGTGTTCGTGGTCAGCTTCTGCGTCGCGGCTTTCGGCGTGGTGCTGCTCGCGCTCTACGTCAGGGACCGGCCGGGTCCCACCCCGCCGGCGCCGCCGCTGCGGACGGTCCTGCGCGACCGTCGGCTGTGGCGGATGTGCGCGGTCGCCGCCGGGCTCGGCGCGTTCACGATGAGCGACTTCTTCGTCTACCTGCTGCTGCAGCGTTCCGGCGCGGTGCCGCTGCGGTACTTCCCGCTCCTGCCGCTGGGCACGGCCGCGGTCTACCTGCTGCTCGCGGTGCCGCTCGGCCGCCTGGCCGACCGCGTCGGGCGGGCGCGGGTCCTGCTGGGCGGTCATCTCGCCCTGGTCGCGGCCACGCTCCTGCTCGCCGGTACGCCGGCCGCGGCGCCGATGGTCGTGGGGGTGCTCCTGCTGCACGGGCTGTTCTACGCGTCCACCGACGGGGTGCTGATGGCGCTGGCGGGGCCGCTGCTGCGGGACTCCTCGCGCACCACCGGACTCGCGATGGTCCAGACGGCGCAGGCGGCCGCCCGGTTCGTCTCCTCGCTGGCCGCCGGCGCGCTCTGGGCCGCCTGGGGTCCCCGGGCCGCGCTGCTGGTGATGGCGGCGGGCCTGCTCGCGGCCGTCCTGGCCGCCGCGCGGGGGCTCCGATGAGGCGCGCGTGGCTCGCGTTGGCAGCCGCGCTCCTGCTGGGCACGGCGGCCACGGTCTACATGACGCACACCGCCACGCCGACACCGGCCGTACCGCCGACATCCCTGCGCAGCGGGCAGCTCTACTTCCGCGACGGCGGTGGTCAGGTCGCCTCGGTCGCCCCAGCCGATCCGGGCGGCTCACGACAGCAGTCGGGGCTGCGCTGCGACCGGTTCGCGGCCGCCTGGCCGACGGCGGTCTGCCTGACCGCCGACGTCACCAACGGCCTGCCGACGACCACCGCGGTGATCCTCGACCGCGACCTGCGCGAGACCCGGCGGCTGCACCTGGCCGGGATCCCCAGCCGCGCCGGCGTCTCGCCCAGCGGCCGGATGGTCGCCTGGACCGTGTTCGTCACCGGCGACTCCTACAACCAGGGCGGCTTCTCCACGTGGACCGGCATCCTGGACACCCGCACCGGGTACGTCGTGACGAACATCGAGAACATCCACCTCTACCTGACCGGCGGGCGCCACCACGCGGCGGACGTCAACTACTGGGGTGTCACGTTCGCCGCCGACGACACGACCTTCTACGCCACGGTTTCCACGCGGGGCAAGACGTATCTCGTGCGCGGCGACTACGCAGCCTGGGAGGCGCGGGCGGTGCTCGCCGGGGTGGAGTGCCCGTCGCTGTCCCCGGACGCGACCAGGGTCGTCTACAAGAAACCGGCCCCGGGGCGGGTCCCGTGGCGCCTGGCCGTGCTGGACCTGCGCACCCTGCGCTCGGTGGACCTCGCCGAACCGCAGGGGGTCGACGACCAGGCGATCTGGCTCGACGACCGGACGGTCGCCTACGCCCGCGACGGGGACGTGTACGCGCTCGCCGCCGACGGCACCGGTGCACCCCGGATGCTCGTCCGGGACGCGTCATCTCCCACGCCACCGCTGACACCGCGTTGACACGCGACGACGGCGTCACCCGTAATCCGGGTGGCGCCGTCGGCTGTGCCAAACCCCGGCCGGCCTGGCGACCGACGGAAGGCCGCTCGCCGCCCGCTCCCTCGCCGCATGCCGCCGGTCGTCACACGGACGGGTCCCAGGCCGCGAGCTGATCGAAGATACGGCGGTCGCCTTCGAACCTCAGCGAATCCAGCGGTATGCGGCCGTAGAAGAACAGGACCAGGTCACTGGCCGTGCCCCGGGCACAGGCGTCGGCCGTGCCGGGGTCCTCGCCGGCACCGGGCGTGAGGTGGGCGACCTGTGCGCCGTCCTGGGAAAGCCGCAGGCGCCAGGAGCGGCCCTCGGTGGCGTGGTAATCGACGACGGCGGGGTCGTGTGGCCAGGCGACCGTCGTCGCGCAGAGGGTGAACTGGCAGTCGTCGAAACCGTCGAGGGCCACCTCCTCCGGCAACGGCTGCGGGGCGCCCACCGTGAGCTGCGCGTCGTAGGTGTGCACCGCGATCTCGGGAACCTGGCGCCGCGCCCATGCCCCAGAGGTCTGCGGTGACGGCGAGTCATCCCACCACGTCCAACAACCGCGGTCCGGGCCGGCCTCGCGCAGCGTGCTCGTCAGCTGCTCGACCGACTCGGTCCACCAGGCCAGCAGAGCCTCGCGCTCCCGAGGCGCACCCATGCCGCCCTCCCAAGCCGACTTCTCCGGCGGCGCGTCCGCGGGCCCTGCGGCGACGATGGCCGCTGATTTGCGGCGGCCCATGCCCACGTGTTGCACGAGATCGAACAGCGTCAGCTCGGGATGGGTCGGCACCTGCAGGTCGAGGCTGGGCGCCGCGGCGACCGCAGCGCGGAAGGCGGCCGACCGTTCGTCGATCAGCCGCAGATGATCAGAAAACGTGAGAATCCTGTGCACGCCGGCTTTCTATCACCGTGCTCCGGCGACCGGACAGCGAATTTCGCAGCCGACGCGGCGGCCGCCCCGGCACTGATTCGTGCCCTCGGATCTGGCTGGCGACGATGCTGTTCAGTGCGCGGCGGCGTCAGCGAGGATCTCCTGAAGCCGTGCCCGACATTCGGCGACGAAGGCTGGAAAAGTATCCCAGTAGTAAGAGATTCCACTGACGCCCACCGCGATGGCCCAGGCGCGGGCGCGGGTCCAGGTCGGCTCGTCAAGGTTCATGGCGTCCCAGTACGCCTCCCGCGCGTCGGTCGGCAGGTCCCAGATGGTGGAGTGCTCGGCGTCTGGAAACCCGACGGAGAGGCTTCCGAAATCGATTACGGCGTGTAGCCGGCCGTCGGCCACCAGAAGGTTGGTCGGCTTAAGGTCGCCGTGGAGCCACACGTGAGGGCTGGAGGGCTCAGGCAGGGCGGTCGCGGCACGCCACATACGTGCCAGCGAATCTATATCGATCTCTGCGCCGACGGTGGTTCGACAGTCCTCGAAACACCTGCTGATCCACTCGTCGCAAGCCTGCAAGCGGCCTCCGCGATACCAGCGGAGGTCACCCGCACTGGTCGCCTCCATGAGGTCGATGTTGTGAAGCTCGCGCACGAACGACGCCAGCTCGGCTCCGAACGCGGCCCAGTCCTGGACGGTGTCCGGCCGGGCCTCCTTCCCGTCAATCCAGCGAAATACCGACCAGGGCAGCGGGAACGCAACGGTGGGAGTGCCCGCATGGACGGGCTCCGGGACCGCGTGCGTGAGCAGCGGCGCCAGACGGGGAAGCCATTCCTGCTCCTTCCGCAGGGACCGCGCTTTGTCCTGGGTTCGCGGAAGCCGCACAAGCAGGTCGTCACCTAGCCGATACATGGTGTTCTCCGTGCCCGCGCCTGCTAGCGACAGTGAGAGGCCGGCCCACTCCGGGCGCTGTGCATCCAGCAGCGACCTGACAACCGCCTCATCGACCGGGACCTCGTTCTCGTGCAGCATCACGGTGGAGATCCTGCCGCCAGGCGGCACGAAGGGCCAGCGACTATCGGCAGAGTTCCGACACTCATGCGCCAGCTGACCGAAGCGGGACGGCTCATCGGCCATCGGCGGTTGCCATCCATGACGATCGCGACGTGCCGGGGCAGGCTCGCGCCGGCCAGTTGCGCGTTGAGGCGCCGAGCGTAGAGCGCGTAGGCAGTGTTTCTCACCGTCATCCACATTCGGCGACAACAAACCGGATCGTGACAGCGATGCCGGCGACAGCGGTCGTTGCCATTAATTGATGGTCGTCTCTACAATTTATCGACATGAGACTATCGAACGCTTTCCTGCGTCGGATCGCCCAACTCGCCACGGCAGTCGTCGTGGGTGTGGGAGCGGTCGCTCTCCTGCCTGCGCCGGCACACGCGGCGACCGTGGCCTTCGCGAAGGAGAGCCAGTGGTCCAGCGGCTACGTCGGCAAGATGACCGTGCACAACCCCAGCGCGGCGACGCTCACCTCGTGGCGGGTCGAGTTCGACCTGCCGGCCGGCACCACGCTCGGCTCGTACTGGAACGCGAACATGACCCGTGAGGGCGGCCGCTTCGTCTTCACCAACATGTCGTGGAACGGCACGCTCACGGCCGGCGCCTCGACCAGCTTCGGCTGGGTGGCGAGCGGCAGCGGTGAGCCGCAGGGCTGCACGGTCAACGGCGCACCCTGCTCCGGCCCGCCGGCCGTCGACGTGACGCCGCCTTCGGCGCCGACGAACGTTCACTTCGTCACCGGATCGTTCACCGGCATCGTCTGGTCCCCGTCCACCGACGACACCGGCGTCGTCGAGTACCAGATCTTCCACCGATCCACCCAGATCGCAACCTCCACGACGACGAGCTACAGCATGCCGACACCGCCGCCGATGGTCACGACCTATGGGGTGCGGGCTGTCGACGCGGCCGGCAACATCTCCCCGTTCACGCCGCTCCACGTCGGGCAACTGCCGGACTCGACCCCGCCGACCGCACCCGCGAACCTGCGGATCGGTGGCATGTCGCCCGACCACCTGACGGTGCGCTGGGACGCTGCGACCGACGAGACGTTCCTGGTCGGGTACGAGATCTACCTGAACGGCGCGCTGATCAGCAAGGTCGGCGGCACCAGCGGATACGTCCCGTTCACCAGTTTCGGAATCTACACGGTACGGGTGCGGGCCTGGGACGCCTCGGGCAACTTCGGGCCGTACGCCCAGATCAGCATCGCCATCGACCCGCCGCCGCCTCCACCTGCACGCTGACCTTGGCCTGCCGGGGGCTCTGAGCCTCGTGTACCACTCGGTGCTGACGCCGGCCAGGACCGCGAGGACACTACGCACAGGTCACGAGGGCCGCCGGCGGACCCGCTCACCACATTGACCTGTGCCGCCGCGCCCCGCGACCATTTCGCCGGCGGGTTCCCTCCGCGGGCCGTGCCCGTGGCGTCGTGAGGGGCATGGAGGGGCGACGTGACACATGATGAAGCCTGGGTGCCGGTCGGCCCGGGTGCGCCACCCGAGCAGCAGGCGCGGTTCGACGACTTCGTGCGGGCCCGCACGCGCGCGCTGTGGCGCACGGCATACCTGCTCACCGGCGACCGGCATCTTGCCGAGGACCTGCTGCAGACCGCGCTGGAACGCGCCGCGGTGCGCTGGCGCCGCCTGGACCAGCCCGAGGCGTACGTCCGGCGGGTGCTCTACACCCAGTCGGTGTCCTGGTGGCGCAGCCGGCAGCGGCGGGTGCGCGAGGTGCTGCTCGACACCGCGCCCGAACCGGCCGGGCCGCCCGGCGACCCCGAGCTGCGGGTGATGCTGGCCCAGGCGCTGCGGCGGCTCACCCCGCGCCAGCGCGCCGTGCTGGTGCTGCGCTTCTACGAGGACTGCTCCGAGACGGAGACGGCCCGCACGCTCGGCGTCGCCGTCGGCACCGTGAAGAGCCAGACCAGGCATGCCCTGCGCCGCCTGCGCGAGCTCGCCCCGGAACTCGGCGACCTCATCCCCGACCCGGCCGCTTCGGCCGGCCGCATCCGGCACGACGAGACCTCGGTGGTGACGCGATGAGCCTCGGACAGCACCTGCATGCCATCGCCGACGAGCAGCCGCCGCCGCCCGTACCCGCGGATCTGTTCCAGCGGGCGCGCCGCCGCGCCCGCACCCGGCGGGTGACCACCACGGGTCTCGCGCTGGTGGCCTTCGCGGGTCTCACTTCCGCGCTCGGCACCGGCGGGATCGCGCCGCACCAGCCCGCGGCAGGCCCGGACCTGCTGCGCGACCTGTTCGGACCGGGCCTCGGCGGGCCGCTGGGCTGGCTGCTGCTGGCGGCGCTGCTCGGCCTGCTGGCCTGGCGCTGGCGCACCGCGCCCCGCGCGACCCTGCTCCGGCGGCTCGCGCTCACCGCGGTCGCCGGCGCGCTGCTGGTGATCGCCGCGCCTCCCGGCACCGCGCTGTGGGGCGAGCCGCACGGGCAGCGGCCCGGCTTGCCCGACCGGTTCGCCGCGCCGTCGACCTGGACCTGGGTGGCCGAGGTACGCCAGTCCCCGCCCGGCCGGGTGGCGATGGTTCTCAGCGGCCCGGGCACGCACGGCGGGTTCGAGGAGGGCCGGGCCGTGTTGGTCGCCGCAGACGGCGACCGCTACCGGGTGCTCGACGTCTTCAGCGACCCGCTGGAGCAGCCCTGGACGTACGAGGTGGGCTTCGGCCGCACCCAGCTGCTGTCCCCGGACGGGCGCTACCTCACGGTGAATCAGGACGTCGTGGACCTCACCACCGGCGCAGCCCCGCCCGTCGGCCCTGCGCTGTCACCGGTGGCGTGGTCGGCGGACGGCAGCCGGATCGTGGTAGGCGTCCCCGATGTCGTCGACGGCGGTCAGCGTGCGTGGGAGGTGTGGGACATGCGGTCGCACGTCCTGGCGCGCACCATCACGCTGCCCGCCGGGGCGACCGCCGGCGGCGTGGCGCTCTCGCCCGACGGCGAGCGCGTCGCGGTGGAGGAGGGCGACCGCCTCGCGGTGTACCCGGTCGGCGGCGGCGAGCCTGTGCAGTGGCCGCTGACGGGCTGGCGGCTCGGCGACGGCGTGGCCTGGAGCACCGACGGACGCCTGCTGGCGCTGGTCCGGCGCGACGGCTGTCCCACCTGCTACCACGAAGCAGGGCAGGCGCGCGGAATCCGGATGGTCGATCCGGACACCGGGCAGGTGGTCGCGGGCGGCGAGTTCGCTCCGCTGCCGGCGGACGTCGAGCTGGCGGTGCAGGGCTGGCGCGGGCCCGACCAGCTCGTCGCCCAGGTCGGCGGGGTGGTCGAGGTGTTCACGCGGGGCAGGGCGGCCCCGACCCGGCTGTTCGACCTGCCCGCGGGGGTCACCCACGTGGAGATCGCCACCGATGTGCTGCGCCTGCCGATGCGGCCGGCCGGACCGGCGACCTACGGGCCGCCGAACCTGTTCTTCTGGTACCTGCTCGGGACGGCCGCCGCACCGCTGGTGGCGCTGCTGTGCATGGGCCTGGTCATCCGGCGAGTCGTCCGGCGGCAGTCGGCGACGACCCGCCCGGGCGGCCCGCCGACCGAGGGCACCGGCCCGCCCGCCGAGGGGGCCGGCACTCACGAGGCTTAGATTCCGTCTCGCGGATCCTGACCGGAAGCGGCGCGGCCGGACCGGTGGTAGACCACCGGACTTCGACCGCGCCGCATACCGCAGACGCAACCGGGTCGGACATGATCCACCAGCCGGAACCTAGGCGGACACGGCCTCCCACCGGAAGCCGTCGAGGTCGACGAAGCGTCCGGCGTCGCTGCCGACGGCGATGCGGTGCGAGCCGGAGCCCTCGGGTGACACGCCGGAGTCCTTGGCGGCGAACTTGCGGCTGTAGAGCGCCATCTTGATGGTCGAGGTGCCGAATTCGACATACTTGCTGCCGAAGCTCTTGGTCACCGGCAGGCCGCGGTCGGCGTAGAACTGCCTGGTCGCCTTGACGTCGCCGACGCCGAGCAGCAGCACGACATCGTTGACCTGGCGCGTCGCGGGGCCGGTGTTCTTCTTCTCCGCCGACGCGAGCTTCCAGACGGTGCCGAACGGGTCCTGGATGGTGCCGCCGTAGCCCCAGAAGCTCTTGCTCGCCGGCTTGAGCGTCGTCGCTCCGGCGGCCAGGGCTGTGGCGAAGAAGCTGTCCACGTCGCAGGGCTGGGGCACGACCAGCGAGATCGCGTAGCCGCGGAATCCGGCCGACGGTTCGTCACCGGCCCGCACGCGGATGCGCTCGCCCAGCCCGAAGGCCGCGGTGTAGAACGAGTCGGCGGCGGCCGGGTCGGTGACTTCGAGGATGAGGTGGTCGATGGAGGTCATGGCGTGCTCCTTCGGGAGGCTGTCGTGGATCGCTGTGTCTGAACACAGCTTCACCTCCCGGGCCGCCCGCCCACATCCGTGGTGACCACGGAAGCCGCCACGGAGCGGGCGTACGGATACACGCGCGAGCCATGATCCGCGAGACAGGCCACAGGGTCGGCCGCATCGGTAGGAGCCGTATTTCAGTACGCCGTTGCCTGCCCGCTCACCGGCGATGTACAGGCGGCCGTCAATGCCGTACGGCGACGCTGCCGTCACGTACGCAGATAGGAAGCGCCGTTGAGGTCGACGATCGTGCCGGACGCCCACTCGGCCAGCGGTGAGGCAAGCCAGAGCACCGCCGCCGCGATCTCCTCGGGCCGGGCCACCCGCCCGAACGGGCTCTGCGCCCTGATCGCGGCGCCGCCGGGGGAGTCGAGATGCTCGCTGGTCATGTCGGTCTCGACGAAACCGGGCGCCACCGCCGCGACGGCGATCCCCAGCGGGCCGAGCGCGACCGCGAGCGACTGAGTGAGCGAGTTGAGCCCGGCCTTGCTCGCGCCGTACGCCGCGTGAGTCGGCTCGCCGCGGAAGGCGCCCCGCGACGACACATTGATGATCCGGCCGCCCCTGTCGCGCATGTGCCGCGCGGCGCACCAGATCGCGTTGGCCGCACCGACGAGGTTGGTGTCCAGTGTGAGCCGCCACTGGCGTTGCCACTCCTCGTAGGAGGTTTCGAGGACGGGGTGATGCGTGTAGACGCCGGCGTTGTTGACCAGCACGTCCAACCCGCCAAGCGCTTCTGCGGCACCGTCCACCATGGCCCGGACGGCGTCCGGGTCGGCCATGTCGCCCTGAACGACGACGTGTCCGTCACCGGGCAGCGAGTCGCGCAGCTGCTCGGCCGGCCGCACCGACGCGCGGCAATGGATCGCCACGCGATCACCGCCGTCGGCGAACGCCTGCGCCACGGCACGTCCGATTCCGCGGGAGGCTCCGGTCACCAGGATCGCGCGTCCAGACATACTGATCATCATGCCGTAAGGCGTCGCGCTCCCGCTCAGGGGGTCACCGGCCGGCCATCGCCCCGATCATCCGGTGCGACGGGGCCGTCGCGCCAGCGATCCCGCAGCAGTCGACTCGAGCCCGCTACCGCGCCACGCTCCTTCGAGAACGTTTGTCCGATCACGACTGCTGTGCTTTCCTATAAGGCTTTGCGCTTTCGTCTCAGCGAGATCCGGGGAAGACATGGTCATTCGACACCTGCTGGGCGCTGTCACGTATTCGGCGGTAAGGGCGTCGTTGAACGGGCCGGCACGTCCGGCCGTCATCGACCTCAACAGCTCGCCCCTGCGCCGGTTGGGCGTGTGCGGGCTGTGGAGCCTGCGCAGGAGCTTCGGGGCCGAGCGCGTGGCCATGGCGCTCGGCGAGGCGGCGCTGCCGGGCTGGACCATGGTCAGAAGCCCGATCTGGCACGGCGTCTCGTCACTCGGCCGGTTCGCGTATGTCGGCCCAGACCGTGCGGTGCTGGTCGAGTCGGTCCTCGACGAGGAGAACAGCAGTGCTGTCGCCAGGCTCGACGACGCGGCAGGCGAACTCGCCGCGGTGCTGGGGCGCAGCTCCGCAACGGTGGGTGCCGTGGCCTGCGTGTCAGGCGACGTCGAACCACGTGACCTTCCCGGCCCCTCCGGCCGGCTGGTGACGGTGACCGGGACCACCTGGCTGTGCGGCCTGCTCCGGAGCCGCTACGTGGTGGACGGACCGGAACGCGCGGTCGGGCCGCCCGCCATCGCGTCCGACGGCCCGCGGCGTGCGGCGCAGCGTGCCCTCTACGTCGAGCTGGTCGACAAGCTGCCCGGCTGGTGGACGGTTCCGGAACTGGTGCTGGACGACGGGGGCGGCGAGCCGTTCGACCTGGTCGCAGTCGGCTGCACGGGGGTCCTCGTCGTGGACGTCTCCCAGGACCTGACCGACATCCGGGTGGCCCGGCTGGCGCGCTGGACCAGGCGGCTGCGTACCGTGCTGCCGGTCAGCGACGTCATCCCGGTCGCGATCTCGTCCGGCCCTGACGTGTACGGGCCGCAGACCGACGACGCCGGCTACCAGATCGCCTGGATCGACCCCGACCGGCTGGCGGCGTTCGCCGCCGGCCTGAGTTGCCGCGGGGTGGACGTGCAGCAGCTCGCGCTGCTGAACCAGCCGACGCCGTTCTGGTCCCGGCGGGTCCGGCGCGACGCGTCCGGTGTCACCGTGCAGATCGGCTCGCCGGCATGATCGACCCGCTCGACCAGCTCACCGCGGCCTCGCGCAACTTCGCGTTCCTCGGTCCGGTGGCGCCGCGCATGGGCGCCGACGCGGCCGCCGCCGAGTATTACGCGTTCTCCGATCCGGACGCGGCGATGGGCCGGGCACGGCGCTTCGCCGAGGAGTTCACCCGCTCGCTCAGCGGTCCCTTCACCGGCAAGGAGCCCAGCCTGCACGAACGGGTGCGCAGGCTCGTCGCCGGCGGCGTGGTGCCCGGCAGGCTGGTGCCGCTGCTGGACACCGTCCGCCGGCACGGCAACGAGGCGGTGCACCAGGGCTCCGGTGACGTCGCCAAGGCGCTCGTCTCGGTCGAGCACTGCTTCCGGCTGGCGGTGTGGTGGCACGAGCACACGCAGGGCAGCCCGCCCGGGCACGCGTACGTTCCTCCGTCGGCGGCCCTCGGCCGCTCCCTGGAGCTGCGCCGCCTGGTCGAGGCGTTCGAGAAGGCGGTGGACGCTCCGCCGCCGCGGATCGTGATCGCGCCGCGCGCCGCGCCCGCCGAGGACTGGGCGGGCGGTGTGGAGGTGACCGGCGGGCCCCACCGCTACGTGGTGTACGGTCCAGCCGAGGTCAGCGAGGCACCCGACCGGTCGTGGGTCTTCCGTGACGCGGCGGCGCGGCGGCACGACGCGTCCAACGAGCCGGTCCGGCTGCGTGGTGTGCGGGGTGCCGGGGCGGCCTATGAGCAGCTGGTGCGAGGCCTGGACCGGCAGTCGGCGCTGCTGGCCGAGCTCGGCGGGCGGCCGGGGCTGCCGCGGCCGGTCTGGCGCGGCGCCGACGGCGACGCCGAGCTGCTCGTCGCCGCCCCGCCGGCCGGGGTGAGCTGGCAGGAGCGGTTCGGGCTCGGCCCGCAGCCGCTGGATCCGCTGGTGGTGCCGATGGCGCTCAGTGCGGCGATCGACCTGGCGAACACCCTCACGGCCCTGCACCAGGCCGGAGCGACCCACCTCGCGCTCTCCGGCCGGTCCGTGCTCGTCGGCAGGGACCGGCGCGGGGCGCTGCGCGACCTGGGCCACGCGGGGCTCGCGGCGCTGCCGCCCGCCGCCGACGGCTACCCGGCTCCCGAGCAGCGGGCGAGTGCCTACGGACGACCAGGCCCGGCGTCCGACGTGTACCAGGTCGCCGCGCTGCTGCACCACACGTGCGCCGGAGCCGCGCCGGGAGGCGGGCCGGTGGTGCTCTCCCCGCACGCCCCGGCCGGCCTGGCCGAGCTGCTGGCCGCGGCCCTCGACCCGGAACCCCGCCGCCGTCCCGACCTGCGCACGTTCGCCGGACGGCTACGGCGAGTCCGCACGCATCCCCACCCGGAGGCGACCCTGTGAACCCATCGCCCGTACACCTGCCCGGCGCCGTCGCCCTGCTGCCCTCGCCCGGGTTCCTGGACGACATCGGCAACCAGTTCAGCCCGCTGCTGCACGAACTCAACCTGCTCGCAGGGCAGGGTGTGCTCCCGGCCCGGCTCGAAGAGGACGACCGCGGCTGGCGGCTGTTCCTGCATACCTCGACCCGGGTGCTGCGGCTGTATCCGAGCCGGGGCGGTGACGCGTACACCATCGCCCGTGCCCATCCGCGTGGCTTCCGGGACGAAGCGGCGCTGCTGAAGCAGGCCCTGCTGCTGACCAGCCGGCACGGCTTCCGTGCCTTCCCGGACATGGGCGAGTTCAACCGCAGCGTCGCGGGCAGCCGGGTGATCCGGTCGAACCACGACGACACCCTGTGGGATGCCTGGAACGCCCAGCTCGACGCGCCGGCGCCGCACGCGTCACCCCACGAGCACCGCCTGGCCCTGATGGACCTGGTGGTGCAGGCGGCGCGCGACATCGAGCTGGGGCGGGTGGCCGAGCGCGCGCCGCACCAGTACGCCTCCCGGGGTGACGCCAAGGAGGAGCGGCATTCCGCGCGCGGCGTCTACCGGTTCCGCATGCTGCGGCGGCCCGAGCTGGCCGTGAACACGGTGGTGTGCCTCGGCGACGCGCCGGACCTGCGCGGTGTCGTCATCCGGGTCGACGGCAACGAGGTCACGGTGCGTTTCGAACCGGGCGCGGACTTCCGGCGCATCGGGGCGCAGGGCACACTCATGGTCCTGCCCAGCGACCGGGTCTTCCGCGCCCAGCTTAAGGCGATCGATACGCTCCGCCGCGGCGGCGGCCGCAATCCGCAGCTACTCGACGCGCTGCTCGACGGCGCCGTCCGCCCGTACGCGCCGGACACGTCCGTGCAGCCCGCGGGCAGGCTCGACGGCGACCAGCGCGAGGCACTCGGGCGGTCGGCCGCGGTGCCCGACGTCCTCTGCGTGCTGGGCCCGCCCGGCACGGGCAAGACCACCACCATCGTCGAGATGGTCCGGGCCGCCGTCCAGCGCGGAGAGCGCGTCCTGGTCACCTCGCACACCCACCGGGCCGTCGACAACGTGCTCGAGAACCTGCCCGCCGACATGAACGTCGTCCGGTTCGGCAACGAGGACCGGATGTCCGCCCGGGTGAAGGCCCTGTCCGCGGAGAGCCAGGCCGAGACCGCCCGCAGGGAGATCCTCGCCGACACCGCCGCGCTCGACCAGCTCGCCGCCCAGCACAGCCACCGGCCGCTGGCCGAGCAGCACCTCACCCACCTCGACGATCAGCTGCGGCGGCTGACGGCCGCCGAACAGGAGACACGACGGCTCGACGCCGCGCTGCTCGACGTGGTCGCGCCGGCCGGTTCCCCGCTGCGCCGGGAACTCGACCAGGCCGCCGCGGCGATCACCGGGCACCGCGAGCAACTCGCTCAGCTGCAGCGGGCGGTCGACGCCGTCGGCCGCCGGATCGCGTTCGCCCGGCGGATCGCCGCCGACCTGCCATTCCTGGCCTTCCTCAGCAACTGGTTCATCGCCTGGCAGAGCGGCCACGCCGCAGCCGCCGGGCAGTCGCAGGCACGTATACGGGTGGAGCTGGCCGCCGCCGAGGCCGCCCACCGATCCGTACTGCAGCAGGCCGAAACCCTGGCCGCGAGCACCCCCGCCGCCCGCGGGCTGCTCGAAGCGCGGGCGGCGGCCCAGCGGGCGACGGCCGCGGCCCGCGCGCAGGCCGAAGCCTCGTCGGGCGCGCTCGGCCTGCTGCTCGGGCCGCTGTTCGCGCCGCCGGCGCCGCAGCCGACGGTGGAGGATTGGCGCCGCTACCACGGCGACTGCCGGTCCGGGTTCGACCTGATCGAGCGGCGGCACGCGCTGTTGCAGGAGTGGCGGGCCCGCTGCGGCGACCTGACCACCGAACTGCAGAACGAGATCGCCCGCTACGCCGACGTCCTCGGCGCGACCTGCATCGGCACGGACACCTCCGCCCGGATCGCGGAGATGGAGTTCGACCTGACGATCGTCGACGAGGCGGGCCAGATCTCCCTGCCCAACCTGCTCGTGCCGCTGATCCGCTCGCAGCGGATGGTGCTCGTCGGCGACCACCGGCAGCTGCCGCCCTACCTCGACGACGAGCTGCGCCGCTGGGGCGACGATGTCGCCCGTCACCAGGGCTTGACCGCTCAGGAGATCGGCCAGGTTCGGGACCTGCTGGTCAAGAGCGGTTTCGAGACGCTGTTCCCCCGGCTCGGGCCCGCCAACGCCGTCTGGCTGCGCACGCAGCGCCGCATGCCCGCCGAGATCGCGCAGTTCGTGTCCCGCGCCTTCTACGACGGCAGGCTGGCCACCGAACACCCCGGCGCCCGCCCTGCCGACCTGTTCAGGAGCCCGTTCGCCATGGTGAACACCGCCGACCGGCCGCTGGGCGAACGCGGCGAGACGGCGCTGAACGGGCCGCGCGGCGGCTTTCGCAACGAACTGGAAGCAAAGATCATCGCGGACCTGCTGGTCCACCATCAGGAGCAGTATCCGACCTGGGCGGTGATCGTGCCGTTCAACGCCCAGCGGGAGCTGGTCCTCAAGGAGCTGAACGTGCGGCAGGGCCTGCCGCTCGACGCGGCGGAGCACGTCGGCACCGTCGACTCGTTCCAGGGCGGCGAGCGCGATCTGATCATCTTCGGTTTCACCCGGAGCAACGCGGCGGGCCGGATCGGGTTCCTGCGCGAGCTGCGCCGCTTCAACGTGGCCGTCACGCGGGCACGCCGGCTGCTCGTCCTCGTCGGGGACCTGGACACGCTGACCGCCGCGGAGCACCGGGCGTTCCGCGACGTCATGCGGGACATGCGTACGCACCTGACGGGCAGCGGCCACGTACGCGGTTCCATCGAGATCGAGAAGGACCTGCGCGAGCGCGGAATGGGGCAGCCATGGTGAAGCGGGTCATCTATCCGGCGACGCGAGCGGTCGAGCACGCGATCGCCCAGCCCGGCGTGCGGCCGGTCAGGTTCTTCCCGGTGCTGTGGCCCCTGTGGGAGGTCCAGACCACGGCCGAGATCCACGACGAGCAGGCCTTCGAGATCATCGACCATTTCCTGCTGCGGGCGGTCGACGAGGCCGACCTGCACGACCCGGCCCGGCTCGCCGGTTTCCTCGGCCTGCCGCCCGGCATCGTCGACAGGTGCCTGCGCTTCCTCACCATGATCGGGCACGTCACGATCGACGGCGGCGGCGTCCGGCTCACGCCGCTGGGCAGGCAGTCGCTGCAGGCAGGCGTCCGGCTGGTCCCCAAGACCAGCAGCCAGACGCTGTACTTCGAGCGGCAGACCGGCCGGCCGCTGCCGCGCCGGTACTACGACGCCAAGGTGCCGTTCCTGGACCGGCCCGAGGTCGCGCCCGAGCAACTGGCCGACGGCACCCGGTTCCTGTCGGTCTTCACCGTCGCACGGTTCCAGCCCGAGTGGCTCACCTGGCTGGAGAGCAACCCGCAGCGCGCCGATTACAACCTGCCCGGCCTGCTGCGCGACCTGCGGCAGGACGGCCAGCGCGAGGCATACCTGCCCAGTTATCTGATCGAGACCGCCGACCGCCGCATCCTGGCCTACACCGCCTGCTCGGGTGAGCGCGACGACTTCCTCGAGCAGGTGTACCACAAGACCACGATCGGCAGCTTGATCGAGGCGCAGGGCGTGCGGGAGCCCGCCGAGACATGGAACCGGTGGCTGTCCAACTCCGCCGCGTTCGGCCGGGGCAAACTGCGGCACCGCGGTGACCTGTGGCAGGTGACGCTGCCGGCGGACGCGTTCGGCGACCACCCGAAGGTGTCGCTGTCGCGCCTGGGCGGATACCAGTTCCGGGAGAACCACTTCATCCAGGTGTGGTGCGACGACGCCGCGACCCGCAAGCAGGCGCTGGCGCAGCGGTGCCGCGGCATCGCCCGGCAGGCCGACGTCTCGTCGGTGACCGAGCTGGTACGCCGAGTCCAGGCGCTCGCCGACACCCTTGAGGTGCCGCACATCGACCTCGCACAACTGCGCCGCGAGGCCGAACGGGCCAACGACCACGCCTGCCTGCACAGCCTGCGCCTTCTCGAAACCGGAGCGGCGGGCCGGGCCACAGGTCAGCGTGCCCGGTAACGGCCGATTCGACGCAGATCCCCGTTTCAAGGCCGGAGTAGGTCGATCGGCCTTGAAACGGGGATACTGCCAGGCGATCAGGTGGTGGTGAGGCACCGGATCAGGGTGCGGCGCAGTTCTCCGCCGCGTAGCCGACCGCCGCGTCGAACAGTGCTCCGCCACCGGACGCGAAGGCAGCCGGGCTCGTCGCGCTCGCCGGGAACGCGATCCGGCAGCCGGGTGCGGGCGTCCCGCCGACCATGCTCGCCCCGGACTCGTACACGAAGATGCCGGGCTGCCCGGAGACGGTCGCCACCGTCGTGGCACCGCCGGCACCGGTGTCGGGTATCCCGAAGCCGATGGTCTGGTTCGTGGCGTAGAGGCCGACCGTGCCGGTCCGGCCGGCGGCGAGCGGATGACCGGCAGCGGTGATGACGGCGGAGGACGCGGAGACGTTGCCGTAGCTGACGTCCGCGGTGGCGCCCGTCATCCGCATGTCGTCGTAGATCCACGGCTTCCACGTCAGGACGGGCACGGCGACGTCCCGGAACCGCGAGGTGAGGCTCGAGGACACCGACGCCGAGATCAGCACCGCGGCCTGACCCGTGGCGTCGCCTGCCGTGACCGTGCCGTCGTCGGCGAGGGTCACGGTGTGGCCCGCCGCGGTCAGCCGGTTGCGGACCGCGGTGTCACCCGTGGTGAGTGCGGCCGGGTCCCCGACCACGAAGAGCAGCCCGCTGCCGGGCGGTGGCGGGGGCGGGGGTTCGGCCGCGCCGCCGAAGTACGGGTCCGCGCCCATGGCCGCGAAGGCGTCGCGGGACTGCGCCGAGGAGTCCGCCCACCAGTCGCACGCCGGGTACTGGCTGTTGTCGTGCTCGGTGTGGAAGTAGAGCAGGCCGCGGAACTGCTCCCACCCGGGCTGCTTGAACAGCGCCTGCGCGGCAGCCAGCCACGCCGCCTTCCGGTTGGGCTGGGCGGGGTCCTCGACCGTGGCGAACTCGGGCAGCCACAGCTCCTCGCCCGGATGCTGCGTCCCGAACTGCCGCAGGGGCTCGATGATCGACTGCAGCGACTTCCAGCCCTCGTTGCTGCCCCGGCAGGTGTACCAGTTGTAGGAGTCCGCGCCGATGCCGTCGACGACGTCGTCACCCGGGTACCACTTCTCCGCGCGGCGACGGTCGGTCGGATTGACGAAGAAGCTGTAGTCGGTCATGGTCAGCAGGTACTTCGCATTCGTCACGCCCTGCGCGCGGAATACCGTGACGATCCGGCGCCATGCGTTCTTGAAATCCGTGGCGTCTCCGTTCTGGAGGTTGGTCGACGCCTCGGGTTCATGGTTGAAGATGAAGTAGATCGGTGCGCCCCAGCTCTTGATCCTGGCCGACCACGACACGATGTCGTCGTAGATCGCCTGGCCGGGCGCCGCGTTCGCGATGCTGCTCCACGGGATCCGCTGGCCGTTGAGCCGGCGCGCCTTGACCGACAGCAGCAGCGTGTGGTTCGTGCTGCGCAGCCAGTTGTGGTAGCTGTCCGGGAACTGCTGGTCCCACAGCACGAAGATGCGGGAGCCGCGCAGGCTCTGGCCGAGCGACGCCTCGAGGTTCTGGACCGCCTGCTGCTCGCTCTCACCCCCGCGGCGGCCGACGTGCGCCCCCCAGATCATGGGCTCGGCGGCGGCCGTCGCCGGCGCGATCGGTCCCAGCAGAGCGGTCGTCAGCACCATGCTCAGGGCCAGCAGCCCTCGGCGCTGGGCGGGACGTGGGCGAATCCTGTTCATGGTGGCAGCCTCCGTGCGTTGTCGGCGCGAACTGAAGGTTCCCCCCAGGGCTGCTAGATCATTTTCCCCGCCTGGGCGCGTTCAGGTTAGTTGCTGCGCACAGCGCGTAGTGGGACCACGCCACGTGTGGCGGCCACTGTCGTCGGACTGACAGGCGGCCGCGGCGGCTATACCTCGCCCGCTCGGCGGGCCGGATGCCGCCCAGTTGCCAGTGAACTGTCCGCCGTCCGGCTGCCGATGGCGGCGAGCGGGCTTGATCAATTCATCCATATCGCTGTCCTGGCCTCGACCGGCGGTCAGATCTGCGCGGGTAGCCGCAGAGCCGGGAGTCGTCGGCCCGGGACTGGGCGTCCCCCGGAGCGGCTCGGATCGACCGCTTGGACCGGTGCCCGCAGGCGACGGCCAGGCTTGTTGTTTCCGCAGCTCAAGGCTGACATCGGCCGCAGATCTGAATCGTGCCCGTTGATGCGGACGGCGCTGGACCGCGATTGTTCGCCGAGCATCTTCGGCGAATCGGGACGATGCGCTCGGCCGGGTGGGGGATGCTGAGCTAACGATATGCCCGCGACGTCGTTGAACGTCGCGTGCGTGGCTGCTCGAACTGGCCCGCGCGAGGTACTATAGACAGTCTCCAATCTAAATGGCTGTGCGAATCGAACTCGCTTCGGGTGGCGTTGACCGCCCCGGCGGGCATCGGTGAGCCGCCAGGTCGTCGCGGACGCCCAATCGGACGAATCGGTGCAGGTCCGACACGCGGTAACGGTGACGGCGCGTATGCAAGAACCACCCAGATTGATAGAGTTCCGCCACCGCGGTCGGCGCACCTTCCGGGACACCAACGGGAATGCTCTGCGGCAGTCATCGACCGAACGGAGCAGAGTGTCCGCCACCGGGAAGGCAAGCCTCGTGCCAGCTGTCAACAACGCCGAGTGCCCCTGGGACCTGTTCGACTCCGAGTCGTATCAGCAACGCAACTATGCCACGCTGCACGAACTGGACCAGATAATCATCCCGAAGCTGGCCCGCTTCTTCGAGGAGCAGAACCTCGGCGGCGATCTGGAGGCGGTCGACGTCGGTCCGGGGACGAATCTCTACCCGGCGATGTCGATGCTGCCTTTCGCGAAGAGCATCACTCTGCTGGAGTACTCCTCGACCAACATCGCCTGGTTAGAGGACGAGATCGGCAGCTACCGTGAGTCATGGAACGCATTCTGGCGGGCGCTGGCCGACAGTTCTGACCACTATGGCGCCATCGCCGAGCCGGGCGTGCTCCTGAAGGAGGTCGCCGACGTCCAGAAAGGCAGCATCTTCGATCTCGCCGAAGGCCGGTGGGATCTGGGAACGATGTTCTTCGTCGCCGAGTCCATCACCGGGATGCGGGACGAGTGCGCGAAGGCGACCACCAGGTTCGTGCGTTCGCTGAAGCCCGGGGCACCGTTCGCGGCCACGTTCATGGAGAACTCCCGGGGATACGTGGTCGGCGGACACACCTTCCCGGCCGTGGCCGTCACGGAGGTGGACGTGCTGACGCTGCTGCGTGACGTGGCCTGCGACATCACGCTGCACCCCATCCGGTCACCTCACCTGTTCCGTCACGGCTACGACGGAATGATGCTGGTCACGGGTGTTCGCAGCGACACTCGAAGCGAACCCGCACGCGAATCCGGATGGGCCACAATCAGCGGAAGGACCGGCCGACGTGACCGACAGCACGCCGCGCGCTAGCCTCGAGACGAAGGCTGCGATCGACAAGGCATTCACGACCTACGACATCCAGGCGTGCCTGTACGACACCCGCCGGGTCAAATACCTGCAGGACGCGATCGTCAAGACCGTGGCGCCCGGTGACGTCGTGGTGGACGCCGGCAGCGGCACCGGTCTGCTCGGCCTGCTCGCCGCCAAGGCGGGCGCCAGGCGCGTCTACTGCCTGGAGTTCAACGCCGACTTCATCCCCGTCATCGAGGAGAACGCCCGGCGCAACGGCCTCGCGGACCGGATCATCGCGATCCACGCGGACGCGACGAGCTGCGACCTCCCCGAGGCCGTCGACGTCGTCATCAGCGAGGTGATCAGCGCCGGGTTCTTCTACGAGCCGCAGCTGCAGATCACCAACAATCTGCGCCGCTTCCTCAAGCCCGGCGGCGCGATGATCCCGATGGGCATGCAGAACTACGTCGAACTCATCTCGGCCCAGGAGGACGTCTACGGCCTGAAGCTGAACTTCGACACCAGGTTCACCGAGCTCGAAGAGGATCGCCCGCTGACCGACAGCCGGCAATATCTCGACAACAGGTTCGAGGACTGGACGGATCCGGCGATTCGCGGACGAGCACGGCTCAAGGCGTCGACGGCCGGCCGGGCGAACGCCGTCAGAATCGCGTACCGGATCGACTTCGCCGAGGGGATCTCCGGCGACAAGCCGACCGACTTCCTGCTGAATCCGCAGGTCGTGTTCCTGGAGAAGCCGATCGACCTGCAGGCGGGTGACCAGTTCGACATCTCTTTGGACTACGTGGCCAGCAACAGCCCGCTGGAGGCCGACATCACCATCACGGCCGTCCTGTCGTGAGTTCCGTGGCGTAGCGTCCACATCGGATGACAATGGATCCATCCTCGAGATGGGATCCGGATGTCGGTGACGGACGAAGGCACGTGGATCGGAAGCCAACCCGGGGGTGTCGGCGCCCTCGCCGCCTGGACCTCGCCTGACGGACGACCGCGTGTCGCGTCATCCGGCACCGACGGCTCCATCCAGATCTGGGATCCCGAATCGGCCGAGCAGGTGGGCCCGCCGGTGCCCGGCCACGCGCAGCTGGTGCTGAGTCTCAGCGCGTGGGAGTGGCCCGGCGGCCGGCTGCTGGTTTCGACCAGCGAGGACGGCTCCGTATACGCCTGGGACGTCGCGTCGGACGACCCGGTGGGAACCCGCCTCGACGGCCACCGCGGCTGGGTGCCGACGGTGTGCTTCTGGGACACACCGGCCGGGCCCCGGCTCGCCACGGCGGGCCAGGACGACGGCACCGTACGCCTGTGGGATCCCGTCGCCGGGGCCGAGCTGGGTCCGCCCCTGCTCACCGGCCAGAGCCGGCTCGCCGCGCTGGCGTCGTGGCCGACAGCCGATGGTGACCTGCTCGCGGTCGGCTTCGACGACGGCCGCATCGAGATCTGGGACCTCGCCGCCCGGCGTCGCGCCGATCGGCACAACCTGCGCCATGACGGCGGGCTGTGGGCGCTGTGCGCGTGGACCGATACCACCGGCGCGGCCCGGCTGGCCTCCAGCGGACGCGACAACCGGATCCGGCTGTGGGACCCGGCCACCGGTGCGGCAGCCGGCGAGCCGCTCGCCGGCCACAGCGGATGGGTGCCGATCCTGACGACGTGCCCGCAGCCCGGCGGCGGCACCGCGCTCATCTCCGCGGCGGCCGACGGCACCGTCCGCATCTGGGACGTGTCGGCGCCCGCACCCACCGGGCGGCTGATCGAGGGCACGGGCGGCGCGCTGCCGTCCGCCGCCGTGTGGACCTCGACCGGCGGATCGCCACGGGTCGCCGTCGCCCAGCGCGCCGGGGTGTGCTCGTACGACCTCGCCACCGGCCAGGCCGCAGGAAACCCGCTGGTCGGTCATGTCGCGGGCATGTGGGCGCTGACGAGCTGGCCGGAGCCGGACGGCACCCACCTCGCCCTCGGCGGCGACAGCGGCACGGTCCAGGTGTGGAACGCCGACACCGGCCAGACCGTCGGCCGGCCGCTGACCGGGCACACCGCGGCGATCTGGCAGGTCGTCCACTACCGCGACGCGGCCGGCCGGTCGATGCTCGCCTCCACCGGCGACGACGGCGCCGTGCGGCTGTGGGACCCGCAGGCCGGGACGCCGGTCGCCACCCTGCTCGGGCACCGGGAGTGGGTTCCCGCGCTGATCGCCTGGACCACTCCGGCGGGCGCCCCGATGCTGATCTCCGCCGGGATCGACGGCACGATCCGGCGCTGGGACCCGCTGACCCGGTCCGCGATCGGCCCGCCGCTGACCGGCCACCGGGGGCGGGTGCTGTCACTGGCCGTGTGGGAGGGCCCGGCGGGACCGCGGCTCGCCTCCGGGGGTGACGACGGCACGATCCGGATCTGGGACCCGGTCACCGGCGAACCCGCCGCCGAGCCGTGGACCGGACACGACGGGTGGGTGCGTTCGCTGTCGGTCTGCCAGGGCGTCGGGCCCCACCTGCTGATCTCCGGCGGCTACGACGGGACCGTACGGCTGTGGGACCTGGACACCGGAGCGCCGGCCCACGAGCCGCTGCGGGCACACCCCGACCGGGTGAGCGCGGTGTGGGCCTGGGCCGAACCCGACGGCGGGGCGCGGCTGGTCAGCGCCGGTGCGGACGGTGTGATCCGCCGCTGGGACCTGGACCGGGCGCAGCTGCTGGAACCGGCGCTGCGCGGGCACGAGGCCGGCATCTGGGCCGTGACCGGCTGGACCGACGCGCAGGGCGAGGTCAGGCTCGCCACGTCGGGTCAGGACGGCACCGTGCGGCTGTGGGACCCGCGGCACGCTCGGGCCGTACGCACGCTCGAGATCGGCCCGGTCTCCATCTGGGGTGTGTCCGACGCCCCCACCAAACGCGACGTCATCGGCCGGCAGGCCCTCGCTGACGCCATCGCCCAGCAGATCCGGCACCCTGGCAGCGTGCCGGACGGCGACGGGCCCACGGTGGTCGGCATCGAAGGGCCGTGGGGATGCGGCAAGAGCACACTCATGAACCTGGTCCGCGAGCTGCTGCGTGGGCGCCACCCCGTTCCGGCGGTTCCGCAGGGGCGTGGCCTGAGCGTGCGCGCGGCGCTCCGGCACATCGCCGAGCCGGGCACCGGGCCGCGGCCGGTGGCGGCCGCGGGCAGCGCGGGCGTGGTCACCGCCTGGTTCAATCCGTGGGCCTACCAGTCCGGTGAGCAGATCTGGGCCGGGCTGGCCAGCGAGATCATCGACGCGGCGGACGGCGTCCTCTACACGACCACGGCGGACAAGCAGGCGTACTGGCTTCGCCGCAACCTCGGCCAGGTCGACCGCTTCGCGCTGCGGCGGGCGCTGCGGCGCCGGACCCGCTCGCCCGTCTTCGGCCTGTCCGCCGCGGCGTTTCTCGCCCCGGCGGTGGTGACGCTGCTCGGTGTCGAGGACCCGGTCTCCCTGGCCGGGGTGTCCGTGGGCGCGACGTGGCTCGCCGCCGGCGTGGCGGCGGCCACGATGCTGGCGGGCGTCGCGCACACCCTGTGGCGCCGCCGGTTCGGGCTGGCGTCGGCCTACCTTCCGCCGGAGCTGCTGGACGGCCCGGCCGTGGACGTGCCGCGCCTGGACGGGCCGGCCGGCGCCGAGCCGGAGCCCGATCCGCTGCGGCGGGCCCGGTCGGGCGCGCTCTACCTCTACCAGCACCACGTGGCCGATCTGATCGATGATCTCACCGCAGCCGGTCACCAGCTGGTCGTGTTCGTCGACGACATCGACCGGTGCCGTCCCGGCACGATCACCGAGGTGTTCGAGGCGATCAACGTGTTCCTGGCCGACGTGGTGTCGCGCAGCGGGCTGCGGGCGCAGTTCGTGGTGGGTCTGGACTCCGGGGTGGTCGCCGGCCACCTGGACCAGCTGTACCGCGATCACGGCGACCCGGTGGCGGTGCACCACGGCGAGGACCCCTCGCCGGGCTGGGCCTTCCTGCGCAAGCTGATCCAGTTGCCGGTGCTGGTGCCGCAGGTGTCCGATCAGGGCCTGGCACGGCTCGTCGACTCGGTGACCGGGCAGGGGGCGCCACCGCCGCGTCCGGCCGTGCCGGTGCAGCGGGCGGCCGCGCAGCTGCCCGCTCCGCTGGTGACCACGGTCGCGGCGCACCGGCCCGCGAGCCGCCCGGTGCGCGCGGCGCACACCCGGGTGCAGACCCTCACCTGGCGCTCGGCGGAGCGGCATCCGCAGGTGCGCGCCCTGCTGCTCGATCGGCTGCGGGCACAGCCGGTCCGCTCGATCCGCGAGACGAAACGGCTCATCAACGTGTGGCAGCTGTACGCCCGCCTGATGGAAGGCCTGGACCCGCAGTCCCGGCCCGACGCACTGATCGCCAGGGCACGCCACCTGCTGATCCTGGCCGAGATCGTCACTCGCTGGCCCGCGTTCCAGCGTGGTCTGCACCGCCACGTCGGCGGGACGCGCGGCCTGCGGCTGCTGGCCGAGGCCGCTGCGGACGAACAGGCATGGCAGGAAGCGGTGCGCCGGCTCGGCCTCGACGGCTCAGCCGGGTTGACCGGCCTGCGGGAGCTGCTGATCGGGCACGGCGGGGTCGCGGTCGCGGAGCTCGCCGATCAGGTGCTGTGACGGCGGCTATGCCGGTCGTGTCCCGGCGGCGCCGGATGCCACCACCGGCAACGGCTCAATCCTGCCGGCCGGGTTCGTCGAGGGCGGCGCGGACCAGGGCGGCTGCTTCCAGGGCGCAGCCCCAGGAGACGGTCAGGCCGGAGCCGCCGTGGCCGTAGTTGTGCACGATCACCCGCCCGTCGGCGTCGGTGCGTTCGAGCCGGATCCGCGGTCGTTTGGGCCGGGTGCCGGTCCTGACCTCGACGATCTGGGCGGTGGCGAGCTGCGGCTCGATTTCGGCGCACCGGCTCTTGATCTCTTCGGCGACGGCGTCGTGGTCCAGCGCGGCGCCCTCGGCGACGGCGCAGCCGCCCAGGACGACGAGGTCGCCGTGGGGCAGGATGTAGGTCAGGTCGCCGTGTTCGGCGTCATCCTGGAAGAAGCGCACCACCGGCGGGTCGGGGTTCTTCACGACCACCAGCTGTCCGAGCACGCCCTGCATGGTGGGGTCGGGCACGAGTTCGCGCGCGCCGATGCCGGCGCAGTTGACGATGACGCGGCCGAGGTCGGCGATCTGCGCGAACGAGTCGATGGTGCGTTCGGACAGGGTCGCCCCGGCGCTCAGCAGCCGGTCCTGCAGGTAGGCGAGGTAGGTGGGCATGTCCACCAGGGGCACCTCGTAGTGCCAGCCGCTGTGGAACCTGCCGCGCAGCTCGTGGGGTTCGCAGCGGCGGAAGCCGGGCATGGCCGCGGCCCAGGCGGGCGGTTCGGCGTCGGCGGCCTCGGCGGCGTCGATGCCGGCCACGATGCGCACGCCGCAGCCGTCGGCCGCGAGCTGTTGCAGGATCTCGCGCGTCTGGCGGCTCCATTCGAGCCCCCGCGCGTCGCCCTCGAGCATGTACGGCCCCCAGCTGGCGCCGGCCGCGTACGACGTCCGCTCCGACAGTGCCTGGTGGGACAGCACGTGAACGGACAGTCCGGCCTCCGCCAGGCACACTCCGGTGGTCAACCCGGACACCCCCGCGCCGACGATGATGACGTCGGCCTTCACTGGAATCACCATTCGATTACATTAACGTGTATCTACGCACGAAGAGGAGTCGCTTCGTCGCCCTGGGCGACGGAATCCTTGCCGTACAACGCATCCGGGATTGCCGAGCAACATCACTGTCAATGCCTGAATGTGTCGTCCAGCCGATCGGATGACACGTGATCAGGGGAGCGTCGGCCCATTGCATCGATCGGTCACCATGGGGTGCAATGAAACGCAGCCGGCGGCATGCGGGGGGTGCGGGGTGGCCGAACATCTGGTGACGGTGGGCGAGGTGCACACCGGACTGCTGCGCAGCTCCACCGCACTGGCCGCCACCGACACCGAGGCACTGCTCGACCTCGTGCAGGGCCGCCAGGTGCGCCGCTCGGAGCGGCCGATCGCCCACGCCCAGTCACCCGACCGCCACATAGGCGTCGACTGCCCGCTCGCAAGCTCCGGCGCCCGGGTCCGCGGCGTCGGCACGGTCTGCACCCGCGCGACGATCACCGGCGGCCACGTCGCCCAGGCGTCGGCCTACGCGCGGGTGGTCCGCGGCACCGCCGGCCGCCGCCTGCCCTGGTCGCACTACCTGGCCACACCCGGCACCATCGAGACGATCGGCAAGGTCGACGCGGGCCGGATCACCGACGCCGTCCTTACCGGCGAGCCCGGCGACGCGCTCAACCTCGACGCGATCGGCAACCGCACCCTCGACCAGGTGCAGCACGACCACCGCCTCGACCACCGGCCCGCCTTCCGCACGGCCCGCACCCGGCTGCGCTGGGCGGCCGGACCCCCGGGCACGCTCGCCACGCTCAGCCTCCGCGTCGACGACCCGACCACCCGCACCCTGCGGCTGCGCCACACCGCCGCCGACGACCACGCCATCGTCGAGTTCTGCGAGGACCTCGCGTTGCACGACTGGCTGCTCACCACCCTGCTCGCGATGGTGGAGAGCCGCCCGGCCGGGTCCGCGCGCGCGGAGACCGTCGCGCGGGTGCGTCCCGCGATCGACTTCCTGCTGCACCTGTGGATGCCGGCCGCCCGCACCGACCCAGCCGTCGAGGAACTCTGGCGCGACCTCGAACACCGCCCCGGGTTCAGCCGCCAGTGGCGCGTCAACGTCGACCGCATCCGGGATCAGCTCGCACTGGACACCATCGAACGGCTGGGACGCTGACCGCCTCGACCGATCGGAGAGCGTATGGCCGCCCCGAAGTTACCGACGACCCCGACCGGCAGCTTCCGTTCCCGGATCCTCACCAAGGTGGGCGTCTCCGTGCTGTTCGGCCTGGTGGCGTTCGCGCTCGCGCAGGCCCTGGGCGGCGACCTGACGACCGACGTGGTGCTGGGGCTGGGCCTGTCGGTGTTCATCTCCGGCGTCGCCTTCATGACCCAGTTCCTCATCGAGGTCGATCACCGGGTCGCCAGGGTCAGCGCCGGGCTGGCCGTGCTCGACCACAGTTTCGCCCAGCACGTCGCCGGCACCCGAGTCATGATCAAAGACGAGTTCGCGAAGGTGAACGAGGCCACCCAGCTGTTCGGCGCCGTCGAGGCGTCGGCGCTCAACACCGATGCCATGACCCAGCTCGTCAAGAACGCGACCACGATCGGGCGCACGCCGCGCTCCCTGCTCTTCGACTTCTCGCGGGCCGAGATCGCGCGCCTGTCCGGCTACCTCAAGGACCTCGGGCAGGCCGGTGACGTCACCTACGAGGGCGAGGACCGCGACTGGCTGCTCGGGCTCACCAAGGTCGCCGCCGAGTCGATCGACGCGACCAGCCTGACCACCGTAGACGCGGGCGGCCGCAACTCCGTCGACGGCGGCCTGTGGACCAGCGACCTCGGCCAGCTCTACATGGAGGCGCAGCGCGAAGCGGTCCGCCGCGGGGTGACCATCCGGCGGGTGTTCATCATGGACCGCCCGATCCAGATGGACGGCGAGTTCACCAACATCCTCGACCAGCACGTCGCCATCGGGGTCCAGGTGCGCACGCTCAACCCGTCCGACATCAAGGGCACCCGGCGGGCCACCCTGTTCGACTTCATCGTCTTCGACGGCGTGCTGAGCTACCAGTCCACCACCGCCTCGCGCATCAACGAGACCAACCGGCCCATCATCATCACCACGACCCTGGTGACGAACCTGGACCGGGTCAGCGAGCGCAAAGACCGCTTCACCGACCTGTGGGCGTCCGGCAAGCCCTACCCCGGCCCGGCCGCCGGAACCTGAGCCTTCACCGCCAGCGGCTGCCGGTGAAGGCGTACTCGATCCGATCGATGACCTCCGCCGGCAGCGTCAGCTGCTCCCGCTTCGCCCGCGCCTGCACCTGGGCGGTCACCGCCCGCTCCACCGCCACCTGGCTCAGGATGGTGCGCACCGCCTGCTCCACCGGCATGAACCGGCCACCCAGTACCGAGAACGTCCGGTATGCCGAGAAGTGCGCCGCCTCGGGGCGCAGCCGGATCACCGGCGGCAGGTCCGCCCAGTCCTCGGGCAACTCGCCCTCCCACAGCTGCGGCTCCGCCACGATCGCACCCCGGTCGCGCAGCATGCCCAGCCGCAGCAGATGCCACACCGCGGCCAGGAACGCGCACGACCACAGCCGCCCGTCCGCCTCGTCGCGCCACAGCTCCACGTCGACGAAGACCGAGTGGTTGCCGGCACTGTTCTCGCTCGGCCCCCGCCAGCTCGCCCCGGACCGCATCGCCTCGGCCACGTCCACGGCGGGGCTGCTCGCTCCGTTGCTGCGCCAGCCCGACTCGGCGGTCGGCGGGCGCAGGTCCCGCCCCTGCTCACGGGTGCCGTTG
This sequence comes from Catellatospora sp. IY07-71, assembly GCF_018326265.1. Lineage (GTDB taxonomy): Bacteria > Actinomycetota > Actinomycetes > Mycobacteriales > Micromonosporaceae > Catellatospora. Next base: position 5,434,374 of record NZ_AP023360.1, read on the forward strand.
GTGAGCCAGCCCGCCTCGTGCTCGGCCTCGCCGACGCCGCTGGCACCCGGCGCCGGATCGGGGACGAGCTGCGCCTGCACCAGGCTGGCCAGCGGGACTCCGGACGCGACGGCGCAGGCGGACTCCCGGGCCAGGTAGTCGATGGTCAGACCGGCCTGCTCGGCCGCCAGCCGCAGCTGCGGGATGACCGCCCGCGGCGACCAGGGCAGGTCGCTGCGGGCCAGCCGGCCCGCCACGTCCGGCCGGGTGAAGTAATCGTCGACGAGGAAGCAGGTGCTGATCCTGGGCGTACGCGGCGCCACCCCGGCCCGGCACACCGCCATGGCCGTCCGCACCCACGGTGCGACCTGCTCGAACGTCTCGCGCAGCCGGGCCGGTCCGGCGATGTAGTCCTCCATGTACAGGTGCCCGAGCTCGATCGACAGGTGCGCCAGCGGCAGCTCAGCGACCCGGTCCTGCGCGGCGGCCTCGACGTATACGGCGCTCACAGCATCGCCCACGCATTCTCGCTGTCGAGATTGCGGGCCAGCGCCACGAACGCCTCCACCGTCTCGGCATTGGCCACCTGCCGCGACACCGTGTCGGTGTCCGTGATCAGCTGCTCGCGCCACTGCAGCACCGGGTCCAGCGGGACCGAGCCGATGGTCGTCGTACGCCCGATCCGCAGTTTCGTGGCCAGCGCCTTGAGATCGGTGTCGCACTTGCGCAGCCAGGCCACCTGCTCCGGGCGCAGCCCGGCCAGCGAGTCGGACTCCGGATCGACCACGGCGGTGCGCACGAAACGCACCCGCTCCAGCAGCCACGCGGGGTCGAGTTGGGGCGTGCCGTTGTTCGCTCTGCCCAGCTCCAGCAGCCCGTGCTTGCCGAAGACCAGCCCGTGGGCGGCGATGATGTGCTGGCGGGTCCAGCGGTGGAACACCAGCCAGCGGCTGTCCACCCGCTGCAGCTCCGGCAGCGCCGTCGCGGCCAGCACGATCTCGGTGGCGTGCGAGCGCCCGGCGCTCAGGTCGATCAGGCAGACGTCGAACTCGGCGTCCAGGCGGGCGAGCAGGCGCGCGCAGCGCTTGACGATCTCGCGGGTGCCGGGGAACTCGCCGCCGAACTCGTCGCCGGGAAACAGCACCAGCTTGCCCGCCCGGCTGGGCCGTCCGCGCAGGCTGGACCGGTCGGAGTGCGACCACACGTCCAGGCGCAGCGGCGGGTCGGCCCGGCCCTGCAGGAAGGAGTGGATCCCGCCAGTGGCCGCGCCGCGGCGCACCGAGTCGATGTCGAAGATCGTCCCGGCGGTCGGCGAGCCGAAGTCGAAGTCCAGGTAGGCGACGTTGCTGCCGGTCAGCGCCCTGCGATACGCGAGGTTGCTGCTGGTCACCGACCGGCCGGTGCCGCCCTTGTCCGAGGTGGCGAAGACCAGCATGATCAGAAGACCTCCGTCGTGTCCCGCGACGCGACGAGGGAGTCCAGGTCGGCCAGCGCCAGCAGCAGCAGCGACACCGCGGTGCCCGGCCGGGAGGGCATGATCTCGCGGGCTCTGCGGATCCGCTGGCGCACCGCCTCCAGCCGCTTGCGTTCCGGTGCGCCGCTCTCCGACGTGCCCGCCAGCAGCTCCTGGGAGTAGAGGTGGTCCGCCTCGGCCAGCAGGCTGTGCGCGTGGTCGAGCAGCGACTCGCTGCGCAGGGGCTGGTCGTAGGCCAGACGCGCGGCCAGGACCAGGCTCTCCACCACCCGGACCGTGTGGTGCCAGGACGGGCTCGGGTCGCCGGGCTCCAGCGGGTAGACCCGGCTCGGGTCGTCCCACAGCCCCGGCTCCTCGTCCACGACGCTGCGCCGCAGCGCGACGTGGTCCCACAGGTCGTCGGCGAGGCTGACGGCCTCGCCCCGCAGGTCGATGCGGTCGACCAGCCCGGCGACCATGACGGCCCGCTTGAGCAGCAGGGGCGCGAAGTCGGCGGCCACCCAGCTGAGCCGCGGCGAGAACTCCGTGGCGCCCTCGACCTCGATCGCGACGCCGGGGGAGTGCAGCTTCAGCGCGGGGTCCTCACGCAGCGGCCGCCGGGTCATCCGGCTGCGGTTGGCGAGCTCGGCGAGGATCTCCCCGAGCCGCTGCAGGTCCAGATCGTTCGGGCGGACGGACAGGTTGCGGGCCGCGATCGAGGTCACCAGGAGGCTGAAGTAGTCCGACTCGACGCCGTCCACGGTGCGCCACGGGATGTCCTGCAGCGGCCAGCGCTTGGTGCCGAACGAGGCGACGATGGACCAGTACCGCTGGGTGAGGTCCCAGCGCAGGCGCAGCGCGGTCGCGATCTTCAGCTGTTCGTCGTCGAGCAGGCGCAGCAGCCGGGTGCGGTCGTTGTTGAGGTCGGCGATGGCGTCGAGCGCCACCACGGTGAAGTACAGGTACGGCGCGTCGAGCGCCACACCGGGGACCTGCTGGCCGAGGTCGACGGGGAAGTCGACCGGCGTGGCGTTGTTGTGCACGCTCCAGGACCAGCCGCACTCGAAGAGCATGTCCTCGCGTTCGATCTGCTCGACCTGGGTCAGGCCGACGGTGAGGTCGCGCAGGCCGGCCGCGACCTCCCGCAGCGACACCCGAAGGTCCTCGACCACCCGGCGGTGCGGCTCATTGCCCTGGTTCACCGTGCGCAGCAGCGTCGTCGCGAACTCGCCGTCGACGGGGAAGACACTGATCGAGAAGCTGCGCAGCAGGCCGATCATCGCGGCCGACAGCCGCCGGCTGGCCGCCTCCTCGACCTTCGCCAGCCGTGCCCGCAGCTCCGGACGGGTCACCGACCTGCTGAAGACCTTGATGAAACCGAGCGACGACAGCATGAGCGGGATCGAGGCCGCGAACGACTCGACCACCGGCAGCGCGCGCTGCTCGGCGGTGGGCTCCTCGCCGGGGAACAGGGGAGAGAAGTAACTGCCGCCCGAGAAGATCGGCGTGCCGTCGGGTGCGGTGTAGCGCTCCAGGTACTCCATCACCAGCCCGATGAGGAACTGCGGAATGTCGATCGCGCCGCCGAAAGGGCGCAGCACCGCCAGCAGGTCCTCGTCGGTGGAGTTGGGCTCGTCCAGCCGGAACTGCGGGATCTCGGTGGACGGCAGCATCAGGCAGAGGAGCTGCTCGGCATCGGAGATCGAATTGGAGCCGTCCCGGCCGCCCCAGCGCCATTCCCGCTTTCCCCGCGAGCCCGGCACCGGGGCGAAGGCGACCCTGGCGGTCGCGCTCCAGATGTCCATGAGTTCTTGCCTCGGCTTGATTCTCATGCGCCAGGACACCATCCCCACGGTAACGGCCTGCCGCCGCCCTGGCCTGCTCAGGCGGCGGCTCAGCAGGCATCGCAGCGCGAGCGGGCGGCGGTCTAGATTAGATTGCTCGCCACATCGTATGTCACGGATGCCACGATGTCCTTTCCTGCACATGCGAGAACACACCGACGATAGACGACTCCGCGGCCGAATGAAGCGACCGGGAGAAGGGCGCATGAATCCGCCTTTCGAGATCCGTGCTTCCGCGATTCGCCGACGTCCCTATGGTGGGTCGGTGGACATCCATCAGGCGAAGATCCAGTACGTCAGCCGGCCGGGCATTCTCGACCTGGCATGGGGTCATCCGCGGCCCGGGCTGCTGCCCGTCGAGCAGTGGCTGGACGCGGCGGGCGGCGCGCTGCGCTCACACGGGTGGCAGGCCCTGACCTACGGCGCCGCGGCCGGGCCGCGGCCGCTCGTCGAGTGGCTGACCGGCCATCTGGCCGAGGCTGCCGACGGCGGCACGCGCACCTCGGAGATCTTCGTCAGCAACGGCGCCTCCCACGGTCTCGCGCTGGCCGCCGAGCTGCTCGTCAAGCCCGGCGACGTGGTGCTGGTCGACTCGCCGACCTACCACCTCGCCTTCGGGACCCTGCGCGATCGGGGCGCCGAGCTGGTCGGGGTGCCGGCCGACGCGGAAGGGATGGACGTCGCCGCCACTGCGGAGCTGATCGGGAGGCTGGCGCGCGGCGGGCGGCGCGTCCCGATGCTGTACCTCGTGCCCACGTTCGCCAACCCGACCGGCCGCTGCCTGCCCCGGCAGCGCCGGGTCGAGCTGGTCGAGCTGGCCGCCCGCACCGCACTGACGATCGTGGAGGACGACACGTACCGCGAGCTGGCGTACGAGGGCGCGGCACCGCCTTCGCTGTGGAGCCTGGGGGAGCGCGGCACCGTCGTCCGGCTCGGCACGTTCGCCAAGACCGTCGCACCCGGGCTGCGGCTGGGCTGGATCAACGCCGACGCCGCGTTCGTGCGGCGGCTGACCGGCCTCGGGTACATCACCAGCGGTGGGGGAGTCAATCACACGACGGCGCTGAGCATGGCCGCCTTCGGTGCCTCCGGGGCCTACCTGAGCCATGTCGCCGACCTTCGCCGCCACTACGCCGCACAGCGTGACGCGCTCCTGGCGGGCCTGCGTGAATCAGCACCGGACCTGCGGGTGTCGACACCGGACGGCGGCTGGTTCCTGTGGGCCGAGCTGCCCCCGCCGCTGACGGCGGGCGAGCTGGCGCCGGCCGCCGAGGCGAACGGGGTCGCCTTCGTGCCGGGGTCCCGGTTCTTCGCCGACGGCACCGGCGGCCGGTCCCACCTCCGGTTATCGTTCTCGATGCTGGCAGCCGACGACCTGGCCGAGGCCGCGGCCAGGCTCGGCCGGGCAGTGGCGCAGTGCTCGCCGTCCTGAGGCCCGCCCGGCCGCGGTCATACCGGCCGCGGCTCGGCGGGCCGCCGGCACGGTGCCCGGTGATGGAGTTCCTGCAGGTCAGGTTGCGTTGGGCGGTCAGCCGGGCAGCAGCAGCGGACCGCCGTGACCGGGCAGACCCCGGTCGACCGGGATCGGCTCCTCGACCGCCCCGTCGGCGATGACGCCCTGTGCCCGGGTCTGCCCGGCCAGGCGCTCGTAGTAGGCCGACACCGCCGTGAGCACGTCACGGACGGCGTTCAGCAGCGTGGCTCCCGCCTGCTCGACGACGTCGGCCTCGTGGACCTCGAAGGCCCGGATGCCCTGCAGCACGGCGGATTTGAGGTCGCTGAGCAGTTGGACGTCGGCGTGCGCGTACGTCCGGCACAGCGCGGTCACCCGGGGAACGTCCTCGCCGGTCAGCAGCAGCTCCTTGACGGCGCTCACGGAGTTGCGCACCAGCGCGACGTCCGGCCGGGCCGACAGGGCGGCGAGTTCGGCGTCGAGCTGCCGGACGTCCTGCTGCGGGTCGCAGAAGCCGACGGTGTGCTGCCACAGGGTGCGCAGGTCGTCGTGCAGGAGCCCGTCGAGGTAGCTGACCAGGAACCGGCGGTGCCCCTCGACGACGTACTGCGCCTTGAAGGGCGTCAGTTCCCGGGGGTCTTCGCCCAGGGTGGTGACCGAGGTGGTGAAGCCGTAGTCGGCGCTGAGCGCGTTCCTCATCGCGACCAGCATGTACAGGAACCGCACCCAGGTCCGGAACAGTTCCTCCAGCGGCAGCGAGCGCAGGCCTTCCTCGTCGAGCACCACGCCCCAGCGGGCGCCGAACTGCAACCGGCGCAGGTGGCCGATCTGGTACATCGAGAGCTGGGAGTCGATCTCGGCGTGCGCGTGGTGCAGCACCTTCCGGTACGCCGCGGTCGCGTCCATGCCGACGTAGTTGCGCACGATGTGCGGCCCGCCGATGTGCAGGTGGATGAACTCGCTGACGTCGATCACGGCGCCGCCGATCGCCATCCAGTAGCCCGCCTCGGGCGTGTCGTGCTGCGCGAGGTCGGATATCTCCACGCGCGGAGTCTGCTGCGCGTGGCCCAGGTACGTGGTGAAGACGTCCTGGGCGAGACGCCCGTCGGCCACCAGCTGACGCAGGAACTCGCGGCCGTCGCCGGGCACGATGCCGGTCAGCGCCTGGAGCACGGCCACAGCGAAACGCGAGCTGCCGCAGACGTAGACGAACGCGCCACGGCCGCCGTCGGCGACCGGCCGCAGCAGCTCCCACAGGGCGTCGGCCTCGGCGCGGATCACGTCGTCGACCCGGCGCCGCTGCCCGGCCCCGACACCGTGGCGCCGGCCGTCGAACTGGATCGCGGCATCGGCACGGGAGAACGCGACGGACAGGTGCAGCCGGCCCGCGGCGACCGCCGTATCCAGCTCGGGGTGTTCGACGAACTCGTCCGGCGTCCGGATGCCCAGGTAGAGCCGGTTCTCGCCGGGCCCGGTGCGGGCGGCGACGAACCCCAGGAACGGGGCGATCCCGGAGCCGGCGGCGAACATGACCACCGGCCGGGCCGGGTCGGCGGGCAGCCGGAACCTGGGCGTGGCCACGATCTGCAGGGACAGCCGCTGCCTGCCGTCCTGGCCGGCCCGGCGCAGGAAGTGCGACGCCGCGCCCTGGCGCTTGCGCGGATACGACCACGGCGTGCGGGCGGAGGTGTAGTCGAGGCCGCCGACGACCAGTTTCAGGCTTGTCGCCGGTTCGCCGGGCGGCGGGGCCGAAGCGATCGAGTACAGCCGGAACGGCTCGGGCGCGACGACCGCGCAGAAGGCGTCGTGCTCGCCCGCGTCGGCCTTCCATAGCCGGGTGACGTCATATCCGCCCGCGTACAGCAGGTTCAGGACGTCCCACAGCTCCCACTGGTCCTCCATGCGGGCGTCGACGACCCGCTGCCACGCGCCGACGGCCGTGAGCTTCACCAGCCGTTTCGCCACCTCCCGGCCGATCGGCCGCAGCTGGGCGAAGCGCAGCAGCGTCCGCAGCGGCAGGACGTCGACCTCGCCGTAGCCCTCCCGGCAGGCCACCGCCGCCCGCCATCGCGGGGTGAGCGGCACCAGCTCGTCGCCGGTGGCCTGCAGCGCGGCGACCGTGCGGCGCACCAGGTCGTCGTCGTGCTCGGCCAGCACGCCGACCCGGTCGCCGGGCAGGTGGTGCACGCCCTGGCCGGTGACGTCGATGTCCAGGTAGCAGGTCCAGGCGCCGGACTCGCCGGTGACGACCCGGCCCCGGCGTGCGGTCCCGAACACCACGGGCGCGCCCACCGGAGGGCGGCGTTCCTCGCGGACGACGGCCAGCTCCCCGTCGACCTTGTCCCAGGTCCGGTCCTTGAACAGCCCGGTGAACCGGGCGCCGGTGGTCACCTGCCGGCCGACCTTGAACGCCACCTCCAGGAAGCCGTACGCCTTGATGCGGTGCAGGCCCATCCAGCCGCGGTCGCCGACGTAGGCGTTCAGCATGGCGTTGTAGACCCCGCGCAGGGCGCTGCTGCGGCTGTCCTCCACGTACTGGCGCACCGACACCTCACGCAGCGCCGCCACCAGTTCCTGCCAGTGCCGCGGGAAGTAGCCGGCGAGGTAGGTGCTCTGCTGCCCGACCAGCGAGCCGTAGTCCCTGCGTTCGAGGAACGCGTCCAGCGCGTGGATCTGGGGCTGGGCGGTGCCGCTCGGGCTGGGCGCGCCGTCGAAGATCGGCACTCCGGCCGTGCCGACGGTCTTGGCCCACAGCACCTGGTCCAGCGGATGCCGGGCGCGGGGGTTCGGATCGATCTGGGGGTAGATCGCCTGGGTGACGTGCTGCAGCTGGTCGAGGATCACCAGCAGCGCGCCTTCCAGGGCGGCCGGGTCGTCGGCGACCACCGCCTCCTGGGCGTCGAGCATGGCCCCCAGCACGGGGGTGAGCCCCATCGCGAACTCGGTCGTGACCAGGTAGAACACCCGCTCGGCGGCGTTGTTCCAGGTCGGCACGAGCAGGTCCATGTTGTCCAGCGCCCGGGGCCCGGACGGGTCGCGCAGGCGCCAGTTGTAGAAGAACAGGTCGATGTACGACACGGCCGGGGTCTGCTTGCCCAGCCGCCGCGAGACGGTGGTCCACGGCCGCAGCAGCGAGTCGGGCAGCGCGGCCGGCGGGTCGATCGCCATGTACTGGTAGGCGTGGGCGAAGACGCCGAGCATGGTCGAGGCGCGCAGCAGGTAGCGGTCGGGCAGCGCCTCGGGTCTCGCGTCGAGGACCGGCATCGCGTCGAACGCCCGGCGCAGCGTGAGCCGGCGGAACAGGTCGGGCAGCCGGTCGGTCATGTCGTCCCAGGCGCGGTGCGAGTCCGGGAACGCCAGCAGCGGAGGCTGCGCGGGCAGGAACCCGTGCGCGAGCGATAGGAATCCGTCGAGTTCGTGCCCGACCCGCTGGTTGTGTGCCTGCGCGGCCTCGACCACCCGCCGTGCGGCGACGTCGGGCGGGGCTTCGGGCCGGTGGATGGTCAGGTGGGCGTCGTCGACGGCCATCGTGGCGTTCGGGTCGACGTGCCGCCACGTCAGGTCGAACCGGCCGATCCGGATCCGGTCCCCGGGAGCGACCGCCTGGCGGCGGGTCAGCCGCTGGTCGTTGACGTAGGTGCCGTTGGTGCTGCCGAGATCGGTCAGCACGAGATAGTCGTCGATCATCTCCAGGCGGGCGTGGCGCCGGGAGACGCTGCTGTCGTCGAGCGCCACCGCGGCCACGCCCGCGTCACGGCCGAACGTGATCGGCAGCGCGCACACCCGCTCGCTGGTCGCCTGGGTGTGCCGATCGGTCAGGATGAGCCGGAGTTCAGGAATGGTAGATCACCGCTCGGCACAGGTCGGCGCGGGACAGCGTGCCCACGAGCTTGCCGTCGTCGACGACGGGCAGCCGCCGGATCCCGCGGTCGATCATGACGATCGCCGCCCGGGCGAGTTCGTCGGTCGAGCGGACGCTCGCCGTATCGCGTACGACGAGCGGGTCGACGGGGCGGTCGGCCAGGGTGCGGCCCCGGTCCAGGAAGATCCGGAACGCGTCGGCGAGCGTGCCGCCGCCGGCGGTGACGTCGTCGAAGCCGGGCAGCATGGCCCGCACCAGGTCCTCTTCGGACAGCGAGCCGACAAACCGGCCGTCGTGGTCCAGCACCATCAGGTTGCCGACCTCCGACACGCTCACCACCTCGGCCGCCCGCCGGATCGTGGCGCCGAGCCGTATGTACGCCGGGAACGCCGTCATCACGTCGCTGACCCGCACGCCACCTCCCAAAAGGGCTCTGGACCGGCCTGCAGCCGGTCGGGCGTACGACCTGTTGGGCGAATCGGCCGCCACCGTCGAGTTTAGCCAGACGGGTGCCCGGCGATGATCCGATGATCGGCGAATGCCGGGATCCGTTAGGGCGACCTCGGCGTCAGCGGCGCGACGTGGGCACTGTTCACCACTGTGCTGATCGAGGCGTCAACAGGGGCCGCAGCGCCTCCAGCACCGCCGGATCCTCGATGGTGGACGGGGCCGACTCGTCCCGCCCGTCCGCCATCGCGCGCATCGTCTTACGCAGGATCTTGCCGGACCGCGTCTTGGGCAGCGCGGACACGACGTCGACGGCGGACGGCGCCGCGATCGGGCCGATCTGCTCGCGCACCAGCCGGATCAGCTCCTGGCGCAGCGCGTCCACCTCGACCCGGGCGCCGGCCTTGAGCACGACCAACGCCCTCGGCACCTGCCCCTTGACCGAGTCGTGAACACCGATGACCGCGCATTCGGCCACGGCCGGGTGACCGGCGAGCACCTGTTCCATCGCACCGGTCGACAGGCGGTGGCCGGCGACGTTGATGACGTCGTCGATACGGCCCATGACGTAGAGATAGCCGTCGGCGTCGACGTGCCCGCCGTCGCCGGTCAGGTAGAAGCCCGGGTGCGCGGACAGGTATGACTCCACGAACCGGGTGTCGTCGCGCCACAGCGTCGGCAGCGTCCCCGGCGGCAGCGGCAGCCGGATCACGATCTCCCCGTCCTCGCCGGCCGGCACGGGCCTGCCCAGCGAGTCGACCACGCGCACGTCATAACCCGGCACGGGCACCGTCGCGGAACCGGGCCGCGGTTCACGCGGCTCCAGCCCCATCAGGTTCGCGGCGACCGGCCAGCCCGTCTCCGTCTGCCACCAGTGATCGACGACGGGCACGCCCAGCAGCCGCGCCGCCCAGCCGTACGTATCCGGGTCCAGGCGCTCGCCGGCGAGGAAGAGATACCGCAGGCCGGACAGGTCCGCGTCCTGAACCCGCAGCCCCTCGGGGTCGTCACGGCGGATCGCCCGGAACGCCGTCGGCGCGGTGAACAGTGCCTTGACCCCGTGCTCGGCGATGACCCGCCAGAACGCACCGGAATCCGGCGTGCCCACCGGCTTGCCCTCGTAGAGCACCGTGGTGCAGCCGGTGATCAGCGGCCCGTACACGATGTAGGAGTGCCCCACCACCCAGCCGATGTCGGACGCGGCCCAGAACACCTCGCCGGGGTGGGTGTCATAGATGTACTTCATGCTCCAGCGCAGCGCCACGGCGTGCCCGCCGTTGTCCCGGACCACCCCCTTCGGGCGGGCGGTCGTGCCGGAGGTGTAGAGGATGTAGAGCGGGTCGGTCGCCGCGACCGGTACGCAGCCGGCGGGTTCGGCCGCGGCCATGGCCTCGGACCAGTCGACGTCACGTCCCGCCGTCAGCGCCGCGGCGGCCTGCGGCCGTTGCAGGATCACACAGGCACGCGTCTCATGAGCCGCCGTCTCGATCGCACTGTCGAGGATCGGCTTGTACTCGATGACCCGGTTGACCTCGATGCCGCACGACGCGGACACGATCACGGCAGGCTCGGCGTCCTCGATGCGCAGCGCCAGCTCGTGAGCGGCGAACCCGCCGAACACCACCGAGTGCACGGCTCCGATCCGCGCGCAGGCGAGCATCGCGACGACCGCCTCCGGCACCATCGGCATGTAGATCAGCACCCGGTCGCCCTGCTCCACACCCAGGCCCCGCAGCACCCCGGCGAACCGCGCCACCTGGTCGAGCAGCTCGGCATAGGTCAGCGTCCGGTCGGCACCGGTGACCGGGGTGTCGTACACGAGCGCGGCCTGCTCGCCTCGGCCGTCGCGTACGTGCCGGTCGAGCGCGTTGAAGCACGTGTTGAGCACACCGTCGGGAAACCAGCGGTAGAACGGTGGCCGCGTGTCGTCCAGCACGGTGGTGGGTGCGCGGAACCACTCGATGTCTGCGGCCGCCTCACCCCAGAAGCCGGTGGGGTCCTGGATACTGCGGCGGTACGCCTCCGTGTAGTCCATGATCGGCACCCTCCGGCAATGCGTGGACCGGCGGCGGGCCGGATGCCCTTCCGGCTCGGGCCAGCCAGGTTCGGCGTTCGTCGACCTTCGTCACGGACGTGCCGTCCTGAGTACCCCGGATGGCGCCGGATGATGCATCCGGCACGCGCCTGAGTGTCGGCTCACCAGAGGGCAGCGTCACCATTGCGGCAAAGTCGATTGCCAGAAACGTGTCCCCTGCGCCGCGACACGGCCGGGAGGGTGCCGCCCTCCCGGCCGCACTAGTCAGCACCAGCCGTTGACCGCTCCGTTCACGCCGGTCCACAGGAACGCGTCGGAGACCCAGCTGCCGTCGGTGAGGCGGTTCCACAGGGCGGTGGCGCCGTACCGGCCGGTGTGGGTCGTCCCGTTGGCCGAGCAGGAGATGCTCACGGTCGCGCCGTCGGCCAGCGAGCCGAGGGCGGCGTAGCCGGTGCCGGGACCGGCGCGCCGGGTGAGCGTCCCGCCGCCGTTGGCGTCGACGATGCCCTGGGTGAAGCCGAGGACCCCGTAGTTGTAGAGGCCGCTGCCGACACCCGCCCAGGCTGATCCGTGGCGAGCCCCGCCCTGGTAGGCGGCGCCGCCGACGAACACCCACTTACCGATGGCGTGGTCGCTGATCGGCACGTAGGCGCTGTTCTGGCGCAGTGCGAAGTGGACGTGCCGCCCCGATGCCGCGCCGCCGCAGGTGACGTCGGTGCCGGTGTAGCCGAGGTACGCCCCCTGCGCGACGGCCGCCCCGTTGACGGAGATGCTGCTCCACAGGTGGTAGTAGTCGGTCGAGTAGCCGCGGTCGTGGATGACGCGGATCCAGCCCTGGCACATCGTGTACGCCGTGCCGCCGCGCGCCGCCCGCACCACCTGGTCGCCGCCGGCCAGGTCGATCGAGCTGAACGGGGTTTCGCCGCCGCCCCACCCGTGCGGTCCGCCCGACAGCGTCCAGGTCTGCCCGATCGTGAAGGGCAGCGCCATACCGGTGCGGAAGTCCCCGCCGGCGAACGCCGGGGCGGGGCTCGTGAACACCTCCCGCTCATGCTGCGTGACCACCGGCGACTCGGCGGCCAGGGCGGCGAACGCGGCCTCGCCGTCGAAGGCGACCCGCCATCGGCCGGCCTCGGCCCGCGCGACGAAGATCGAGCCGGTCGGGTGGGCGTCGTGGGTACGCGGCGCGATCAGGACGGCCGTGCCGAAGGCCCAACTCCCGCTCCGGCGGGTGATCGTCACGCGGGCGTCGTCACCGGTCGCGGGTGCCGCTGCCGTGATCGCGGTCTGGGCGAGAAGCCTCGCGGTGACCGCTTTGGTGACGGCTGCGTCGGAGCGCGGTGCGGCCTGCGCGGCCACCGGTGCGGCGACGACGAGGCTTGCCGCCATCAGCAGTATCGCCAGGCGTCGAGCCTGCCTTCGAGGACAGGCAGCCCGGGACTTCCACGAATGTAAATATACCGTCATCGTTGTACGGTAAGGCCCACTCGTGAAGCTTGTCTACGTCGGACGGTCTGGTGATGAAGGAAAGATGCCGGCCGCCGTGCGGGCCCGGCGGCCCTGCCGCCAGGTGCCGGGCCCGTGCCGGGCGCTTACTGAGCCGAGTCCGCCACGGGACGGAATTCGTGGACGACCTCGATGAGCCCGACGATGTGCCGGTTGAACTCGTCCAGCTCGTCAGCGGGCACCCACAGCTCGAGAATGTCGCGCCCGCCGGCCTGCTGGACCGGGTAGCGGGCGGCGAACCTCCGGTCGACCTCGAAGCGGGTGACGTACCCGACGCCCGAGGCCGGCACGTTCCAGTCCCGCGCGATCATGATCGCGTACTGCTCGTTGAGGACGGGATAGAAGATCGGCTGGTCGGGCAGGCGGGGCGGCCACGCCTTCCAGCCGGAGGCGCGCACGAGTTCAAGCTCCTGGGGCCCGGTCGGTCGCCACAGGGTCATCGTCTCCGTCATCGCGTACCCCCATCCTGGTCGAGGCAGGGTACCGGCTCGTCGAGGACGCAGACCACCGGTATTCGGGCGCACGGCATGGTCGCGGACCATCGCCGGCCTTATCGCCGCCAGCCCCAGATCTCCATCTCGGAGTCCGCGGCCGCGGCCAGCAGCCGCCGGGCCCACCCGTAGGTCATCGGCATCCAGTTGAAGTGGTAGTCGCGTCCGACGATGTCGGACAGCTCCACCAGCTTGAGCATCTCGACCACCGCTGCCAGGGGCTTGGCATGCCGCCACGCCTGCCACAAGACGTCCGGTGCCACCGAGGCGGCCCAGGTCTGCACGAACGCGGTGACGTGTGCCCGCGCCGCGGGCTCGGTCATGTCGAGCAGCCACGATGCCAGGTCGAACATGTCCGGAAGTTGACTTTACGTTGCCGCGGTGAAGATCGTCTTCTGTCATGTACGGATGACTCAGGTTCTGCGCCCGTCCCGCACGTTCGCCGTGCTCGCCCTGCTCGGCCCGCTCACCGTGGCGGCGTGTGGGTCGCCCGCAGCGGGGCCTGCGGCGAACCCGCCCGCACCGGCTGCCTCCGGCCCGTCCGGGTCGTCTCGTGCCGCCGCCGGGCTGCCGGACCTGTGCACGCTGCTGAGCCCTGCCGAGGTGGCGGACGCGGCCGGGACCGACATCCCGTTCCACCGTGCCGAGCCCGGCCAAGGCCTGATCATCTGCGCCTACCACCGGGGCACCGACGCCGCGTCGCCGGCGATCTACGTGCAGTACCAGCTCGGCGCGGCCGGCAGCGTCGACTCCGGCGTCGGCGCCGAGGAGCTGCGGATCTCGGGGATGCGCGCCAAGTGGTTCGAGCACGGCTCGCGGCTCCTGGTCGCCGTCGAGCAGGACCTGCTGATCGTCAACCTCGGCATCGCCGGCAGGAACCTGCGCCGCGGCGACCTGCGTGCGCTGGCCGTCGAACTCGCCGGCCGTGCCCTGGCCGACCTGCGTTGACCGACCCTGCTGCCGTCTGCCTTCCTGCGGTCGGCCGCCTGAGCGTCTGGCCGTTCCCAGTATGCGATCACGGGGCCGGGGTGTCGGGGCACGACGCTATCGTCGGCGGGCCACCCGATCACAGCGAGGAGCGAGACAGCACATGCACAGCCCAGGAGCGCTGCTCGGCGGCCGTTACCGCATGGACGAGCGGATCGGCGCCGGTGGCATGGGGGAGGTCTGGCGGGCGACCGACACGGTGCTCGGCCGCGTCGTCGCGGTGAAGACGGTGCTGCCCGCCCTGCTCGACGATCCGGCGTTCGTCCGCCGGTTTCTCGCCGAGGCGCGCGCGATGGCCGGGGTACGCCACCGCAACGTGGTCACCATCCACGACTACCACGGCGACGCCGGCAGCGCATACCTGGTGATGGAGCACGTCGAGGGCGAGTCGCTGTCGCAGACGCTCGCCCGCCACGGCCGGCTGACCGTCGAGTCCACCCTGGCCATGGTCGCGCAGACCGCCGAGGCGCTGCAGGCGGTGCACGACCGGGACATCGTGCATCGCGATGTCAAACCCGGCAACCTGCTGGTACGCCCCGACGGAACCATCGTGCTGACGGACTTCGGCATCGCCCGAGCCCAGGAACACACCTCGCTGACCACGCCGGGCGGCATCCTGGGCACACCGTCCTACCTTGCTCCCGAACAGGTGCTCGGCCAGCCCGCCGGTCCGCGCAGCGACGTCTACGCGCTGGGCGTCGTGGCGTACGAGTGCCTGGCGGGACACCGCCCGTTCACCGGCGACAACCCCTTCGCGGTCGCCATGCAGCGGGTGAACCAGCCGCCGCCACCGCTGCGCGCCGACGTGCCCGCGCCCGTGGCCGCACTGGTCGAACGGGCGCTCGCGGCCGATCCCGAGCAGCGCTGGCCCTCGGCCGCCGCGCTCGCCGCGGCCGCCCTCGGTGTGCTTGGCGGCGCATCGCCCGAAGCGCAGGCCCCCTCCCCGGGCCCACACGCGAGTGACGCCACCGGTCCGGGCCGTGGAGTCGGCAGGACCGCCGCGCGCCGCCGGATCCCGGTGGTCGTCGCCGTGGCGGTCGCGCTCGTCATGCTGGCGGGCGGCGGTCTGGCCGGCTGGGCGGTGTGGCGCTGGAACTCGTCCCCTGGGTGGACGGCGCCGGGCGGGGCCACCACCGGTCAGCAGGTGCCCGCCGGCTTCGTGGCGTGCGGTGCGGCCGCCTGCCCGCCCACACCCGAGTGCTGGGCCGGCCTGTTCATGTCGAGCGGCACGGCGCAGCGGCCGAGGCGGCTCGCCTGCGATGAGCCGCACAGCTGGGAGACATTCGTGGTGGGGGCGCTGCCGGCCGGGGCCGAGTTCACCGACCACAACAAGCTCATGGGCCGGGACGAGGTCGCCGCCCTCTGCTCCGAGCAGACCATGGCGCGGCGAACCCGGGCCGGTGCGACGACCGAAGGCTGGCGGCGCGAGGCCTGGCCGATCCAGATCGACCAGGACACCTGGCTGCTGTACTGCCTGGCCGCCCGCAGCGAGGGCGGTCAGACCACCGGGTCGGTGTTCCAGACTGCCGGCTGACCGGCGCGGACCCGGCCCCGGCGGCGCGGGCCGCCAGGCTTGCCTGACGCGCGGTGTCAGCCGTGGCGCTCCGGTGGTGGCAGCAGGATCAGGGCGTGGTTCTTCGGGCCGCGGAACGCCAGCTCGACCTGCTCGGCCCGGCCGCCCAGGGCGCGGTGATGGGCGGTGATCGCGGTCAGCAGCTCATCGCGCCCGAGCTTGCGGTCCCTGTCCCAGAAGTTGCAGCAGGGCACGACCAGCACGGGGCGCACCCGGGCCGAGTCCACCACCTCACGCAGCGCCTCGTCCGGATGCAGGCCGACGATCAGGTCGTAGTAGTCGGCCAGCGTCGCCAGGTACGGCTCCGCCCGGGCCGGCACGCCCTTGAGCGTCCAGCCGCGGGGGTCGACGACCTCGGCTTCCAGGCCGAACCGCTTACGCAGCAGCCGGGTCAGCATGCCCTGCCCGCCGGCCACGTCGGCGACGTACCGGGCCTGCGGGAACCGTGCCGTGACGAACTCGGCGAGCACGTCGAAGCGGGTCTCGTCACCGTGGAACCGGTGCCGGGTCATGGCGAGCGGCGTGAGCTGTCGATCATGTGAGAGTCCTCCTCCCGCCTTCGTAGACCATCAGATCACCCCTGCTCGAAGCCACCGGCACCGAGGTGGTGCCGTGCGGCCGGTCGGGCGGAGCGAGCGTCAATCGATCATCCACCGCAGCTTGCGCAGCTGCGCTCGGACCTGTTCGCGCCGCATCGGAGACACGCTGACGGTGTCACCATCCGCCGCAACCATCGACAGCGCCAGATGGCGTCACAGTGGTCCGATCCGCCGATGCCGACGCGTCAGGCGTCGCGCCAGTTCGAGGCGATACCAGTGCGGCATCGCACGACCTGACGCGCCAGCAGTGCGGCTGTCGGACCGACGGCGCCAGGCGGCCGGTCCGGCGCCTCGCATCGCATGGAGCCGCACCGTCATCCGCTCCACGACCGTCGGCCTCGCCGTGTCCGCACGGGCGGTGCAGAGCGCGAGAAGCCACGTGTCGCGGATTTCGTGGTCGATGTCGGCACGGAAGCTGACGCCGGCCAGCCTGCGCTCGGCTGCGCAGGGGCGGCGGCGAAGGACGAGCGGCAGGCAGACGGGCACGACTGCCCGGTTCTGGAGCATGGAGGTACACCCGTTCAGTGAGAAGTCCGCAGCAGGAAGGTGCGCGGCGCACAGGCGCGACGCGCGACAGGTTCAGCGCTCGGTGGTTCTCAAAGGGTGTACAACGGCCGGTCCTTGCCTTGACGACTTGGCTGGGCAGCAGGCTAGCGGCGCGCGGCAGCTCCGGTCCACCGATTTGCGGCCGGCATGTGGGCCCGGAAACCGGCCGCCCATGAGGCTTTCGCCTCAGGTCCGGCCCCGCCTCCGTAACTACGTTGAAACGACTCGTTCTTTCAGCGACGGCAGGAGGTCATGCATGACAAGGGGCTGGACAAGACGGCGGCGGGCGATCCCGCTGGGCGCCGGTGCCGCGGCGATGGTGCTCGCGGCGGCCGTGGCCGCGCTGACGCCGTCGGCGGGCGCCGCCGCCGAACTGGTGGTGCAGGCCGAGGCGTACGCGGCGCAGTCGGGTGCCGTCGTCGAGCCGACCGTCGACACCGGCGGCGGTTCCGCCGTGGGCTACCTGGCCCGCGGGGACTGGCTGCGCTACGACGGCGTGGACCTGGGCGCCTCGGGCACGATGGCCGTCTCCGTGCGGGTCGCCTCCGCCGTCGGCGGGCAGGGCACGATCGAGCTGCGTACGGCGTCGCCGACCGGGCCGGTGCTGGCCCGGTTCACCATCACCGCGACCGGCGGCTGGCAGGCGTGGGTCACCCAGACGGTGAACCTCACCAGCCACCCGGCCGGCGTCCAGACGGTGTACGCGGTCATGGCCAACACCGGCAGCGGCGCCGACTTCGTCAACCTCAACTGGCTCTCGTTCGGCTCCGGCGGCACCGGGACTGGCCCCGGCTGGGTCGACGTCGACCCGGTGGCGTGGAACGCGCAGCTCGCCGCCTTCCGGGCGATGGCCATGGCACCGGCCCCGCCCAACGCCGTGCGGGTCCCGGAGTTCAATGCGACCTGCACCTACAGCCACTCCTTCCGGGACGACCCCATCGTGTTCCCGGGGCTGCCGGGCGCCTCCCACATGCACAGCTTCTTCGGCAACCGCAGCACCAACGCCGGCTCCACGCTGGACACCCTGCGCGCCAACGCCACCACGACGTGCACCCCGGCCCCGGCCGACCTGTCGGCGTACTGGGTGCCGACCCTGTACGAGCGCGGCGCCGTGGTCGAGCCGAAGGGGGTCGTGGTGTATTACGGCTCGCGGCTGGCCGACCCGAGCCGGACCGTGCCGTTCCCGCTGGGCTTCAAGATGATCGCGGGCAGTGCCGGGCGCCAGGTTCCGACGCCTGCCGGCGCGGTCAACCAGTTCTACTGCGTCGGCGGGACCACGGGCGGCGAGATCGGCCGCAGCGCCGACGGCAACTGGCCGGTCTGCTCGCCGGGCGGCACGCTGATGTTCCAGCTCGTGTTCCCCGACTGCTGGGACGGCGTGCACCTGGACAGCCCCGACCACAAGTCGCACGTGGCATACACCCCGAACGGAACGTGCCCGAGCGCGTTCCCGGTGGCCATCCCGTCGGTGTCGTTCGTCATCGCCTACCCGGCCGTGGGCAGTGCCGACGGGTTCACGCTGGCGTCGGGCATGGCGTCGTCCATGCACGGTGACTTCGTCAACGTCTGGGACAACGACGCGCAGGGACACCGGGTGAAGAACTGCATCGTCCAGTCCGCCAAGTGCAACAGCGCCGGGCAGTTCTGAACGGCCACCCGGGCGGGCGGCGTGCGAGGCGCCCGCCCGGGTCAGCCGACCGTGACGGTGTTGATGTCAGGGGCTGAGCCGGTGTCGTTGAAGAACCTGATCCAGCAGGCGCCCTTCGGCAGCCGCAGCCGCACCGACACCCGCACCGGGATCAGCCAGCTCCGGGCCCCCGCGAGGTGCAGCTCGCGGATCGGGCCGCCGTCGACGGCGAGTTTGAGGGTACGCGGCTGCTCGGTCTCGTAGACGACGGTCAGCGTCCACTCACCGGCCCGCGGCACCCCGGCGATGCGTACCGCGAGGGTGTTCGGGCCGCCGATGTAGCCGACCCGGCTGCCGTCCACACAGGTGGGGCACTCGATGATGCGAGCACCCACCCGCAGGTTGGCCGGGTCGGCGGCATGCACGGTGATCGGCCTGAACGCCGCGGGCGCGGTCGTCTTCGCCGGCGGGACGGCCGCATCCGGGCGGTCCGGCCGCGCCGACGCCGTCGAGATCCGCGACGGCGCGGGCGGAGACGGGGTGGGTGACGGCTGCGCGGTCGGCGGCCCGTGCGGACCTTCGGCCGACGGTGCGCGGTCCGGCCGGGGGCCGGGCATGATCAGCGGCGGTACGACGGCGATCGTCGCGGTGACGGCCAGCACCAGGGCCGCCCAGCCCAGCATTCGCGTGGACACGACAGGCACGCCGCTACCGCTGCCCGGTCCACACGACGACCGCCTCGGTGCGGCTGGCCACGCCCAGCTTGGCGAAGATGTGCTGCAGGTGGTTCTTGACGGTCTTCTCGGCCAGCATCAGCCGGTGGGCGATGGCCGCGTTCGACAGGCCCTGCGCGAGCTGCGACAGCACCTCCTGCTCGCGCCGGGTGAGCCCGTACCGGGACTTCGCGAGCCGCCGCCGCTCGGCGAGGTCGCGGCGGGCGCGCTCCTGATCGGCCTGGTCGCGCAGGGTCGCGGTGGCGACCGCGGCCGCCGCCGGGGACAGCCAGCCCTGCCCGGCCACGACGGCCAACACCGCGCGGTGCAGCTCCGCCGGATCGAACGCGCCGTGGACCAGGTAGCCGCGTGCGCCGCCACGCAGCATCTGCCCGATGAGCTGCGGGCTCGCGTCGCTGGTGAGCACCAGCACGCGGGTGTGGGCGACCAGCTGCCCGAGCACCGACAGCCCGTCGGCCACCGGCATGCGGTGGTCGAGCAGCGTGACCATGGGCCGGTCCCGCCGGGCCAGGCTGACGGCTTCGCGCCCGTCGGCGGCCTGGGCCGACACGCGCACCTGCGGGCAGAGCGCGAGACTGCCGGACAGGGCCGCGCGGACGATGGGATTGTCGTCCACGACCATCACCGAGATCATGCCGGTGCTCCCGCGGGGAGGTGCAGCGCGATGTCCGCGACGACGGTCGTGCCCGCGCCCGGCGCGGACACCACGCGCAGCGTGCCGCGGATCGCGGCGGCCCGCTCCGCCATCCCGATCAGGCCGAAGCAGCCGCTCCACTCGTCCGGTACGCGGAACCCGGCTCCGTCGTCGGTGACCCGCAGCCGGACCCCGCCGTCGGCGTACGCCAGCTCCACCGTCACGAAACCCGCCCCGGCATGCCGGGCGACGTTCTCCAGCGACTCGTGCAGGATCCGCGCCAGCTCGTAGCGCACGTCCACCGGCAGGTCCCCGGTGGTGACCGTGCTGCGGACCGGGACGCCGGCACGGTCGGACCACCTGCGGCAGATCCTGTCCACCGTCACGCCGAGCTCGTGGTCCGGGTCGTCGAGGCGGAGCCCTTCCAGGACCTCCTGCGCCTGGCGTACCGCCGCGGTGGCCCCGGCCGACACCGTCGCCGCGAGCTGCTCGGCGAGCGCGGGCTGCCGCCGCAGCGACGTCGGCAGCGCCAGCGCGGCGAACGACACCCCGCGCAGCGTCTTGGTGACCGAGTCGTGCAGTTCGCGGGCGAGCCGGGACCGTTCCGCCGCCGCGGCCGTCCGCTGCGCCGACGCCACCAGCCTGACCGAAAGCTCGACGTGGGCGGCCAGCGCGGCGGTGGCCACCGCGGCGCCGACGGCGGCCAGCACGTTGGCGATCGGGAAGGCCAGCACGAAACCGGCCAGATGCGCGGTGTCCCCGGCCGCGCCGAGCACGTGCCCGGCCACCAGGTAGCCGAGCCCGGTGTAGCAGGCGGCCGGCAGCAGCGCCCAGAACCCGGCGAGCACTCCGGCCAGCGCGCTCGCTCCGGCGGCACAGCAGAAGAAGGCGACGTCGGCGCCGCCGATGCCCAGCACGGCCGCGACGGTCGCGGCGTCAATCGTCAGCACCGGCACGGGGTGGGCGACGATGTGGGGGTCGCGGGCCAGCGCCACGAGCGCGACGGCCGCCGTCAGCACGACGAGCAGCAGCACGGTGACCAGCGGTGCGGGCCGTTCGCGCAGGCGCAGCACGCCGCCCGCGACGGCGAGGGTGGCCGCCGCCCGTCCGAGCAGGACCGCCCGCGCCACAGCGGCCCGCGCCACTACACGGTCGAGGTGTACAGCTGTCGTTGTCATCAGTCCTGCCGCGGGCGTGGGCCGTATTCCGACGATCTTCGAGGGAGCGCTCTCTCGAGGATCGGGGAACCCTTTCGCGATTGTCAAGACACCCGTCGATCTCCGGCTGCGGGGCTCAGCTGTTCATGATCACCACCCCGCACCGGGTCAGGCTGATGCTCGACACCGGCTCGGCGACGGCGACGTGGAGCACGGTGCCCTTGACCGGTCCCAGCCTGGAGTTGCACCTGCGGTCGCCGCTGATGACCCGGCCCGGCGTCGCCTGAGCACCTTCGGCAGTCGGCGGTGGACGGTGTCGGTGGCTCTCGGGCTCGCGGCGGACCCTTGTCGACCAAACTCTTCATATATAGACTTTGGACATGCCGCGAATACCTGACAGCTCACCGCAGACCCTGAAGGTCTTCGGCTCCCTGGTGGACGATCCATCGGCCTGGCACTACGGCTACGGCCTCAGCAAGCAGACGAGCCTCGCGCCCGGCACCCTCTACCCGATCCTGGCCCGCCTGGTCGAGCGCGGCCTGCTGGAGACCCGCTGGGAACCCTCCGAGCAGCCCGGCCGCCCGCCGCGCCACCTCTACCGGCTCACCGGCGACGGGCTCGAACTCGCCCGCGCCCGGCTGGCGGCGGCGAAGCCGCGTGCCGCCGCCAACCCCATCACCGCGACACCGAGGACGGCATCATGACCGAGCCATGGCTGCGGCGCGCCGCCCGGCGCACGCTCATCCTCGGGGTGCGCGGGCGCGGCGCACGCGGCAGCGAATGGGGCGAGGCGCTCATCGGCGAGTTCGAGCAGACCTCGGGCTCGTGGGAGGCGGTGCGGTGGACCCTGAGCGGCCTGCGGGCGACATGGCGGGCGGCGCAGGTCCCCCGATGGGTCCGGGTCCGGCGACGTACCGTCGTGGCCGTGATCGCCGCCGCGGCCATCGGTGTGCCGGTCAACGCCTATGCGGCGGGCGTCGCCTACATCCCGTCGGGCTCGATGGAGCCCACCCTGCACATCGAGGACCGCGTTCTCATCGACAAGCTGAGCTTCCGCTGGAGCGGTCTCGACCACGGCGACATCGTGGTGATCCAGGACGCCGCCTGGGGGACCGGCAGCGAAACATGGATCAAGCGGGTCATCGGGCTGCCCGGTGACGTGATCGAGTGCCGGGACGGCGCCGTCTACCGCAACGCGGCCAGGATCGACGAGGACTACCTGGCGGCCGGGGCCGTCACGGAGTGCTCGGCCGTGACCGTCCCGACGGGGGAGATCTACGTGCTCGGCGACCACCGGGAGGCCTCACGTGACTCCCGGCAGCTCGGCACGCTTGCGGCCGCCGGAGTGACCGGGCGCGTCCTGACTCGCATGTGGCCCGTCCGGTCGGCGGGCTGAGCGCAGCCGAGGCAGCATCGAGGCCGGCGCGGAGCAGGCGGCTCTGCGCCAGCCTCGCCGTCCCCGGGATGCGGGCGGCATCGAAGCATTGACGCAAAGCATTGACGCTTCCGGGCATCGGGCTCTATAACGTTATACAGCGCGGCTCATAGTCGACATCCGTCTCTTTTCCGACGGAACGCTGCACGCTGCCCGCAGCTCGCGGGCGGCACCGCCGTGCTCGCCTCACCCGCGTCGTGCCCGGCGCCGCCCGTCCCCGATCGTCCCTTCCCGATCCCAAGGAGCACCATGCGCCGCCTCACCGCCTCCGCAGCGGCCGTGCTGACGCTGGCCGGAGTGCTGGTCTTCAGCGCCGCCCCGGCCGCGGCAGTCACGCCCAAGACGCCACCGCTGACGACTCCGTGGACCAGCCAGGTGTCCACGACGAACCCCCTGCCGGAGTATCCGCGCCCGCAGATGACCCGGCCGGACTGGCAGTCGCTGAACGGCGAGTGGCAGTTCCTCAACCCCGCCACCGACGGGGCCGGCAACGTCAACCGCAACGCCGCGCCGCCGCTCGGCCAGACGCTGCCCGAGCGCATCCTGGTGCCGTACCCGGTGGAGTCGGCGCTGTCGGGCATCATGCGCAACGACAACCGCGACCTGATGTTCTACCGGCGCACCTTCACCGTCCCGGCGTCGTGGTCCGGCCGCCGCGTGCAGCTGCACTTCGGCGCGGTCGACTACGAGGCCACGGTATGGGTCAACGGGGTGCAGGTCACCAGCCACCGCGGCGGCTACGACCGGTTCGAGGTCGACATCACCCCGCAGCTCAACGGCGGCACCAACGAGATCGTGGTGCGCGTCTACGACCCGACCGACGGGCGCGGCGAGAAGCAGCCGGTGGGCAAGCAGGTCAACAGCCCCAGCGGCATCTTCTACACGCCCACCTCGGGCATCTGGCAGACCGTGTGGCTGGAGCCCACGCCGGTGTCGTCGATCTACTCCGTCGACGTCTACGCGAACCTGGCGAACAACACCGCCCGGGTGCGCGTCTTCACCCGCGGCGACGTCAGCGGGCACACCGTGCTGGGCGAGGCGATGGCGGGCGCGACCGTGGTGGGCAGCGCCACCGGCGGCTTCACCGAGTTCACCGTGCCGGTGCCGAACGCGCGGCGCTGGTCGCCCGACGATCCGTACCTGTACCACCTGCGGGTCTCGCTGCGCAACGGCTCCGGTGCGGTCGTCGACCAGGTCGTCAACTACTTCGGCATGCGCGAGGTCGGCACCAGGCTCGTCAACGGGGTGCTGCGCCCGACCCTCAACGGCGAGTTCGTGTTCCAGGTCGGCACCCTGGACCAGGGCTTCTGGCCCGACGGGCTGTACACCGCGCCGACCGACGCGGCGCTGGCCTTCGACCTGCAGAAGCACAAGGACCTCGGGTTCAACATGGTGCGCAAGCACATCAAGGTCGAGCCCGCCCGCTGGTACTACCACGCCGACCGCCTGGGCCTGCTGGTATGGCAGGACGTGCCGTCGACCCCGGCGTTCGACGCCAGCCGCACCCCGGCGCAGATCGCCCAGTTCGAGACCGAGGCCCGCGAGATCATCGACGAACACCGGTTCTCCCCGGCGGTGATCACGTACGTGCCGTTCAACGAGGGCTGGGGCGAGTGGAGCCTGGCCGACACGCAGCGGATCACCAACCAGCTCGAGAGCTATGACCCGACCCGGCTGATGAACGCCCACAGCGGCTACAACTGCTGCGTGTCCAAGGGCGACCCGGGCACCGGCGACATCATGGACTGGCACGTCTACACCGGCCCGGACGCGCCGCGCCCGTCGGCGACCCGGGTCTCGGTGCTCGGCGAGTTCGGCGGGCTCGGGCTGCGCACGCCGGGCCACGAGTACAGCCCCAACGGGCAGTTCTTCGCCTACGAGCAGATGGGCAGCGCCGCGCAGCTCAACGACCGCTACACCGGCATGGTCCGCGACGTGCAGCAGCTCATGACCGTCAAGGGCGTGTCGGCGTACATCTACACGGAGATCACCGATGTCGAGGGTGAGTACAACGGGCTGTTCACCTATGACCGGCGGGTGCAGAAGGTCGACACGAACCTGGTCCGCGCGGCGCACGCCGGGCTGATCGCGGCCTCGCGCAACCTGAACGCGCCCGTGGTGCTGACCCTCGGCCACGTCAGGTCGCTGCGGGTGACCACCCCAGGGTTCACCGACCGGTATCTGCGCCACGCCGACTCGCTGGCCCGCACCGACGTGCTGACCACGGCGAGCGCGGACGGGGCGCGGCAGGACGCGTCCTTCCGCACCGTGCCGGGCCGGGCCGACCCGCGCTGCTACTCGTTCGAGTCGGTCAACCTCCCCGGGCGATACCTGCGCCACGCCGCGTTCCGGGTCCGCCTGGACGCCGACACGGGCGGGACGTTCGCCGCGGACGCGACCTGGTGCAGCCGGACCGGCCTCGCCGCGGGCGGCACGTCGTTCGAGGCGCTGAACCTGCCGGGCCACTACCTGCGCCACTACGCCGACAACGTCTACCTGGCCCGCAGCGGCGGCCCGAACGCGTGGGACAGCGCCACCGGGTTCGCCGCCGACAGCACCTGGGACGTGAACGCTCCGGCGCTGTGGCGCAGCTCGGTGCTGCCGGCGACCAACGTCCGCCAGTCCCTGCGGGTGACCACCTGGGGGCACACCGACCGCTACCTGCGCCACGCCGACAGCCTGGCCTACACCGAGATCGTGAACTCCGGCAGCGGCGCGCTGCTGAAGGCGGACGCGACCTACACCGTTCGCCGGGGCCTGGCCGACTCGTCGTGCTACTCGTTCGAGTCGGTGAACTTCCCGGGGCAGTTCCTGCGCCATGCCGCCGGCCGGGTGCGCAACTCGCCCGACGACGGCACGGCGCTGATGCGCCAGGACGCCACGTTCTGCGCCCGGCCCGGCGTCGGCGGCACCGGGGTCACGTTCGAGTCGCTGAACTTCCCGGGCTCGTACCTGCGGCATTTCGAGTCGCAGGTGTACATCGCGTCCGGCGGCGGTGACGGGGGCTTCAACCGGCCCCAGACGCTGACCGCGGACAGCAGCTGGGCCCTCGCGGCGCCCTGGGCGCCGTGAACCGCGGCGCGGGCGGCGGTGGGTGATCCCCGCCGCCCGCGCCCGAACGACCGGGTGCCCGCGTGGTAGAGCCACGGCGGGCGGGCCACCGGGTGGCGGTGGCGCTGCCAGCCCGGATCAGGCAGCAGGTCGCGCGCGATGTCGCGCCAGTCTCCCGCCCAGAAGGTCTCCGCCTGCGGCTCCGCCCGCCGCAGGGCGCGGGCAGGAAGACGATCATCGAAGTGGCAGGATGGCCGGATGACTTCTCCGAAAGCCGACCTCCAGCGCTACCTGCAGCAAGGCCGCGAGGCCCTGCTGTGGAAGCTCGACGGACTGTCCGAGTACGACGTGCGCCGCCCGCTGGTGCCGACCGGCACCAACCTCCTGGGCGTGGTCAAGCATGTGGCCAGCGTCGAGGCTGGATACTTCGGCGACACGTTCGGCCGTCCGTTTCCCGAGCCGCTGCCGTGGTTCGCACCGGACGCAGAGGACAACGCCGACATGTGGGCGACCGCCGAGCAGTCCCGGGAGGACGTCGTCGGCCTCTATCGCCGGGTGTGGGCGCACTCCGACGCCACCATCGACGCGCTGGAGCTGGACTCGCCCGGCCGGGTGCCGTGGTGGAACCCCGAAACCAACACCGTCACGCTGCACCGGATCCTGGTGCACATGATCGCCGAGACGCACCGGCACGCAGGGCACGCCGACCTCGTACGCGAGCTGATCGACGGCGCCGTCGGGATGCGAGCGGACGCGACCAACATCCCCGGGGTCGATCCGGACTGGGCCGCCCTGCGCGACCGCATCGAGCAGGCCGCTCGCGACGCCGCCGGCTGAGCCACGCGACCGGCTCGGCTGCGCCGATCGTGGGTGACGGTCCGGGCCGTCGGCTTGCGACCGTCAAACGGTCCGGGCGCGCAGGCTCCGCGCCAGGGTGGGGATCATCACCGCCGCCGGGACGAGGTGGAGCACGACGAGGGCGGCGGTGGTGGCGCCGTCCGCGCCGCAGAGCAGGGGTGGAACCAGCGAGGTCGCCGTCAGCGACGCCGTCGTCCAGACGAATCGCCTGGCGGGGTGAGCGCTCCAGCGAAGAAGCGCCACGGCGATGACGACTCCCACGATCGAGAAGAAGCCGGTCACCACGGCGAACCCGGGCAACGGGATGGACTCGCCACCGTCGGGGATCTCGAAGTCGACGCCGGCCGCCTGGGCGAGTGCGGCGGCGAGCGTGGTCGCGACCATCGCCGCGAGCGTGGCGAGCAGGCCGACGGCGGCGAGCCCGCGCAGCCGGTGGGCGCGGGTGGTCCCGCCCGCCGCCGGACCGGCGCCGGCCTCGATGTCATCGATGCTGTCCATGTAGTTCCTCCATGACCTGGTGACCGGCGGTTGACGTGCAGGTGGGCGAGAGCGGTGACATCGGGCCTACTCCGTGCCGTCGGCAGGCAGGCGCTCCGGCAGCCCGAGCCGCGGGAACCGGTCGCTGTGGAAGGTGACGATCTCAGCGATCGCCCCGCCGGTGATGCGCAGGACGTCGATCGTCAGCGGCAGGTACGCACCCGCCTCCTCGCGCCAGTGGTAGAAGGCGACGGCGGGCTGGTGGTTCACCGAGGTGAGCACGGCTCGCAGGTTCTGCATGCCCTCGAAGCCGCTCTCGATCCAGTCCTTGACCACCGTGTCGCGGCCGATGTACAGGCCAGGCGTGGGCGGCATCGAGCAGCGGACGTCTTCGCGCAGCAGCGCGGCGATCGCGGCGACGTCCGTGGCCACGGCGGCGTCGGTATAGCGGCGCACCAGCTCGCGCGTCCCCGCGTCCGGTTCGCCACCGGTCCAGTCCTGCCGCTCGGCGGGAAGGTGCTCGCGCAGGCCGGCGCGGGCCCGCTGCAGCGCGCTGTTCACCGAGTTGACGGAGTCCCCGAGCAGCTCCGCGACATCTTTGGCCGGCCAGTCGAGCACGTCCCGCAGGAGCAGCACGGCCCGCGGGCGCGGCGCGAGGTGCTGGACCGCGACCACGTACGCCAGCTCGATCGTCTCCCGCGCGACGGCGACCGACTCCGGTTCGTCCGCGCCACCCGCGGGCAGCTCGTCGAGCAGCCGGTCCGGGTAGGGCTGCAGCCACCGGACCTCGCCGCCGGTCGCGGGCTCCGGACGGCTCTTGGCGAGCAGGTCCAGGCAGGCGTTGGTGGCGATCCGGTACAGCCAGGCC
Source organism: Catellatospora sp. IY07-71 (assembly GCF_018326265.1). Classification (GTDB taxonomy): domain Bacteria; phylum Actinomycetota; class Actinomycetes; order Mycobacteriales; family Micromonosporaceae; genus Catellatospora. The sequence continues at coordinate 5,461,990 of NZ_AP023360.1, forward strand.
CGGAACGTCGAGCGCCCCTGGAAGGTCTCCCGGCGCCGCCAGGCACGCAGGAACGTCTCCTGCACGGCGTCCTCGGCGTCCTCGAACGAGCCGAGCATCCGGTAGCAGTGCACGTGCAGCTCCCGCCGGTGCCGCTCCGCCAGCCCCGAGAACGCCCGCTCGCCGACCTCGCCCAGCCCGCTGCCACCCGGTTCCTCCGGCCGCGCGTCCGTACTCATCACGTCATCCTTCCGCCTCGTCGTGTCCCGTCGTAGTTATGACGGGTACGGGCGCGACAACTCATCACCGGGCTGCTCGGACGGGGCCACCGGTGCGGTGACCGGCCAGGGCCGGGGGACCGTCCGACAGTGGTCCAGGGTCCTCGGACACCACTGGAGGCTGTGCCGTCCAGCTGACCGCTGTGCCGCGGCGTCGCCGGGGACCTGCGGCCGCCACCGGTTCGCGCGCATCTGCGTGAGCCGGCCGAAGCCCGGCGGTACGCGGAATGTACACGCTATATATGCGTACTCGTCTATGCTGCGGCCCACCCCGGCCACACTCCAGATGGGACACCACCCTTGTCGACCAGAATCCTGCGCGCCGTCGCGGGCGCGTCAGCCATGCTGCTGGCGCTGCTCGCGGTCGGCGCCGGCCCGGCCCGCGCGGCCGGGCCGATGCCGTTCTTCCAGCTCCCGTTCCCGTGCGGGGAGACCTGGCGGATGGCCACCTACAGCGGCCACGGCGCCTACAGCATCGACATGACCTACACGGGCGGCGGCAGCAGTGGCCGCGCGATCGTGGCCGCGGCGGGCGGTGTCGTCGCCGAGACCGGCTACGGCAGCCGCAGCGGCAACTACGCGATCATCGACCACGGCGGCGGCTGGCGCACCAACTACTACCACATGATCGAGGCGCCCTCGGTCGGCCGCGGTCAAGGGGTGGCCCAGGGCCAGCAGATCGGCCGGGTGGGCAGCACCGGCAACTCCACCGGCCCGCACCTGCACTATGAGGTCTGGCGCGACGGCGGCACGACCGAGGCCTATTTCAACGGCGTCCCGTCCGGCATGAACTGGGAAGGTGCGGCGGCCCGCAACATCACCAGCGCCAACTGCGGGCGCCCCCGGCGCGACCACGTCTCGGACTTCAGCGGCGACGGCTACGCGGACGTGCTCGGCGTGAACTCCGCCGGGAGCCTGCTGTACTACCCGAACAACGGGCTGGCGCTGAGCGCGGCGGTGCAGATCGGCCATGGCTGGGGCACGTTCAGGCACGTCGTGGCCGCTGATTTCAGCGGTGACGGGGCAGCTGACGTGATCGGTGCCGATGCCGACGGGCTGCTGTGGTACTACCCGAACAACGGCCTGGCGCTGTCGGCGCGGGTGCAGATAGGCCACGGCTGGGGCACGTTCAGGCACATCATGGCCGCGGACTTCAGCGGCGACGGTTACGCGGACGTGCTCGGCGTGAACTCCGCCGGGAACCTGCTCTATTACCCGAACAACGGGCTGGCGCTGAGCGCGGCGGTGCAGATCGGCCATGGCTGGGGCACGTTCAGGCACGTCGTGGCCGCTGATTTCAGCGGTGACGGGGCAGCTGACGTGATCGGGGTCGATGCGGACGGGCTGCTGTGGTACTACCCGAACAACGGGTTCGCGCTGTCGGCGCGGGTGCAGATCGGCCACGGCTGGGCGTCGTTCAGCCACGTCAACGCCGTCGACTTCAGTGGCGACGGGCACGCGGACATCCTCGGCGTCGATGCCGGCGGGCTGCTGTGGTACTACGCGAACAACGGGTTCGCGCTGTCGGCGCGGGTGCAGATCGGCCACGGCTGGGGCACGTTCAAGCACGTCATGTGAGGTTCCACCGCGGCGGCGGGCTGGTGCGCCGGAAGCTGCGCACCAGCCGGGCCGGCATGCCGGGCAGGCGCAGGCGCCGGGATCGTCCTCGATGATTCAGCGAAGAACCTCGGCGGGCGCGGTGCCGACGCGTGACAGATCCATGATCCAGTTGGTTCGCCAGGTCCGACCCTCGTCATACGAGAACGACTGCTGCCAGCGGGCAGCGTCCGCGCCGTCGGTGGTCCACTCGAAACGTACCTGCACCGGCAGGCCGCCGAGCACGTCGGCGCACTCGAACACGCCCCGCCCGTCGTGCCACGCACCCTCGACGGGCGGGTCGAGGTGTCCGGGCCGGCGGCTGGAAGCCCACCAGATCCGCCAGACCTGCCGCTGGGGATCGAACTGCCGCAGCGTGAATCCCTCGAAGGGCTCCTCGCCGGGCGGTGACTCGGTCCAGATCCGGTCGACATGGCCCAGACCTCCGAAGATCGGTTCCGCCTGCGCGTGGGCGTCGAACTCGACCCACTCGGTGCAGTTCGGGTCGGTGACCTCACGCAGCTTGCGGTTGCGTACGAGCCAGCGCCCGAAGATGAAGTCGAAGTCGGCACGGCCGTCGGTCATGGTGATCATCCCTCGCGTCGGTGGCTTGGCTGTCGCGATCATGCTGGCGACCACCGACAGAAACGGCGGCTTGACGCCGACCTTGTTGTAACAGAAACTGTTGCGACAAGGAGGGGTGATGGCGGCGAACAGCAGGCTGACGATCGCCGCGCACGCGCTGGCGTGGATGGCGCTGGCCCAGCGGCGCGGGCAGGCTCTGCTGACCTCGGACCAGGTCGCCGCCAGCGTGAACACCAACCCCGTGGTCATCCGGCGCAGCCTCGGTGACCTGCGCCGGGCGGGCCTGGTCGACGTGCGCCACGGCGCCGGGGCGGGCTGGAGCCTGGCGCGTCCGCCGCAGGACATCACCATGCTGGACGTCTACGACGCTGTCGAGCAGGATCCGCTGTTCGGCATGCACCGCACCGAACCCAATCTGGAGTGCCCGGTCGGCAGGGGCATCCGGCCCGCGCTGGGTCAGGTGTACGGGGAGATCGAACAGGCCCTGCGGCGCGAGCTGCAGCGCACCACGATCGCCGACGTGCTCCGGGAGACCTTGCAGGTGCGCTAGGCGGGGCCCGACCGGTGCACGGGCGTGCCTTTTGATGTAACAAGAGTTGTTCCAACAGGTGGAGGCTTCTCATGCACGGCGTACGGAACTCGGTCGTGGAACTGCGGCAGTACACGCTGCATCCCGGCCGGCGCGATGTTCTGATCGATCTCTTCGATCGAGAGTTCGTCGAGACGCAGGAAGCCGACGGTATGGCGGTGCTGGGGCAGTTTCGCGACCTGGATGATCCCGATCGGTTCGTCTGGCTGCGCGGGTTCGACGACATGCCGAGCCGCGCTCAGGCGCTGAGCCGCTTCTACGGTGGGCCGGTCTGGAAGGCGCACCGGGACCAGGCCAACGCCACGATGATCGACTCGGACGACGTGCTGCTGCTGCGGCCGGTGACGGCCGCCGCCGGATTCCCGGCCGCCGCCACGCCGCGTTCCCCGGTCGGCCACCCGTCACCGCCGCCGTCGATCGTCCTGGCGACGCTGTACTACCGCGACCATCCGTTCGACGAGGCGTTCGTGGACTTCTTCGACCACCGGATGCGCCCCTTGCTCGCCGAGACGGGAGCTGCGCCGCTGGCCTGCCTGCAGACCGAACACGCCGACAACGACTTCCCTGCCCTGCCCGTGCGCACAGGCGAGAACGCGTTCGTGTGGTTCACGCGCTTCGGCAGCACCGCCGCCCTCGACGACCACCAGGACCGGCTGCGAAGGTCGGACCGCTGGCGGGAACAGGTGCTACCCGACTTGTCGGCGATGCTCTCCGGTGCCCCGCAGCAGTTGCGGCTGACCCCGACCGCGAGGTCACTGCTGCGCTGAGCAGGCGGCGATCGAGCCGAGCCCCTGCGGTCCCGCCGTCGCGCGGGATCGCGGGACCTGGCTCACCTGCGGGCCCTGCCGGGGCCGCTGAGCATGTCATGCACATCGCCGAGGTCGGGGACGTCCGCGACCAGGGCGGCGACATGGGCGACGATCGACGCCCGGCCCGGATGCCGCGCCCACAGCTCGGGCGCCTCGCGCAGCAGCGTGGTCGCCGGCCTGGCCCAGTTCGTGACGCTGAACCAGCCCTCCGCGGCCCGGTATGCCGCCTCGCCGCCCATCAGCGGCGCCAGCCGCGCGACGGCACCCTGCAGGTGATCGTCCGCAGCCTCCGGATCCGGGAGCTTCTGCCCGGCACCGGCCCAGTGCCAGGCGTCCCGGAACCGCCACGCCTGCTCAAGCGAGCGCAGCAGGCCGTCGGCGACCGGCACGGCCAGCGCATCAGGCTCTGCCCCCAGCTCGACCAGGGCCCCGCACAGGATCGAGAACCGGCCGCCTGAGCCCACGCTCAGCCCGCTCAGCAGCCACGCGCACCGTTCGAGCGCGGCGGTGGCATCGCGCGGCGAGGCCTTCTGTGCGGCAGCCCACAGGCCCAGCGCCGCCTGCTCGAAGGCGGCCGGGTCCGCGGCCGCCTCGAGTTGATCGCAGTACTTGTCGACCTTGTGCCGGGCGCCGAAAAACATTCGCGGATGCTACCGCTCGGCGGCACCTGGCGCACCTGGCCGGTTTGTCGCAGTGCCCCGCAGGTCCCGGTCCAGGTCGGCCCGGTCAGCTCGCGCTATTCTTGGCGAAATGTGCGCCCCCGCAGGCTCCTCGCCGAACGCCCGTACCGCGATCCGTACGGCCGCCCGTTCCCGGCGTCGCGGCGGCGGACGGGTGGCGGGCTTGCTGGCCGTCGCCGTGCTTCTGGGGTCCGCCCTGTCCGGCTGCTCGAACGCCATGGCCGACCCGGAAGCGGACATACAGGCACGAACGTTGGCTCCTTCGCCCATAGCGCCCACCGAGTCGCGAAGCCCCGAGCCCGTCCGCATCGGCGACGCCACCGCCGCACCGGCCTGGCTGGGCACGCGAGTGCTGCCGGTGGGGCCGCAGGGGAGGGCGGCAGCCCAGCAGACCCCGCCCGAGCTGCGTCACCGGTCGATCATCACCGTCGACGACCTGCCGCCACCGGCGGACGGCCGCTTCCACGCCACCGTCCAGGCGGTGCCCGCCGACGTGCTCGCCCGATCCAGCTGGACGAAGGACTGCCCGATCGCCGCGGCCGACCTGCGCTACCTCACGGTCGTCTTCCGCGGGTTCGACGGGCGTGCCCACACCGGCGAGCTGCTGGCCAACGCCCGGGTGGCCGACGACCTGGTCACCGTGTTCGAGCGGCTCTTCGCCGCGGACTTCCCGATCGAGCGGATGCGGATCTCCAGCGCGGCTGAATTGAACGCGCCGTCGACCGGCGACGGCAACACCACCGAGGTGTTCGCCTGCCGTTCGGTGCGCGGCCGCAAGGCGTGGTCCCAGCACGCCTACGGCCTCGCCGTGGATCTCAACCCGTTTCAGAACCCGTACCAGAAGGGTGAGGTCGTCCTGCCGGAGCTGGCCACCTCCTACCTCGACCGGGCCGACGCGCGGCCTGGGATGGCGCAGCCCCGCGAGCAGGCCGTCCAGGCCTTCGCGGCGATCGGATGGGGATGGGGCGGCGACTACCGGTCGCTGAAGGACTACATGCACTTCTCCGCCAGCGGCGGCTGAGCCCTGCTGCGGACCCCGCGCCGACCGCTGTCGAACGGCCGGCGCGGGGTCGCGCCGAGGAGGCGCCTACGGGCCGACGGTCAGGGTCCAGGTGTCGATCCGGCCGACGTCGGCGGCCGCCGCGTCCTGTACGCGCAGCCGCCACGTGCCGTTGGCGGTCTCGCCGGACAGGTTCACCGGGTAGGTCTGGTGGATGTCGTCGGCGCTGCCGCCGGAGCGGTTGCTGAGCGAGTAGCTCGTCCCGTCCGGTGCGACCAGGCTGACCACGAGATCACCGCGGTACGGGTGGACGATGTGCACCTCCGCCGTCGACGACGCCGAGGCCGTGCCCGGGCAGCCGCTGATGGTGATGGTGCTCTCCACCGCGGCTCCGGCGTCCGGGATCGCCACGTCAGCCGGGTTGGTCGCCCGGCAGCCACCGGCCCCGTTGACGGTGAGCGTGTAGACCGCGGTGCGGGTGGCGCTGGTGCCCGTGCCGGTGACGGTGATCGGGTAGGTGCCCGGCGTGACCGAAGCGGTGGTGCTGAGGGTCAGCGCGGAGGTGCCGCCCGCCGCCACGGTCGACGGGTTGAACGTCGCGGTCACCCCCGCCGGCAGCCCGGCCGCCGACAGCGCCACGTTCTGCCCGGAGCCGCTGGTCACGGCCGTGGTGACCGTCGCGCTCAGCGTGCCGCCCGGGTTGGTCGCGCCCGCCGTCGGGGACACCGAGATCGCATAGTCGTTGCCGGTGGCCAGGCCGGTCTGCGCGATCGTCAGGGTGCTGGCGGCCGGGTTGAGCCGCAGCACGGCACCGGCCGGCGGCCGCAGCGTGTAGTCGTAGTCGGTGGAGATCACCACGAGGCCGATGCGGTGCCCGGCGGCGAACACGTGGTCCTTGGGCTGCATGGCGAAGTTCAGCGTGTACTCCGTGCCCTGGACGACCTTCTCGCTGGTGGCGCGGCTGTTGCGGTTCTGCGGGTCGATCCAGCCGCGGGTGACGACGACGGGGGTGGTGCTGGTGCCCGTGCCGCCGTAGTCGACGAGCAGCGCGGTGACGTTGGCGTCGTTGCGGTTGGTGACGGCGAGCCGGAGCGAGACCCGGGGCGAGCCGGTCAGCGTGACCGCGTTGGCCAGGTTGCCGGTCCGGTAGACCAGCCGGTTGCCGTTGGCGCTGTCCGGGTTCGCGACCAGCGTCGTCGCCGTGCTGGTGCGTCCGTTGTCGGTGAACTGCTGTGCCGACGTGCCGGCGGGGGTGCCGAGGGTCAGGCCGCCGGGTGCGGTGCCGGAGGCCGCGTCGAGCTTGAACACGGCCTCGGCGGCGGCGGGGTTGGGCCAGTCGGTGTACTGGCGCCAGGTGCCGTCCCGGAACTGGACCTCGGCCCGGGGTGTGGTGAGGATGCCGTTGTCGATCCCTTTCAGGAAGTACTCGAACCAGCGCTCGACCGTCGCCCGGTAGTCCGTGCGGGAGGTCGTGCCGTGGCCGCCGTTGTGCAGCCAGATCTTGCGGGGCACGTCGGCGGCCCGCAGCGCGTCCCACCACTGCGCGTAGTGCCGGCCCTTGACGTTCCAGTCGGCCTGGCCGTGGATGACGAACACGCCCGCGGTGACCTTGTCCGCCTTGCCGACGTAGTCACGGTCGGCCCAGAACTGCTTCCAGTCGCCGGTGATCCGGTCCTGGTCGGCCTCGATCTGGTTGATCCGGCTCGTGCAGTCGGTCCGGTCGAGCACGGCACGGGCCAGCACGTCGGCGTCCTCGCCCTGGTATCCGCCGGGGGCGACGACGAGCCCGTCGGCCCGGTAGTAGTCGTACCAGCTGGAGATCGCCGCGATCGGGACGATCGCCTTGAGGCCGGCGACGCCGGTGGTGGCGGCCATGTTCGGCAGCGTGCCGTTGTACGAGATGCCGATCATGCCGACGTTGCCGGTGCTCCACGACGCCGTCACCGGGGCGCCCGATGCGCTGAAGCCGCGGGCGCGGCCGTTGAGCCAGTCCACGACCGCGGTGGTGGCCCGCGTCTCCTGCATGTCTCCGCTGGTCGGGCAGCCTTCCGAGGCGCCGGTGCCGAGGCTGTGGCCGAGCACGACCGCGTACCCCTTGGGCACGAAGTAGTCGTCGTACCAGTCGGGCAGGTCCGGCACCGGCCTGGCGACGGCGACGCCCGCTCCGGCCGTGGGCGGCGCACCCGGGACGAGCGAGAACAGGTTCTCCTGCGGCAGGGCGCTGACGTTCACGCCGTGGTTGGCGGCGTTGGCCAGGCCGTTGCGGTACGGGCTCTGCTCGAACACGACGGGGAACGGCCCGCCCGTCGACGGCCGGGCGATGTCGATGGCGATCCGGTCGAGCCGCCCGTCGCCGTTGGAGTCCACGCCGGACTCGACGTAGACCCGCTCCTCGATCTGGGCGAGTGCGGCCTGAGACGGTGCGGCGCTCGCCGCGGCGGCCGGCACCGGGAGGGCTGCTGCGAGCAGCGCGACGGTGAGCGTGACGCGGTGGGGTAACCGCATGTGGCTTCCTTCCAGGGGTGTCGGACAGTCGCCGGATGTCGGTACAGCACGATGGTTGTCGATGTTGTCAGATCGACGATCGTGATTCAAGAAGGTCGGCTGGCGCTGCTCGTGGCAACGGCTGCGCGCTCCGCCGAACGGGTACGGCGGAGCGGGTCCGGAGCAAGGTCAGGGGGCGCCCCGCCGATCTGCGGAGCGCCCCGGTGTCGTACGCGGAGCTACGCTCCCTCGCGCGTCTCCAGACCCACCGCGGCCTTCAGCTCCTCGACGTCGGCGTGCAGCCGGGGTCGGTCGTCGGCTTCGGCGATGTGGTCCATCAGGTCGGCCAGGCCGTCGGCGATCGCGTTGAGCTTGTGCTGCACTGCCTTGTCCGCCCGGGTCTGGGTGTTCTGCAGCAGGGCGACCATGAGAAAGGTGACGATCGTCGTCGCCGTGTTGATGATCAGCTGCCAGGTGTCCAGGTCGCCGATGAGGAAGTAGGACGGCGCCCAGATCAGCACCAGCAGCACGCACAGCGAGAAGAACCAGGCCTTGGAGAAGAAGTTCGACGCGTGCGTGGCGAACCGGTCGAACGGTCCGAGGCCGGGGGTGATGTCGGAGGGCATCCGAGGCGGCGGTCCATCACCGGGACGGGCGGGTGTGTCGTGCTGCTGCGCGGGAACATTCGCCATGCCATGCCGATACCGGCTGGGGGACCTGCTCAAACCGTGAGGGTGCGCCGGTGGCGCGGGCAGGGCTACGCCACCGGCCGCCCGCGCTGTCCGAAGAGGGCTGTCCGTGCGGCAGGCGCGGGTGTCACCGGAGCTTTTCGGCGTGCTGCTGGCAGGTGACGCAGTGGGTGGCCCACGGCATGATCTCAAGCCGGGCGAGCGGGATCTGCTGTGCGCACCTGCCACAGGTCCCGAACGAGCCGTCCTGCAGCCGCTGCAGCGCGGAGGCCAGGCGCCCGGCCTGTTCGCTCAGGGCGGCTGTCACGATGTCGTGCTGGGCCGTGTCGCTGATCAGCGAACCGGCGTCGGCCATGTCGCCGGTGTCCTGGTGCGCGGCCTGGCGCAGATCACGGGTCTCGGCCGTCTGCGTCGCGATCTGTTCGAGGGTCTGCTGGTAGCGGTGCCGTAGCAGGTCGGCCACCTGCTCCAGGTCCAGGCCGTCGTCGACTGTCGTCATGGAACGCTCCTCGTTTCGGGCAGCCGCCGGCTCCGGCATGGGCTCCGGCATCCGGGTGAGACGCCGCGGCGGCATGAGAGATGCGACCCTACCGGCAGGAGCGACGTAGTCGACGAAGAAACACCGGACCTTTCGCGGGAGGTTCGCCGCCTGCCCGCGCGGCCCCCGGCGCTCGTCGGCCGGCTCCTGCCCGCGCCGCAGCGCGTCGAGGTGCTTCCGGGCGCGGTGTCAGCGGGCGGGACCGTACAACCGGGCGATGTCGGGCGAGTCGAGCCAGCCGCTGTAGGCGGGCCCCTGCGGCCAGCCCTCCGGGGAGTCCTGCCAGTCCTCCCGCCGCCCGTACGGCAGCACATCGATCAGGGAGAACGTGAACGTCAGCTGTTCCACCCCGCGACCGCTGGTGTGCCAGGTGCGGTACACGGTGTCGCCGTCGCGCAGGAACACGTTGAACGCGAAGCCGCCGCCGGGCGGTGCGTCGACGTCGGCCCCGAACGGGCTGTCGGCGGTCGAGTACCACGTCATCTTGTTGCCGACGCGCTCGGCGTAGGCGAGGGCCGCCTCGATCGGTCCCTGGGTGACGATCACGAACCGCGCGTCGTAGTTGTCGAGGAAGTCCAGCCGCGTGTACGACGACGTGAGGCTGGTGCAGCCGCCGCACTGCCACTGCGCGTCCGGGTCGGGGTCCCACATGTGGTTGTAGACGATCAGCTGCGATCTGCCGTCGAAGACGTCGGCGAACCGGACCGGTCCCTCGGCCCCGACCAGCGTGTAGTCGGGCATTCGCACCATGGGGAGCCTGCGCCGCTGGGCGGCGATCGCGTCGAGCTCCCTGGTGGCCGCCTTCTCGCGGGCGCGCAGCTCGTCCAGCTCCTTACGCCAGGTGGCGGAGTCGACGACGGGTGGCAGAGCAGTCATGACCAACATCTCCTTCGTTCGTCTCATCGACCGTATCCCCATAACCCGGCCACCGTGGTCTGCCACTCGCCGACACGGCGATCCGGTCGAGAAAGTGCCAGAGCGCCGCTGCTGCGAAAGTTGTCACTGCGTTGTGAAATACCCAACCCGGGCTCGCTGTACGTCGACCGTTTACACAGGTCAGGGCCACCGCCGGTGATCCCGGCCGGTTTCTGCTCCCAGGCCGGGGGTATCGGCGCGCCGTGGCCGCGACCTCAGCGGCACTTCTGGAGGTGACCACCATGGGTATCGGCGCAAGCATCTTCCTGATCGTGCTCGGCGCGATCTTCACGTTCGCGCTCGACTTCGAAGTCGCCGGCGTCGACATCGACGTCATCGGCTGGATCTTCATGATCGGCGGTGCGCTCGGCCTGCTGTTCACCGCGTTCATCTGGGGCCCGCGCAACCGTGCGCGGATCGTCAGCGAGCCGGCCGAGTACCGCCGGGTCGAGGAGCGCACCGAGATCTGACACGCCCGCGGCGCCCCGCCACCCGTGTGCGCGGGGCGCCGTCGGCAGGTGAGGAGGTTCGCGTGCGGCGTTTCGAGGTGGTCGCCAACCACGACGTGTGGGACGTGCTCGACGGCGACGACGTGGTCGGCATACACCCGCGCAAGCCGGATGCGCTCTGGCAGGCCATGACCGCGGCCCGCGCCAGCAGTCCCAGCCGCCTGTCCGTCATCGCCGCCGACGGCCAGGTCGAGAACACCACCGAGTTCCACCCCGGCGGCACCGCTGCGGCACAACCCGGACGGCGCTGGAGGTCGTCTCCGCCACAAGCGGATCCTGACAGCTCCTCAGCTGGGTAGCGATAGGTAGCGTCGGCACTGCCTGATGAGGATGTCGTAACCAGCCTGGCTTAGGTGCACCTCGTCATGGATGAACAGGTCCGCGGGCGGCGGTGCACCCAGTTTCAGCATTGGCCCCGCCGTGTCGATGAGACCAACCCTGGGGTGCTCCTCGGCTGTCTGGCGCATCCGTGCGTTGTACTCGGCGATTTGCTGCTCGACAGGCCAGAACCGGCGATGCGGGATGACTGTCATCAAACCGATCTGGATGTGCTCGTCCATCCCGAGCACGGTGTCCACGAACAACCTGAGGTTGCTCTCCACCTGGTCGACGGGTCGCAGGCTCGACAGATCGTTGCCGCCGGCATACATGATCACTGTGCGGGGAGCGGGCGAGCCGATCGCCACCACGGCGTTCGCGGCGACGTCGCGGATCATCGCACCACCGAAACCGCGGTTGCTGACCTGGACTTCAGGAAAGTCGTAGGCGAGCGTCGTCCACAGGCGGATGGTCGAACTGCCGTAGAACACCACGCGTTCGGGAGACGGCGGCATCACTCGGTCGAGGCGGGCGAACGCGTTCATCTCAGGATCCCAACGATCGGCCACCTGATGTCCTTTCGGTCGACGCTCAGCACCACGGGTTCGACTGCATGAGTTCGGCGGCCTCGGAGCCCGACATGTCCGCGCCGCGGAAGATCGGGTAGCTGGTGCCGAGCAGTTCCAACAAGAGCCGACAGTGCTCCACGATCGCCGCGTCAGTGTAACTGGCTGGAAAGGTGCTGACATCCAGGCTCGCGGTGGGCGGGAAGTAGCGGGCCGGGAACGGCGGACGGTAAAGGGCGTCCCAGACATTGACTGACTGGCCGGCGTACGGCGCGTGGCCGCTGAAGATGGCGTAAACCGGAAGGCCGCCGTCATTGTGGGCCGCCAGTGCGGCGAGCGCCGGTGTGGCGACGCCCTCGAGTACGAGCGCGTACGCCCCGGCGTTGCGGCATTGCTGCGCCAACCGGAACAGCTTCCGTGCTTCGTCGATGGTGCGGGCAACGAATTTCGCGCCACCGGCCTGTGGCGAGTAACCGAGATGTGCCAGCACCGGGACTCCGCCGCCGGACAACTCCTCGATCAGCGAAAGATGATCGAGCGTGGTCACCTCGATCTTGATCGCATCGGCTCCGTGGGCGAGCACGCGCTGGGCGTTCTGCAAGCCGAGGTCAACGTGCCGAGCGGATCCATGCGGCATATCGGCGATGAGGTACACCTCCTCGCTGAGCGCCGTGCGATCGAGTTCGCGCCGGATCTCCACGAGCAGTGACAGTTGCACTCGTAGGAAGAACTCCTGCAGCTCCTCACCGTCCAGCACGGTCGACGGGTAGCCGAGATGCGTAGTCAGGAACGAGTCGCCGAGCATCACCGCGTCGAGGCGCAGCCGCTGCTGCTGTTGCTGACGCCGCAACGCGGTGAGTAGCGGTCTGATCTCGTAACCGTGGAACAGGTTTGCCTTGATGTGAATGCGCTCTGGCGAACTGAACCTGGCCTGGGTCTGGCGGGCGATCAGCTCAGCCGTCCTCCTCACGGCCCACCTCACCGCCGAGATCGTAGTGCCGCGCCGCGGCCCACAGGTCGCGAATGTGTAGCTCGATCGTGTCGGCAAGGACGCTGTTGCCCTTGCGGACCTCGAATTGCGGTCCCTGGATCGCCGGGGTCTGGCGCCAGTAGAGACTCATGAAGATGGTGTCGTCATAGGCGTGTATGGCCGCGACCGGCAGCCCGTCGTAGAGCCGCACCTCCAGGTTGGCCGCGACACCGGCGAGCCTCGCGAATCGGCGTAGCTCAGCGAGGTTGGCTTCGACGTTCTGCCGCGTCGCGTCCAGTTCGGTGTAACCCAACTCTCTGGCGCGCAGCGGTGCCACTGGCGAGTTAGGGTCGAGCAGCAAAACTTGGATCTTGCAGCCCCGCTCGGCTGCAGCCCGCATCGCGCGCAGCATGGGGATCACGTCGGGAATCCAAGTCTGCACGATGCGGATCGAGCGGGCGTTGGCGAATCCGCGTACGACGTCACTCGTCGGAAATATCTCATGGATGTCCCGTACGCCCGCCAGGGTCAGCCGCTCGTATGGGACGAAGTAGCGATTGAGCGACGCCGCCAATTCCTCTGACATGTGGCTGAGAAATGACCGGCGCAGGAAGAATTCGTAGAGGACGGCCAGTGAGGTCATTTCATCCTGATTGGCGTCGATGTCGCGTGGTGTAGGGCCAGGATGGCCCGCGCGATGACGCCGATCTTGCTGACGGTGCAGCGGACACGGGTGAGGATCTGCCAGCACTTGAGCGTGGCGAAGCCGCGCTCGCCGGGTGCCCGGACGGCGGCGTGGCGGCGGTTGTACGCCGTCGCGGCCGGGATCAGGGGCTTGTCCTTGCCGGCCCTGACCGGGGTGATCAGGGTGGGTGCCTCGCCCTGGTAGCCGCGGTCGGCCCAGAACTGCAGGCCGTGCCGGACGGCGGCGTCGACCACGCCGTGTCGGCGCGCGGCGGTCAGGTCATGGGTCGAGCCGGGCAGCCCGTCGGAGATCCACAGCAGGTTCCCGGTTTCACCCGCGAGGGCCTGCAGGTTGACGCCGTAGGTGCGCTTGCGGTGCACCCACCACAGTTTGTGCGCGCTGGTCCAGCGCACCCGGAACGTCGTGATGATCGTGCCGTCCAGGATCGTCACCTTCCCGCGCCGTCCGGCCAAGGCCTCTTCCAGGGACGGTGCCCGAGCTGCCAGCAGTGCCACCGCCTCACCGACGTACCGGTAGCAGGTGGCCGGCGAGACCTCGAACGAGACCGCAAGCTGGGCGAGGCTGTCCCCGCAGCGCAGGTGGACCAGGACCAGCAGCGCCTGCCGAGCGGGTGACAGCTTGCGCCACCGGCAGCCGCTCTGCCTGCGGTGCTCGGCCAGCAGGCCGGTGAGGAACTCCAGGTGGGGCGTCGACAGTCCCGGGACCGGGGCGCGGTAGGTTAGCAACTGAAGCTCCTGCTGGTACTGGTTGGTGTGGTAACCCCAGTCCTATCGGGAGCTTCACTTCATGGCCCACATCCCCACGCTCAGTTGATCAACCTGAGACATCCACATCCATCAGGATGAAATGACCTCAGTGTCCCGGCGGGGAT